>JADLBT010000024.1 GCA_020847555.1 Gemmataceae bacterium
CGGCTCGTCGCCGCCGAGCCGCGCAACTACATCGCGCAGCCCGTCATCAGCCTGTCGCGCCACCCGACCTTCGGCGAGGGCGGCTTCGCCGGCCGCCACGTGGATCTGCGGCCCTTCATCCTCTACGGCGAAAAACCCGTGATCATTCCCGGCGGCCTCACCCGCGTCGCCCTCCGGCCCGGTTCCCTCGTCGTCAACTCCTCGCAGGGTGGCGGCAGCAAGGACACCTGGGTGCTGTACGGCGATGAGTGAGCACAATCCAGCAGGGTTTCTCCCTGGGGGAGATGCCATCTGGGTAGCGCCCGGCCTCCCTCCTTCGCCAAGCCTATGGAGGGCGGGCCGGACGGGCGTTGCAGCTTGCGCCCGCCATGCCCGGCCCGTCCGGAGGCCGGGCCCTACCCACCGCCGTCCACCGGCTTAGCGTCAGGGCTCCATTCATCGTTCCTCAATCCAACCATTTTACTCTGCATGCTCAGCCGCGTCGCCAATGGCCTTTACTGGATGAGTCGCTACGTCGAACGCGCGGAAAACACCGCGCGGCTCGTTGATGTGAACCTCCAGCTCATGCTCAACCTCCGCAACCTGAACGACAGCACCCTCGCCGACCACTGGGTGCCCATCGTCCAGAGTACGGGCGATGAGGAACTTTTCGCCCAACTGTATGCCCGGCCCACCGGGCAGAACGTCGCGGAGTTCTTCGTTTTCCAGGCCGCCAACCCCAATTCCATCGTCTCCGCCATCGGCTCGGCCCGGGAAAACGCCCGCACCGTGCGCGACCAGATCACGGTCGAGCTCTGGGAGGCCCTCAACCGGCTCTATCTCTTCCTGCACAGCCCGGCCGCCCGGCAGCTTTGGGACGACAACCCGCACGATTTCTTCAACGAGGTGCGCGACGGCTCCCTTTTGCTCCAGGGCATGGCCGACGCCACCGTCGTCCGCAACGAGGGATGGCTCTTCATGCAGATCGGCCGCTTCCTCGAGCGGGCCGACAAGACCTCGCGCATGCTCGACGTCCGCCACGCCTCGCTCGCCGCACCCGGGGCCGGCCCGGGCCTGAGCCAGGCCGACGTGCTCGGCTGGTCCGCCATGCTGCGATCCTGCAGCGCGTGGGACGCCTACAAGGCGCTGCACGGCGCCGAGGTCCGGCCCGAGCTCGTGGCGGAGTTCCTCATGCTTTCGGAGGACTTCCCCCGCTCCGTGCGCTTCTGCCTCCAGCAGGTCAACACCGCGCTGCGCCGCATCTCCGGGGTCGCCGAGGGCCGTTTCAGCAACGACGCCGAAAAGCTCGGCGGCCGCCTGCACGCCGAGCTGCAGTTCAGCGCCGCGGCCGACATCTTCAAGCCCGACCTCCACACCTACCTCGACCAGCTCCAGGCCCGGCTCAACGCCATCGGCGAGGCGGTTTTCCAGACCTATATTTTCCAGGCTTTCCAGGCGGGGGAGGAAAACGCCTGGCGCCAGCAGGAGGAGCAACAGCAACAAATCGTTCGCCAAGCCGCCCGGTTTCCCTCCATGACCGGCCAAGCATGAAACTCTCGGTGCTCCACCGGACGCATTACGCCTACGCCGCACCGGTGCAGGACAGTTACAATGAAGCCCGTCTGCAACCCGGCGACTGCGAAACGCAGCGGCGCCACAGCTTCATCCTCAAGGTCCTGCCCTCCACCCGGCTCACGCACTACCTCGATTTCTACTTCAACTGCGTGCATCTGTTCGATGTCTCGCGGCCCCACACCGAGCTGACCGTCGAGGCCTCCTCCACAGTCACGACCAGCGAGGCCCCCGGCCTGCCCGAGGACGCCGCCCTCGCCCCGCTCGCCAACCTGTCCGCCGGCACTAGGATCGACCGCTGCTACGACTACCTGCAACCCAGCCAGTTCGTGAACGACAGCGTGGAGGCGTGGCGGCTCGCCCTGGACATCACCGCCGGCGAGACCGACGCATGGCAGGCCGCGCTGAAGATCATGCACCACATCCACCATGATTTCCGCTACGAGCCGGCCTCCACGCATGTGCACACCACGGTCCGCGAATCGATGCAGCTGCGGAAGGGCGTCTGCCAGGATTTCGCCCACGTCATGATCGGGCTGTGCCGGGCGCTGAAGCTCCCGGCCCGTTACGTCAGCGGGTATCTGTACAATGGTCCCACCGAGCACCTGAAAGGCGCCCAGGCCAGCCACGCCTGGGTCGAGGTGTACATCCCCGGACACGGCTGGCGCGGACTCGACCCCACCAACAACCAGCAGACCAACGGCCGCTACGTGAAGATCGGCGCCGGCCGGGATTACGCCGACGTCCCGCCGCTCAAGGGCACCTACCGTGGCACGCAGGAGCGGAAGATGACCGTGGATGTGCTGGTGACGCTGCTGGATGCGACGGCATCGGTGGAACGCGTCGGAGTGTAGGGCGGGACCTCGGTCCGTGCCTGATTGGGTTACGAAGCCATCGAGCCATTCGAGGCGCGGACCAAGGTCCGGCCCTACATATCGGTCAGGGCGCGCGACCGCACCTCAGCCAACTTATGCGTTCAACGTTAGACGTTCAGCGTTGAACGTTCCGCCGCCTTCAGCGGCGGTCGCTCACATCTGCGTCCGGAAATACGTGATCGTCCGCTTGAGGCCCTCTTCGAGCGGTACGGTCGGCTCCCATTTGAGGTATTGCTTCGCCAGGGTGATATCCGGCTGGCGCTGCTTCGGATCGTCGGCGGGCAACGGTTTCCGGACGATCCGGGACTTGCCGCCGATCA
>JADLBT010000025.1 GCA_020847555.1 Gemmataceae bacterium
GTCGGCCAGCAGAGCCGCCAGCCGCTCCCGGATGTCGTGCTGGCTGACGGCGCCAGCGACGTTGAGCGTCAGATCGTGCGTCTCAGTCACCCCAACGCGCCGGCGTTCGCGGAGCACCCGCCCATCGGGCAGCACGGTCACGATCACCGCGCCGCGCTGGCCGTCCTCCCCAAACGTCAGGAAGTCGGGATTGCCAGGGTAGGTGTACCGTTCGGCGTCCTGCGGCCGGTGGTAGTGCCCGACGAGGAAGTGATGCAGCCCTGTCGCCGGGATCTGCGCCGCGTCGAACGGCGCGTGCGGCTGCTCGCCCGGCATGCTGGCGGTGAACCCGCCGCGTTCGGAGGCGTGGGCCAGCCCCAGGTGGATACCGCCCCGGTCAACCTGGAAGCCGTCCAGGAACCCGAGCGTGCGGGCCGGTGCGCGGTGCGCAGCACCCCACAGCGTACAGCCGTCTTGCAGGGGCACGGGGGTCAGCCGGTCTTCGGTGAAGACGTGGACGTTTGCGCTCCACCGGGCCTGCCGGTACGGGCTTTCGGGGCCGTACCAGTCGTGGTTGCCGGGCGCGAGGTACACCGGCAGCGGCTCAATCTGCTCGAACGTCTGCTCCAGAAAGGTGACCGTGTCCGGGGCGTAGCGTGCCTGCTCGAAGAGGTCGCCGGCGCAGAGCAACGCATCGGCGCGGACCTCGTCGGCCAGCGCCGTGATGTTGCGGAGCGTCTGGCGCAGTGCATGCCGCCGCCGCCGCGCCGCAAGCTGGCTGCCCCCCAACCAGGCGAACGGGGCGTCAAGATGGAGATCTGCGAACAATACGAGCTTCACGATGCCGAGATCGTAGCGCCGGCCGTGGCTCGTTCGGCCCGTGCCTGGGGGAACTGTGAGCAGTCTGTGAAGGGCGCCTGATCAGTGCCTGATCGCCGTGAGGGCGGGGGGCTACCCGTAGAGCCAGGACGCTTTCAGCCGGGCAAGCCGCCCGTCGTAGGCCGGCGCGAACCCGCGTACCGTGGGCGCGCTGGCCTGCACGGCGGCAAGCTGATGCTCGGTGAACCACCAGATGGCGGGCGCCTCGTCCAGCAGGATGTCCGCTGCCTGGAAGTAGCGGTCTCGGCGCTGGCCAGGATCGAGCACGGTGCGCGCAGTGTCTACGGCCTCGTCGAAGGCCACGTTCCGCCAGCCGGCGGCATTCTGGAGACCCTGTCCGTGGAAGTACGCCGAGAGGTAACCGTCCGGGTCCGGCTGATGCCCGACGGTCTGGGTGATCAGGTCGAAGTCGCGCGTGCGGAACGCCGAGGCCAGGGCGCTCGCCGAAAGCTGCTCAACCTTCAGGGTGATGCCCAGTGGCCGAAGCTGTTCGGCCAGCAGGGTAGCGGTCCCCAGCATGACCGGCGAAGCGGCGGAAGTGCGGATGGTCGCCTCGAAGCCAGTCGGCAACTCGGCCTCCGCGAGCAGCGCCCGAGCGGCCCGCTGATTCGGGCGGTACGGAAGCTCCTCGGTTGGCGCCGCCCAGCCGCCCGGTCCGCCTGGTCCCGGTGGGATCGGCCCGGACAGTTGCCCCTCGCCGGCCAGCACCCGCGAGAGCGCGGCAGCCCGGTCCACGGCGACGGCCAGCGCCTGCCGGACGCGCACGTCGTCAAACGGCTCGCGTCGGGTGTTCATGACTGTCAGGTGCTGCGTGCCGCCCGGTGCTTTCAGGACGGAGAGGGTACGCTCGGAGCGCAGGCGCGGCAACAGGTCGGGAGTGATGACCGCGCCGTGCACCTGTCCGCTGCGCAGTGCCGCGATGCGCGCCTCCGGGTCGGGGAGGAACGACACGGTGACGGCGTCAAGGTGCGGGACGCCCCGCTCCCAGGCGGCCCGATTCCGGGCGTAGACCACATGGCTTCCCGCGACGTACTCGGCGACCATGAATGACCCGCTGCCAGGGGCTGGCGTCTTCGGCGCCGCGCCGCCGGCCTGGAGCCAGCGGCGCGGCACGATGGCCGAGCCGTGCAGCGCCGCGAACGATGCCAGAAACGGAGCGTACGGGGCGGTCAGCGTGAATTCGACCTCATGCCGGCCGCGCACTGCGACCCCCGCAATGTGGCCGAAGGCGGCTCGGTGCGGCGAGGCCGTGGCGGGCGACCGCAGATGCTCGAACCACGCCTGTACGTCTTCAGCCTCGAAGGTGCTGCCGTCGTGGAAGGTGACCCCCTGGCGCAGCTTGAGGGTCCAGGTCGTCGGGCTGGTGTTGACCCAGGTTTCCGCAAGGCCCGGCGCGAGCTTCATGCCGTCGTCGTACATGACGAGGCTCTGGTAGGCGAGGTCGCCCCAGACGGCGACAGCGGCGGGATCGGGGTTCGTGTACGGGTCCAGGCCGCCGGGGTCTGCGCCGAGCGCCCAGGACAGCGCACCTCCCTGCTTCGGTGCGGGCGTGGGCGGGGCGGCCTGGCTGCCGGGCTTCGGCGTCGCGGCGGGCGTGGAGGTGGGCGGCACCGGCAGCAGGACGGTCGGCTTCGCCTCGGCGGCGCGGCTCGGGAAGGTCGGCTGCTGGCAGGCTGTCGCCAGGGTGGCGCCGCCGGCCAACCCGAGCAGGACGGTCAGGGCGGCCCGCCGCGAGACGTGGGCGCTGTTGGCCTTCCTGCCCCGACTCGGACTTGCCTCGTGATCCGTTCGCGTCGTCACGCCCGCGCCTCGTCCGTTCATCTGCCTGTGTCGGCTGCCCGGTCTCTCGAATCTCGCCGCTCTGGCCCGCACATGCTACCCTGCCGGAACATTGGGCACGCGAACTAGAACGGCTGGCACGCCCACGGCCACGGGGCGGGCGGCCGGCCACGGATGACCAGTGCTACGACGCATGTGACACCTGGAGGGGCGGCATGACCGCAGTCTATCAGCCTGAGATCGGGGCGCAGCGCAAACGAGTCGAAGATCCGCGCCTGGTGCGCGGCGAGGGACAGTACGTCGACGACATCAAGTTGCCGGGCACGCTGGAACTGGTGTTCGTTCGCAGCGACTACGCGCACGCGACCATCAAGTCCATCGATCTGTCGGCGGCGCTGGCCGCGCCGGGCGTGGTGGCCGTCTGGGACGGCGAGCGCGTCAAGGACGTTGCCCGGATGGCGAACACCATCGCCATTCAGGACA
>JADLBT010000026.1 GCA_020847555.1 Gemmataceae bacterium
AGCGAAAGCCCACGGATGGCGCTCCGTGGGTCAAGTCTTCAAGGGTTCATCCACGGGACGCCACCCGTGGGCTTTAACTCCTTACTCCCTCCTCCCAGCTGAGCAATCCGTTGCGCACCTCCTGCCGGTTTTCGGCCTGCCGCGGCCCGGCAACGCATTCTGCCAAGGGTTCCCGCCTCGGATCTACCCGCTTTCGGTTCGGCCGCGCCATTTGGTACGGAAACTGCCCTCATCATCAGTGCCCGTCAGCGGACAGTTTCAGCTGCAACAATCGCGGCCCTCGTGACGGCGTTAGGTGCCGCGCAAGGATAAGATGAACAGTGACAGCAGTATGACACTGGTTGGCGAGCCGGGGTAATAACGGCTGCAGAGAAAGAGGCAACGGAGAAGAGGCTGCGGGTCCGGGTCGGCACGATGCCGGCCCGGGCGTGGAGTGAGGAGAGGCGGACCCTGAACCTGATGATCCGAAAGGATGGTGTACGATGTTGTCCTGGGCACTGACATTCCTGGTTATCGCCCTGATCGCCGCCCTGTTTGGCTTCACCACCGTCGCCGCCGGCGCGGCCGGGATCGCCAAGATCCTGTTCTTCATCTTCCTGGTTCTGTTCGTGATCGCCCTGCTCGCCGGCATCGGCCGCCGGCCGACCGTGTGACGCCGCGCCGGAGGAGAAGCGGCCGCCCGCGCATCATCTGCTGGGTGAGCCCAGGTTCCAGCAGTTTCATGGCCGCCACCGTCTCCCGCTCGCAGGCCCGGCCTCTCACGATGCGCCACGTCAGTAGTCGTTGGCGTTGACGACCTCGCCGCCGGCCCGGGTGCAGAGGGCGGCGAAGGGGAGCAGCGGGATCGTGTCGCTGAGGAACTGGACGTGGCCGTCGGCGAACACGAAGTTGGCGCCGCCGGTGTGGAAGGCGTAGGGCTCGTTCTCGTTCGTCGCATTGATTGCCCGCGGGGTGAGGGCCGGTCCCCGCCCCTGGACCGACCCGTCGTCGTTCGATCCGTCCAGGCTGAACGGCCCTTCGCTGTCGATCCACCCCTGCCCCTGGTCGTTGGCGAGAGTCGTCGCCGTCGTCCCGCGGAAGACCAGCGGCCGGGCGGCGCATTCCACGAGCGCGATCGTGTTCGACGTCCCGTCGGCGACCTGGGCCAGCCGGACCGCCGAGTTGCGGAACATGACCGACCGATTGGTTGCGGCGGTGGCGTAGAGGGTCGGGTTGATGGTGGACTGGACGCCCATGATCGCCTCGTAGTCGGTCGGCGCCAGCGGCTTGGCGAACGTCATCGCCGGACGCGGAGCCTTGGCGACGGCGGACGTCACGGCCTGGCGCTGCGGGACACTCGGACACTGGAACAGGGTGATCGGGAATGGCGCGACGTCGAGGTTGACGCCCTCCCACCAGTGGACCCGGAAGTCATACAGGCGCTTCAGGTTCTCCTGTTCGATGAATGGCAGCAGCAGGGCGCGCCAGCCGACGTACTTGCCGGCCGGGTTGCCGGGGCCAGCCACCGTCCACCCGGACGCCGGGAACACCCTGCGGCTGTCGTGGAAGTTGTGCAGCGCGAGGCCGAGTTGCTTGAGGTTGTTCTGGCAGCTGGCCCGGTCGGCGGCCTCCCGGACCTTCTGGACGGCCGGGAGGAGCAGGCCGATCAGGACGGCAATGATGGCGATCACCACGAGAAGCTCGATCAGCGTGAACGCCGACCGCGTGCGAGTCATCGCAGGTTCTCCGCTTCGTCTGAGGTGGACTGCCAGTGGAGCGAGATGCGTGGAGCCGCTGCGCGAGTCCGGAAAGGCAGCTTGGAGGACATCATCCCCGGCGGCGGAGGGTCCGACAAGCAAAATCGGCTCCACGGTCCGGGAGAGAGAAGCAATGGCCCCCCTCTCGCCGGCCCGTGTCTGAGACGCTGGCGGATGCAGGTGCGACCGGGGGCGAGTGTGCGGTTTCGGGGCACGGGTGTGCGGAGCGGGCGCTCACTCCCCCCCTCCGGAGGGCTCGACCGCCTCCTCACTGATCAGGATCATTTCCGCGATGTCCCGCAACTTGCGGCTCTTCTGGCTCGCCAGTTTCTGCATGCGGCGGAACGCCTCGTGTTCATCCAGGCGCGTGCGCTTCATCAGCACGCCCTTGGCCCGCTCGATCAATTTCCGGTCGGCGAGCGCCTGGCGCAGGTCCGCCGCCTCTTGGCGCAGCATCTCGAACTGCTCGAAGCGGCGAATCGCCAGCGCCATCACCGGCTCGAGGTCGGCCTGCTTGATCGGCTTGACGAGATAGCCCATGACGTGGTCCGCTTCCGCACGCGCAATCAGGTCCGAGTCGTGGTAGGCCGACACCAGCACGACCGGCACCGGCCGTTCGGCGTATATGGACCGGGCGGCGTCGATACCGTCCATCTCCGGCATCTTGATGTCGGTCAGGACGAGGTCGGGGGTCGCCGTTCGACATTGCTCGATGAGGTCGCGGCCGTTCTCGGCCACGGCCACCACCTGATGCCCCAGGCGCGGCAGGATTTTGCGGAAGTAATCGCGCATATCCGGCTCGTCGTCGGCCACGGCGATGCGCAGCGCGGGTTTCATGGAGCCTCACGCGGCAAGACGAGAAAGACCTCCGCCCCGGAGGGTGGGAGACCCGAACCTGTTGAACCCACCGGCTGGTCCGAGGGCGCCCCAACGGTGATCTGCCCTCCGTGGGCTTCGACGACTCGTTTAGCAATCGCCATGCCAAGCCCCGTGCCCTTCGTCTTGGTCGTGAAAAACGGATCGAAGATGCGCCGCCGCTGCTCCGCCGTCAGTCCCGGTCCGTTGTCGCGCACCGTCACCCGCAGCGCCGGCCGCCCCCGCTGCCGCGTCTCGGCACAGGTAATGTCGAGGCGCATCGGGTCGGGGCAGGCGGCGAGGGAGTTCTCGAACATGTTGCGGAACACCTGCTCCAGCCGAAACGGGTCGATCGAACAGTGCAGGTCGATTCCCCTGGTGTGCTCGTGCAGCGTCGCCTGCCGCCCCTGGCGGCGCAGGGCCAGGTTCTCCCACGCCTGCCGCCAGACCAGTGCCACGCTCAACGTCTCGCGCTCCAGCTTGAGGGGAGCCGCGTACCCGCGCACCTCCTCGTAGAGCTGGCGCAGGTGGTGCTGTGCCTGCTGGATACGCATAATAAGATCCTGTATATCCGGCTTATCCGGAACCTCAAGGGCGAGCATTTCGAGGCACGCCTGGCTGCGGGCGAGAGCGTTGCCGCTCTCGTGGGCCAGGCCGGTCATCATCTGGCCGATGGCGGCGAGGCGCTCCGACTGGACGGCCTGCTCCTGGGCGTGCTTGAGCCCGGTGATGTCCTGCCCAACCGCGAGCAGGGCCGGGGCGCCCTCGTAGTCGGCCAGCCGCCGGGCGTTCCAGAGCATCCAGCGCTGGGTGCCGTCCTTGCACCGCACCTGCGTCTCGATACCGCGGAGAGCCGCCCCGGCGAGCACGCCCCGGACGCGCTCGATGACCGCGGTCCGGTTCTCATCGGGGATGAAGACGGCGAAGAAGTTGCGGCCGTGGACCTCTGCGGCGGTGTAGCCGGTCACCTCCTCGGCGTAGGGGTTGAAATACAGGATCGTGTGGTCGGGCCGCAGGATGACGATCATCGACGGGGCGGCCTCGACGAGGGTGCCGAATGCCTGCTCGCTGCGTTCCTTCTCCCGTTTGAGGCGCTGCCGCTCGGTCACGCGCTCCAGGCTGGCGCGCAGGGCGGCCGGTTCGATCGGCTTGAGGATGTAGTCGGCCGTCCCCTGCCGCAGAGCCGAGATCGCCCCCTGCAGGTCGGCGTAGCCGGTCACGATCATGATGGCCGCCTCCGGCGCCAGCTGTTTGAGGCGCGGGATCAGCTCTTCCGCACTGCCGTCCGGCAACTTCCGGTCGAGGATGATGGCGGACAGCTCGGGCCAGCTGCGCCGGTCGAGTGCCTCGGCGACGCTGCCGGCCGTCTCGACCACGTGGCCATCCATCTGCAGGATGTCGATGAGGTTGGCCCGCGTGTCGGCGTCGTCGTCGATCACCAGGACTCGTAACCGGGGGAGGGTCGTCATGGCTCTCTAAGGCGGGGCGTTCGTCGGGGGTTCTCGCTCGTGTGCGGCGGGATGAAGGATCGGGGGTAGGGTTGTCGTTCGGTACGGAGTGCGCGCGGCCCGCATTCGCTGGCCCCTGGCTCCACAACCCGCTAGCCTCGCTCCTCGCTCGCCGCGTGGGTCAGTTGCTCCAGCACGCTCAGGAGGCGTGGGACGTCGAACGGCTTGTAACAGACGGCATCGACACCCTCCTGGCGCACCCTGTCGATCAGCTGCTCCATCTCCGGACGGAGTCCGGTAATCAGCACGGTCCGCGCCCTGGGGTTGCTGGTGCGGACCAGGTGGAAGACGTTCGTGCCGTCGCCGTCGGGTAACCGCATGTCGATCAGCACGACCTGGAACGCCTGGCCGCGCAACCGCGCCGCCGCTGCACGCTCGTCGTGAGCGAGACAGACGCGGAAGCCGCGGTCCCGGAGGATGTCCCACAGCGCCTGGCACAGGTCGTGATCGTCATCGACCACCATCACCAGCGGCTGGCCGAGCGCCTCCTCGACCAGCGCGAGCAGGCGTGGGAAATCGACCGGCTTGGACAGCACCTGCCAGGCGCCGGCAGCCAGCGCCTCCTCCCGGACCGCTTCGTTGGCGAACGCGCTGACGATCAGCGCCACCGTCCCGGCGCGGGTTTTCTTGATCTCCCGGTACAGCGTCAGGCCGTCCATCCCGGGCATCTTCAGGTCGAGCAGGGCGACGTCGAACGGCTCGGCTCGGATCCGCTCCAGGGCCGACGGCCCGTCGTGGGCAACGGCAACGCGGTAGCCGAGGTCGGCGAGGATGTCAGACAGATTCCGGCAGGTATCGACGTCGTCGTCCACCACGAGGATGGAGGGGGCGGTATCTTTCATCCCGGCTGGTCCTCCTGGACGAGGTCGGCGGCCAGGCGCACGGTGAACGTGCTCCCCCGACCCGGCTCGCTGGCGACGTGCAGCCCGCCCCGGTTCTTTTCCAGGATCGCGCGGGCGATGGCCAGCCCCAGGCCCAGGCCGCGCGCCTTCGTCGAGAACAGCGGCTCCATGACGCGGCCCAGCTCTGCCGGCGGGATGCCGACGCCGGTGTCGGCGACCGTCGTCTCCACCGCGTCGCCCACCTGCCGGGCGGCGACGGCCAGCGTCCCACCGTCTGGCATCGCTTCCCGGGCGTTGCGGAACAGGTTCGCGAAGACGATGCGCACCTGGTCGATGTCCGCAAGCGCCTGCGGCAGCGTGTCCGGGCAATCGACCATCACCCGGACGTTGTCCGGGACCGGGTTGAACTCCAGCGCCTCGCGGACGCAGCGCCCGATCGAGAACGGGCGCAGGCTCGGCACCGGCATCCGGGCGAAGTTCGACAGGGCGGTGATCACCCCATCGGCGAGCGACACCTGACGCTCGATCCGCTGCAGGTGCTCGGTCTTTTTCTCGGCGGTCAGGGTGCGGGCGTTGAGCAGAAAGTAGACGGATGTCTTGACGACGTTGAGCGGGTTGCGCAGCTCGTGGGCGACGCCGCCAGCGATCTGGCCGATGGTGGCCAGCCGCTCGGCCCGCTGGAGCCGGTCGCTGTACTCCGCCTGGTAGGCGTCCTCAATGATCGCCAGGTCGAGGTCGAGCAGCTTGTTCAGAGCCCGGCTGGTGGTGAGGATGACCTCCGAGTTGTCGGCGAAGCGCCCGTGCAGGCCGCGCAGCAGGCCGTTGCGCAGGCGGGAGAGGGCCACGTTGGTGTAGACCTGGTCGAGACCGATCTCGACGTGGCGCCAGCCGACGCGCCACCGGCGAGCGACGTAGGCGAGGTCGTACGGTCCCCAGAGCAGTTCGCGAAGCCACTGCCCCAGGGTGCCCTTGAGGCGCTCGATCTGTTCCGCCCCGCCGGTGATGACCTTGCGCGTGTCGGGGTGGCGGTCGATCTCCTCGTAGAAATCGCGGATCAGTTCGGGGAGGAGAGGTTCAAGGGCGGGCGCGGCGGCGTAGATCAGACGCGCGTCGTCGTCGGTCCAGTGGAGGTAGGCCTGGAGTTCCTGGTAGTGTCGAAAGAGTGCATCGGGTTCCATGGCGTACCGTGAGGTGCGGATAGGCGACCGAAGCGCGATCGGCCCGGCCGCCGTGGCCAGGGGTGGCTGTCACCCGGGCTCGGACGGTCCGCCCTGGGCCGTCCGGTCCTCGCACTTTTATGGTAAAGCTCATCCACCGGCTTGACCAGGGACACTCCTCCGCCTGTCCCGGTCACCTCGCCTCGTACACAACCCGTCCGCCGACGACGGTCAGCAGCACCCGCGCCCGGGCGATGTGGTCGCGCTCGGCCGGGGCCAGGATGTCGCGCGACAGCACGACCAGGTCAGCCAGCTTGCCCACCTCCAGCGACCCGCGATCCTTCTCCTGGAAGGCCGCGTACGCCGACGTCAGCGTGTACGCCTCGACGGCTTCCGGCACGGTGATCCGCTGCTCGGGGAACCAGCCGCCCGGGTGCTTGCCGTCGAGGGTGCGGCGATTGACGGCGGCGTCGATGCCGAGCAGCGGATCGAGCGGGGCCACGCTCCAGTCGGACCCGAACGCCACCTTCGCCCCGACGTCGAGCAGGGACCGCAGGGCGTACGACGAGGCGCACCGCTGCTTGCCGATCCGACCCTCCGCCCACCGGCCGTCGTCGATGATGTGGTACGGCTGCAGCGACGCGACCACGCCCAACTCGGCGAACCGGCGGTAGTCCTGCGGGCGCAGGTGCTGGGCGTGCTCGACGCGCAGCCGGCGGTCGCGCGGGCCGTTCTTCTTGCCTACCTCCGCGAAGATGTCGAGCAGTTCGGCGTTGCCGCGGTCGCCGATGGCATGCACCGCGACCCCCAACCCCGCGCGATCGGCGGCGAGGATGTCGTCGCGCAGCCGGCTCAGCGGGGTGAAGAACAGGCCGGTGCTGCCCGGCTCGTTCCGGTAGGGCTCGAACATCTTGGCGGTGCTGGACCCGAGCGAGCCGTCGATGAAATCCTTCAGGCTGCCGAGCTGAATCCACTCGTCGCCGAAGCCGATCGCGATACCGACGTCCGCCAGCCCCTTCCAGCTGCGCAGCGGCCAGTAGAGCCGGATGCGGACGGTGAGGTTCCCGCTGCGGCGCATCTCCTGCAGGACACGCAGGAGGATGCGCCGCGTCACGGCGTCGCTGCCGTCCATGTCCTGGACGCTGGTGACGCCGTACCTGCGCGCCTCGGCCAACGCGGCGCGGATCGCCTCGGCAATCTCGCCCTCGGTGGCGCGCGGCACCAGAACGCCTACGAGCCCCATCGCCGTGTCGCGCAACACGCCGGTCGGCTCCTTGCCGCCGGGTTTGCGCACGATGACGCCGCCGGTCGGGTCGCGCGTGGCGGCCGTGATGCCGGCCATCTTGAGGACGCGCGAGTTGACGATCGCCATGTGTCCGTCGTAGCGGCTCAGGAAGGCGGGACGGTCGGGAACATACCTGTCGATCATCTCCGCGGTGGGCAGCTTGCCGCCGAAGGTGCGGTCGTGGTCCCAGTTGCCGCCGAGCAGCCAGCGGTCGCGCGGCAGTTTCTGGTCGAACTCGCGCAGCCGGCGGCCGAACTCGGCCTCGTCCTTCGCATCCTTGAGGGCCACCTGGGCGAGCCGCCTGCCCCCGCTGAGCAGGTGCAGGTGGCTGTCATGGAAGCCGGGGACGACGCGGCGGCCCTGCAGGTCGATCACCTTCGTCTTCGGTCCAATGAGGGGGCGCACGTCGGCGTCGGAACCGACGGCGAGGATGCGCCCCCGCCACGCGGCGAGCGCCTCGACCTGCGGTTGGGCCTTGTTGACGGTCCAGATCTTGCCATTGCGCAGGACCAGGTCCGCCGCGACGGGAGCGGCCTTTGTCGGTGGTCCTTCGCCGGAGAGGAAGGTGGACGGGAGCAGGGCGGCCAGCAGCAGGGCGGGGAGAGCGGGTTTCAGGAGGGGGGCTCCGAAACAGGTGAACTCCTGCCTCCAGACAGGCGGCCATCGTGAAGGCTGCCCTACTTCACGAAGCGAGCGAGTCCTCCGCAGTCCAGACAGGGGTTGAGCCGCTGGCCCCGTTCCAGATGGACGCGGCGTTCCTGGAGTCGGGTCGCGTAGGCGCTGGCCGCCCGCCCCCACGCCGCATTCACGGACCGAAACGCTGTCCCGTCCTGATATTCCTGGAGTCTGACGAACCGTCCGGGGGTAAAGTAGTTCCCGATGCTACCAAGGGCAATCAAGGTGTG
>JADLBT010000027.1 GCA_020847555.1 Gemmataceae bacterium
GGGTTCGCGGCGGCGGTCGGGCTGTTCCTGCCGCTGGCGGACCCGCTGGCGTGGCCGCTGGGCGTGCTGCTGGCAGCCGTGGCGTGCGGCGCCGCCGTGTTCGGCCGGGAGCAGGAAGACGGATCGGGGCGCTTCCTCGGCGACCAGCGCTTCCCGGTCCGCCGGGTGTGGGCGGTCAAGTCGCTGTGCTGGCTGGCGGTGGCCGTGGTGGCCGCGGCGCTGGTCCTGCTGGGCACCGCACTGTCCTACGGGATCCGGGCACGTTATCCCGGAACGTCGCGCCCGGACCTCCTCGATCAGCTCTGGGGGGTCGAGCTGTTGCGGGGGACGACGGTGGGGATCCTCCTGCTGGTGGGAATCTCATACGGCTTTGCGGTCGGCCAGCTGGCCGGGCTGGTCCTGCGCCGGCGGTTGATCGCCCTGGTGGTCGGCGGGGTGACGAGCGCCGCGGTCGTCCTGCTGTGGCTCCCGTCGCTGCTGTTCGGCGGCCTGTACCTCTGGCAGCTCCTCGGTTCGCCGCTGCTGCTCCTCGGGGCCGTGCCGGCGGTGCTGTGGTGGTGGGTCAGCGGCCGGTTGGCGTCCGTGCGGCCGGTCACCGTGCTGGCGGGCGGGGTGGTGCTGGCGGCCCTGTGGATGGCCGGCTGGCTGTGGTATCGAGTTGCCGAGGTGCCGGACGTTCCGCCGCCGTTTGACGTGCGTGCCTTCGAGGCGTCCCTGCCGGCACTGGAGAACAACGAAGCCGGCCCGCTGATCCGGGAGGCGGCGCGCGAACTGGAGGTACACCAGAAAGCGGTGCGGGAGCGGCTGGCGCCGAAGCAGGCGGAGGGGCCGGGAGCGGAGGCGCCGATGGGCGAGGCGGGCGCGGCCGGGGAGGGGCGCGAGCCCCCGAGCACCCATCTGGAACGGGCTGACAGGGTGCTGCAAACGGGGTGGCCGAAGAAGGATGAGGATCTGGGGCGCTGGCTGGACGAGATGTTTGCGGGCGCGTGGGCCGCGAAGTTCCGCAAGGCGGCGGCGATGCCCCTGGGGCTGGTCCAGGATCCGCGGGGGGTAACCTTCAGCAGCCTGTGCCCGCACCTGCAACCCACGCGGGAGGCGGCCCTCCTCTTCACCGTCCGGGCTCTCCAGGTGCAGGCGCGCGGCGACGACGCGGCGGCCCTCGACAACCTGCTCGTCGTGCTCGGGCTGGCCCGGCAAATCCGTCACAAGGAGCCGCTGCTGCACATGCTCGTTGGCCGCGCGATGGAAAGCACGGCGCTCACGGGCCTGGATCGCTGGCTGGAGAACGTCGGCCCGCGCAAGGAACTGCTCCGCCGCGCCCTTGAGGGCGTGACCCGCCACGCGAGGGAGGTGCCCCAGGCCACGGAAAACCTCAAGGCCGAGTTCCTCATGTTCCGGAACACGCTGGACGAGTTGTTCGGCCGGGAGATGGGCGCGCAGAGCCGGCTGTACGCGCTGGCCCGCCAGGTGCCGTGGGAGAAGGAGCGCGAGACGCGCCTGCTCAACGCGGTCTTCGCCAGCATGCTGCGGCGGACGGAGCAGGCTCTCGGGAAGGCACCGGCTGCCGCAACACGAGGATCGGGGGAGAAACCGCCGGGCGCGACCTTCAGAGCAGGACTGCTCCTGAAGGATTTCGGCCTGGAGGCGGCGGACCTGCCGTGGGTGGAACCGCTCTCGCGGACCGTGTGGGGTCCGCTCCTCCCGGCCCTGCGCCACGTGATCCCGGGGCAGGCGGCGGACCGCTGCGTGCTGGGCGGCACGCGTCTGCGACTGGCCCTGGCGCTGTATCGGCTCGACCAGGGCAAGCCCGCCACAAAGCTTCAGGATCTGGTGCCGCGCTACCTGGACGCGGTGCCGATCGACCCCTACGACGGCCAGCCGTTCCGGTATCGCGTCTCCACCGGCGAGCGGATCCAGGTCATGCGACCCGCGGGCGCGGACGAGGAACCGCCGGTCGTCCCCGGCGGCCCGGACGCGCCGCCCGAAGGTCAGCTTTGGACGGAGCGCGAGATTCCGGCCGGGCAAGGGATTGTCTGGAGCGTCGGTCCCGACGGGCGCGACGACGGCGCCAGAAGGCAGGGGCTCGGCGAGCTGGCGAACGGCGATTTCTGGATCGGCCAGGGGCTGGACGCGATCTTCCTCGTCCCGCGCTGGCCCGATTAATTAGCGCGCGCGGACCAAACGGCCACGTCCTGGCGAGCGGCGCGGGCCGCGTCGCGGCGGATCAGGCGCCGGAAGTTCAGCGCCAGCGGCAGCCCGAAGGCCATCGCCACCCCGGCGTAATAGAGGATCACGAACAGCACGCCGTTGCGGACCTCGGCGAGCCCCGGCTGGGTCCGCAACACCTCCGGCGGGAACAGGCTGGTCATGACGAGCAGGGCCAGGTTCAGGTTGCGCATCGTCACTTCCATGCCGACCGCCACGCAATCCGGCTTCGACCACCCACGCAGGCGGAACGGCAACATGCTCAGCTGCTGCGATAGCGCACAGAAGAGGATGATCGCCAGCGGTCCGGTCCAGCCGTACTCGCCCGGGTCGATGCGCCCGCTGCCGAGCGATCCGGCCACCATGACGACCACCACCACGAACCCCGCCCGAATGCACCAGCGCGAGAACGCGAGCCGGACCGCCGGTGGCGCCCTGCGCGCCACCGTCATGCCCGCCGTCAGCGGCAGGATCAGGTGCAGGGCCACATCGAGCACGATGTCGCGCACCGGCATGACGAAGGTGGGGGACACGTCGCCCTCCCCGCCGACGCCGGTGAGCCACGCGGAGGCCAGCAGCCACAGCAGGGCCGGGACGGCGACCAGCGCGGCGAACGTCCCGAAGAGGGTGAGCGAGATGGACAGGGCGATGTTCCCCCGGGCGAGGTAGGCGAACGCCTTGGCGAGGGTGCCGCCGGGCATGGCCGCGACCAGGATGAGGCCGACGGCGATCCCCGGCAGGACGTCGAAGGCGTGGGCGGCCAGGAGGGCGATCAGGGGCGTGACGAGGAACTGGAACCCGGCCCCGAGGAGCAGGAACCAGGGGCGGCGGGCGATGGCGGCGAAGTCGGCCGCCGTCAGCGTTGCGCCCATCCCGAGCATGAAGAACACGAGCTGAAGCTGGGACAGCACCCGCTCCGCGTCGTCCGAGTACCAGTCGAACATCAACTCCCCTCAGGAAACGGACATACCAGCCCGCAGCACCAGCGACGGGCGCTTGCAGGCGTCCGTTGCTGGTGCTGCGGGCTGGTAACGTCACTTCTTCTTCGTCAGGTGGTTGACGGTGCGGACCCCGGCCGCCCTGGCCGCGTCCTGGATGGCGATCACGGTCCCCCAGCTCACGTCGCGCGGGTCGAGCAGCACCTCCGTCCTGGGATCCTCGCCGCGCGTGTACGGTAGCAGCGCCGCGCGGAGTTTCTCGCCGTCAACGGACCTGCCGTCGGCGCTGACCACCGGCAGCGTCTGGTTCTCGACGCGCACCGTCAGCTTGCCGTCCTTGTCGCCGTATGCCTGGATGCGGATCATCCGCCGCTTCACCTGGTCGGCGCGCACCACGCGACCCTTCTTCTCGCTCTCGGCAACCGTCGGCAGCGGAACGATCTTCTGGACGGTGATAAGGTAGCTGGTGGTGAGCATGAAGAAGATGAGCAGTACCAGACAGACGTCGATCAGGGCGTTCATGTCCAGGTGTGTCTCGTCCTCGGGCGGCGGCGGGGGCGGCTCCAGGTCGGCCGCGATCTCCGTGAGTTGGGGGTGGTTCTCGATGGCGACCCAGGCCGTGTCTGCCGGACCCATGACCTCATCGGTCACCTCCCACTTGCCGTCGAGCAGTCCCTCGACGACCTGCGCGAGCGTCAGCCCCTGCAGGTGTTTGGGCGAACCTTCGTGGCGGATCTTCCAGCTCATGCCGCCCCCAACTCACGATGGGCCGCATCTTCACTGTGGCTCGCTCACCTCGCCCGAGAGGGTGAACTTCACGCGGGTCGTGTCGGCCTTCGCACGCTCCGCGTTCAGGCTGCGCTCCAGCTGGCCGAGCCGCTCCATCACGTCGCGCACCGTCTCGTGCGGCAGGCCCTTGTCGGCGCGGATGCGCACCGGCACCTCGCCGCCGAACTTCGTCAACTCCTTCGTCAGGGCGTCGCGCACCGAGGCGAAGTCCTTCCCCGGCGGCTGAACCTCCCGCTCGTCCTTGCCAAGCGAGTAGACCGTCTCGCCCTGCTTGTCCCGGTCGATGCCGACCCAGAACATGCCCTTGTCGAGCGTCTGCAACTGATGCTTCGCCGGCGGGGTGTCGATCGGCGAGAACAGCCCGGCGCTGACGGCCGCCGTCATCATGAAGAAGATGAGCAGCACCAGCGTGATGTCGATCAGCGGAATCATGTCCGGATCGTCACCCTCCGCATCGTGGTGGCGACGGCGCGTCGGCAGGTCGATCTCGACGGCGGCCAGCGCTTCCGCCTGGTCCTCGACACGGTCGGGCTCCGGTTTGGGGAAGTAGACGGCGAAGGCAGGGATGTCGGCGAGCGCGAACCAGCCGCCCTTGCCGGACGGTCGGGCCTTGTCCTCGGGCAGCAGGCGCCCTTGCTGGATCCAGTCGGTCACGATCGCGAACGGGACTTCGCGGTAGACCGTGTTGGTGTCCACCACCCACAGATCGAGGATGCGGCGCTGCTCGGCCATTGGCACCATTTCTCGGGAAAGCCCACGGGTTGCGTCCCGTGGGCCGAGGCGCTAGTGACATAACCCACGGGACGCAACCCGTGGGCTTTCACCCGCGGCGCACGGCCGTTTCCGCCGCCGCGACGGCGGCCGGCTTGCCCCCGGAGGGGCGGGCGGCCTGCAACAGCACGAGCAGCTTCTGGGCGGCGCTCTTCATCTTCGTCTCGAAGTTCACCACCCATGCCTTGAACAGCACGTGCGCGAACACCAGGGGAATGGCCGTTACCAGCCCGAGCGCCGTCGCCACCAGCGCCAGGCCGATCTGACCGCCCTGGGTGGCCATGTTCTTCTGTTGCCCGACCTGCTGCATCTGCTGCATGTCGGTGAACGTACCGATCATGCTGATCACCGTCCCCAGCAGGCCGACCATCGTCGCGATCTTGGCGATGGCCAGAATGGTCGGCAGCAGGAAGTTCAGCTCCGGCAGAATCTCCAGCTCGATGGCGTTGGCCATCGCCCGCCGCGATGCCGCCATCCCCTGGCGCGACGTTTCCAGCCCGGCGACGTACAGCCTGCGCGGGATGACGCCTGGCTCGGTTTTGCAGAACCGGGCGGCCCCGTCCACCGCTTCCTTCTCCAGTTTCTCCTGCAACCGCGGCAGGAAGACGTTCATGTCCGTCCGCGCATTGAGGTTCAGCATGATGCGCCAGATCACAAGCGTGATTCCCGCCAGCGACATGAGGACCATCGGGATGGCGAAATACCAATGGTCTCCGAAGAACTCCCCCAGAACTCTCATACGATAGTCCCCTGAGCGGGTGACAACTCGGACCGGGGCCGGTCGGCACGCGGCACTCCTGTTTTGTACCGCCGGCGCTCAGGTCGTACCAGGGGAAATGGCCTGCCCGGACGGCAGAGGCTGCCTGGTCTGCGCCGTCCGCGAAATTGGCGCGCAAGGAATCGTTCGGCAGGCGTTCTCCAGCTAAGCAGCAGCAGGAGCAACAGATACTCATCTCTCGCCCACCAATCCGCCCGGAGGAACGACGATGAAACGGGTCGCACGTGGCGTGCTGGTCGCCGCCCTGGCCGTGGGGGCGTGGTTGCTGGCGGCGGACCACTGCCTGGCCCAGGTGAGGACGGCGGACCAACCGACCATCCTGCCGAAGCGAGGCAACGGGCCGGCGAAGGCGAAGAACGGCGAGCAGCCGAAGCGAGGCAACGGGCCAGCGAAGGCGAAGAACGGCGAGCAGCCGAAACAAACGCAACCCACCGCCCGGCCGAACGAGGGGCGCGTGTTCCCGTCTCTCAGCGGCCGCGGACCTGTGGTCGGTGGTCCGGGCAGCATCAACAGCCCCTACCCGAACCCGTTCGGCAATCCCTTCCAGAACCAATACAGCAACCCCTTCCAGAATCCGTACAGTAACCCCTATCAGAATCCCTACTCCAATCCGTACACCACCCCTTACCCGAACCCTTTTGCCCCTCCCCAGCCTAACCAGCAATTCTGGCCTCTGTATCCGCCCCTGGCACCGTCTTTCCCTTCGCCGTGGCAGCCGCAGGTCGCCCCCTGGCAGAACTTTAACTATCCAAACTACCCAACGAACTATTATCGGCAGCCCTATTACTCACCGCTGCTGGCCAACCCTTACCAGATGCCAGGCCCGTGGGGGCCGTTCGGCGGGCCGGGCGGGTTCCTGGGCGTACCCCAGGCCGGCAACAACCTGGTGAATTTCATGCAGTGGGGCGTTGGCGGCCTCGGGGACGGGTTTGGGACCAGCTGGACGATCCCGGCGCGGTATCCGGGGCGCTTCGGCAGGGGGTTTTGAGGTCGGGAGCCGAGGGGCCGGAGACGAAGCAAAGCCCACGGGCCGCAGCCCGTGGGCTTTTTCAGTTCCGTGGCCCCGAACGGCAAACGGCCGGGCGGCCCACCAGGGCGGGCGTCCGGCCGTCAGCAGGGGCATGGTCGCGGGGGGCCGGCGAGGCGGGGCGTTACAGGTTCTCGCGCTTCTCCTCGACGAGTGTGCGGATCCGCTCGCCGAGCAGGGCGATGTCGAACGGCTTCTTGAACGCCTCGCTGAACCCGTAGTTGACGAGCGTCTCGGGGGCCGCCTCGTCCTCGCTGGCAAGGGCGAGGATCAGCGTCTGCTCGTACTCCGGCTTGCGCCGCAGGTTCGTGGCGATCTGCAGTCCCTCGGTCCGGCCCATCGCCAGGTCGATGATGATGGTGTCCGGGTGGAAACTCTCCGCCTGGATGCCGGCCTCGAAGCCGCTGCCGGCCAGCTCATACTTGAAGTCGTCGTCCTCCGGAAGCAGTTCCTGGATGCGGTCCACGAACAGCTTCTCGGCGCCGACGATCAGGATTTTATGCAGCCCCTCCTCCTCCAGTTCCCCAAGGGGCATGCCGTATTCCTTGAGGAACTTGATCAGGGCCTCGCGCGGGATCCGGCGGTCCTGGCTGCCGGGGATACGGTAGCCGCGGAGCCGGCCCGAATCGAACCATTTACTAACCGTCCGGGGCGCGACCTTGCAGATCTTCGCCACCTGGCCGGTAGTAAACACCTTTTTCATGGCAGGTACTCCTCATCCAGATTAATTGCTAGCCTCCTCCCCCTCCGGGGAGTGCCCCGCCCGACCCGACCGTCACCTCCGAGACCGGGCGGTTGCGGGAAAGACCGCCAGGGGCCTCCTGCCCGAGCCCGGCGTGTCGGCGCCGGGCTCGGGCGGGGTGCGAGCGAAGGAATCAGGTTGCTGGCCACGGCGCACGTCCCCCGGCACGGGGCGGCGCGCCCGTCGCTTGATCTTTTACCTCGGTCACTTTTTAAATCGGCACGGCGAGTGCCCAGGATGAGAGATAGCCCACACTTTGGGGATGTTCTGCGGATTCGCCTTCTTCCGTCTATCCTTCACCTTGCCCGCCTTGCCCGCCGGCGCGCACCGTCGGCGCCCGCGGACGTACCGATCAACCTTCCACGAGGGGCACCACCAGAGCAGAAAAAGCAGTCAGGTGCAGTACGCCGGCCCGATGGGACGGCGTGTTCCGATGCGAGTTGGAGGGGTTGTGGTGAGGGTCAGGTTCGGTCGAGTCTGCCGCCCCTCCGTTCCAAACCCATTATAAGCCGGCGGACAAGGGAGCAAGCCTTCCGCTCGAAAACCCCCGCCGAGCCGGCAAGGTCGCCGCCGCCGGGCCATTGACACGTATCCACGTGCATTTATAATTCAGTTGTCTCGCTGCTGTGCGACTTCCGGTGATGGGCGACGCCGGGGGAAGCCGGCAGCGGGACTTTTTTTTGCGCCCTCCCCGAATCGCATCCCCACTCACCCATCCGGGTAGGCGGCCAGCGGAGCGCCAATATCGACGAGGTGAACCTGGCCCAGCCAGGGGCGCGCGTCCGGACCGGCGAAGCCGACCTTCCGGGCCGCGAAGGTGACGGTGTGCTCGGCCCGCACGGTCGCGCCGAGGGGTTTACCCGTGTCACAGTCGAGGCCGGACGGGATGTCCACCGCCAGCACCCGCGCCGGGCTGGCGGTGATCGCCTCGATCACGCGATCGAGCGGCGGCCGTACCGGGCCGCTGAGCCCGGTGCCGAACAACGCATCGACTATCCACTCGGCGTTTGCCAGGTCGTGCTGCACGGCCGGCAGATCGAGGATGTCGCCGGCGTGGACGGTCAGCGGCAGCCCCATCTTCGCCACCACGCGCTGGTTGAGCGCGGCATCTCCGGTCAACTCGTCTGGCCGGCAGAAGAGGAGGACGCGCACCGCGAGCTGATGATTGGCGAGGTGACGCGCGCTGACGAATCCGTCGCCACCGTTGTTGCCCTTGCCGCAGCAGAGGACGACGGGTCCGCGGGCGCCCAGGCGCAGGAGCACCTCGGCGGCGCCGCGGCCGGCGTTCTCCATGAGGACAATGCCGGGCAGGCCGAACTCCTCGATCGTCCGGCGGTCCAGGGCGCGCAGCTGCGCGCGGGTAAGGGAGCGGTGGGTCATGGCAAGTACCACGAGTCCGGTTACCGGCTGATGCGCATCCCGCCGCCGCGCAGCAACCCCTCGACCTCTTCCGGGGTGATCCATGCGAAATCGCCCGGGATCGAGTGTTTGAGGGCGCTCGCCGCCACACCCCAGTCGAGGCCGCGCTGCAGGTCGTCCCCGAGCAGCCCGTGGATCAGCCCCGCCGCGAACGAGTCGCCCGCCCCGAGCCGGTCCACGATCTCCACCTCGTAGGTGCGCGTCCTGTAAAGTTTACCGCCCTGGTACGCGATGGCGGTCCAGGTGTTCTTCCACACCAGCGGGTTCTCGCGCAGCGTGATCGCCACCACCTTGACCGGGAATTGCTTCGCCACCTTCGCGGCGACGTCCTCGTAGCCGGTGCCCGCGATCCCGAAGACGCGCTCGATGTCCTCCTCGGTCGTGATGAGCACGTCGCACCACTGCATGAACTCGGTCATCCAGCGGCCGGCGTCGGCCTGCGTCCAGAGCTTGACGCGGTAGTTCAGATCGATGCTGGTGCGGACGCCAGCGGCGCGGGCCGCCTGCAGCGCCTCGCGCGTCGTCTCGGCGGCGGTCGGGCTCAGGGCGGGCGTGATGCCGGTGACGTGGAACCACTTGCTCCCCGCGAACACCTTCGCCCAGTCGATCGTCCCGGGACGGACGGAGGCGATGGCGGCGTGCTTGCGGTCGTACAGCACACTGCTGGCGCGCGGGGCGGCGCCGAACTCCAGGAAGTACACGCCCACCCGGTCCTCGTCGGTCCACTGGATGTGATCGGTGCTGACGCCGGCCTCGCGGGCGTGGTTGGCGATGAGCCGGCCGAGCGGGTTGCGTGTCAGGCGCGACACCCAGGCGGTCGGATGCCCGAACCGGGCCAGGCCGACGGCCGTGTTCAGCTCGGCGCCGCCGACGAACACCTCCAGATTGCGCGCCTGCTCCAGGCGACGGAAGTTCGGCGGGCTGAGCCGGACCATCGCTTCTCCGAACGTGATCACCTCGAACGGCATGGTCGTCCTCGTGTGCATGGAAATCGGCGCTGCAGAGACTAACTGCAAGAGGGAAAGCCCACGGGTGGCGTCCCGTGGGTCAAGTCCCCAGCACTTCTCCCACGGGGCGCCACCCGTGGGCCTTGACGCTTTGGTTAGCAAGAGGATCGGGGGGCGGAGTCCCCTCCTACAGCGCGTCGGGAGCCTCTTCCGACGACGGTTCCACCCAGCCCGCCTCGTGCAGTTTGCGTCGCTCCGCGAACGTCTCCTGATACCGGAAGATGCCGTGGTAAATCGCCAGGTGCAGGTTGAGGAACCGGACCAGGACGATCAGCTCCAGGATCAGTTCCAGCCCGATCAACAGGACGGGAATGACCCACAACACCGCCACGGCCCCCAGGAGCACGAACGCCAGGTAGTTGATGACAGGAAACACGAGCAGGAGGAGCAGGAACGGGATGAGCGCCTGGGCGCGCTGCGCCAGTTCCTCCTGGTCGATCCGGGAAGCCAGGGTCGCCAAAAACAGCAGGTGGGCGGTCGGCGCGAGCATGCGCAGCACCCACAGCCCCAAACCGCCGAGGGGCACCCACCCCGTGAGGAAGAACGCCAGGAACAGCCCCAGGTAGAGGACCGTCAGTCCCAGGGCGGCCGCCTCGGTGCCGCGCGCCCCCCACCCGCGCGGGACCGTCAGGCACAGCAGATGCCCGCCGATCTGGAGCGTCAGGAAGACCGTCCCGGCCCAGAGCATCACGTCCCACGGCCAGCCGTAAACGAAGCCCGTCCCCTCTACATACAGGCCGAGCAGGCTCCAGAAGCAAAGGAACCACAGCAGCGCCACGCCGAACCCGACGAGCGGTAGGCCCACGGTCACGCCCTTCAGTGGCGGTGGTGTATCGCTGCTCATGGGCGCTCCCGGGTTTTCACCCGTGACGGATCAGTTCTTGCCGCGCCGCGCCTGCTGAACGATCGCGACGTACTGCCGGGCCAGGTCACGGATGCGGTCGAAGTTGCGGTCGGCGACCGCCTTCGGCTCGACCAGCTGCCCCCCGACGCCGAGGCAGCAGGCGCCGGCCGCGAGGAAGGTGGCCGCCGTTGTCAGATCGACGCCGCCGGTCGGCATCAGCCGGACCTGCGGCAGCGGGCCGCGCAGCGCCTTGAAGAACGCTGGCCCGACCACGTCCGCGGGGAACACCTTGACGATGTCGGCGCCCGCCTCCCACGCGGTGAGGATCTCGGTCGGCGTGAACGCGCCGGGCATCACCAGCTTGTCGTAGCGCTGGCAGAGGCGAATCACGTCGAGGTTGAGCGTCGGCGCGACGAGGTACTCGGCCCCGGCGAGCAGGGCGGCCCGGGCCGTCTCCGGGTCGAGGACGGTCCCGGCGCCGAGCAGGACGCGGTCGCCGAGCGCCTCGCGCACGCGGCGGACCACGTCGAGGGCGTTCGGGACGCTCATGGTGATCTCAACGACGGTAACGCCACCGTCGGCCAGGGCGCGGGCGACGTCCACGAGTTGCTGGCTGTCCTGGGAGCGCACGACGGCGACGATCCCGCTGTCGAGAACGCGACGAAGCTGGTCTTCTTTGCTCATAATGTCGTTGTCTTTACTTACTTACCAGCCCGGAGCGCCAGCGCCGGGCGCTGGCGCTCCGGGCTGGTAGCTCGTGCGTTAGTCGTACCGCCCGCTCGCCTCGATGGGCCACAGGGCCTCCACCTTCCCGCCCCGCACGGCGACGCACGCCCGGTGCAGGTTCATGGTGGCGCAGCAGTGGGCCGGGATCACCTCGCGCCGGTCGCCGACGCGCACGCCGTCGCCCTCCAGCTCGACGAGCGTGTGCTCCTCCGCCAGTTTCGTCACGTGCTCGCCGGCGCGACCCTTGATGACCGGCGTGCCGAAGTCACGCGAGATCGCCTTGCTGCCGGCGTCGAGGACGTACTGCCCCGGCCGCCTGCTCATCACGGTCGCCAGCACCGACAGCGAACAGCCGAACTCGGGCCGGATGGGGTGATAGGCGCAGTCCATCAGCACGAACGACCCCGGCTGGATCTCGGTCACCCCCTCGTAGGAGCCGACGAACTCCCAGGTTCCGGTGCCGGCCCCGGTCACCACCTCGACCGGAATGCCCGCCCTCTCGATCAACCGGCGCGTCCCGATCAGCTGCTCCATCCCCTGCAAACACTTCGCGCGGCGCTCGGTCGGGTCGGGGATGAACTGCAGATGGCCATCGTACCCCTGCAAACCGACGAAGCGCAGGCCCGGGCTGGCGTGGACGCGCCGCGCCAGGGCGAGGGCCGGCTCACCCGGCTCGACCCCGCAGCGCTTCATCCCGATGTCCACCTCGACCAGCACGCCGACGGTGACGCCGGCCGCACGCGCCGCCTGGCTCAGCTCCTCGACGTTGTCGGGGGCATCCACGCAGACGCGCACCTGGGCTCGCCTGGCCAGGTCCGCCAGGCGCCGTACCTTGAGCGGGCCGACGATCTGGTTGGCGATGAGGATGTCGGTCAGGCCGGCGTCGGCGAGGACTTCCGCCTCGTTCAGTTTAGCGCACAGGAACCCGCCGCGCGGGTTGGCGGCGGCGATGTACCGGGCCAGCCCGGCGCACTTGAGCGACTTGAAGTGGACCCGGACGTTCACAGGCCGGTCCCGGAAGGCGCCGAACATGCGCTTCATGTTGGCGTCCACGACATCGAGATCGATGAGCAGTTGCGGGGTGTCGAGAGCGTCGAGGGGCTGGCCGAGCGTGGGGGGCATGGCAGGATTCCTGAGGCCGCGAGGGTTTGGGGTATTCTGGGGAGAAGGCGGCGGTTGACCAGGGGGCCTGTGGGGTTGAGCCGGTCCGGCCAGGGGCACTGGCCGCCTGAACAGGCGCCGCTTTTCCCTCGAATCGGTTCGCGGGTTGCTCCCCTCTAACCTCGATCCGGCGGGGACGCCCGTTTGACTCACCCGTCCCCCCGGTTAGAATACGGTAGCCTTTTCGTAACTTCCTTGAGGAAGAGGTGCCGCGTGAAGCTGTTGACCGCCATCCCCGTCTACAACGAAGAGCGGCACCTGGAAGGCGTACTGCGCGAGGTCCGCCGCTACAGCCCTCACATCCTCGTCGTCAACGACGGTTCGACCGACCGCACGGCCGAGCTGCTCGCCCGCGCGACCGACCTGACCGTCATCACCCACCCGCAGAACCGTGGGTATGGCGCGGCCCTCATGTCGGCGTTCGCCTACGCCCTCGACCAGGGCGTGGACGTGCTCGTCACGATGGACTGCGACGGCCAACACGAGCCGGCCCGCATCCCGGTCCTGCTGGAGGCCATCGACGACGCCGACATCGTCTCCGGCAGCCGGTATCTGCGCGACTTCCGCCAGGACTCGGCCCCACCGCAGGACCGCCGGCAGATCAACCGGATCGTCACCGAGGAGCTGAACCAGCTCCTCGGACTGAACCTGACGGATGCGTTTTGCGGGTTCAAGGCGTACCGGCGCGAGGCGCTGGCGAAGCTGCACATCACCGAAACCGGCTGGGGCATGCCGCTGCAGCTGTGGGTGCAGGCGGCCCGCCAGGGGCTGCGCATCGAGGAGATCGGCGTCCCGCGCCTGTACCTCGACCCCAACCGGGCCTTCGGCGGCGTGCTCGATGACGCCACCGAGCGGCTGGCCCACTATCGGCGCGTGATCGCCGCGGCGGTGGCCGAGTGCGGGCCGCGGCCCGGCGGCGGCAGGCCGGATCCGCGCATCCACGGCGCCGCCCCGAACGGCTGCTCGACGCTGCGCAACCCGGGGGGCTGCCGGTGAACGCCTCGACCCGACTGCGGGTGCCGCGGCAGGACGGGGCCATCCTCGCCGTGCCGTCGCTGCCCGAGGTCGGCGGCCTCCTCGAACACAACCGTCAGCTCCTTGCCCACGCGACGGCCGACGTGCTGGGCCGCCCGCTTACCGACCTGCGGCGGGCGGCCCGCGCGTCAGTCGTCGCTGCCGCCCACGCCTATCTCCGCGAGGCGGGCGAACCCGTCCCCGCTTTCCCCGCTGACTCCCTCGTCCTCGCCGGGCACCAGCCGGAGCTGTTTCACCCCGGCGTGTGGGTCAAGAACTTCGCCCTCCACGGCCTCGCCCGGTCCGGGTCTGCCACTCCCCTGAACCTCGTCGTCGATAACGACACGGCCAAAACCAACCTCCTCCGCGTCCCCGTCCGCAGCACGTCGGAAACCGTGCCCGCGTACCACCTCGAATCGATACCTTTTGATGTGTGGACCGGCGAGGCGCCCTACGAGGACCGGACGGTGCGCGACGAGGAGCTGTTCGCCACCCTGCCGGAGCGCGTGGCGGCGGTCGCGCAGAACTGGGGCTTCCGGCCGCTGCTGCCGGCGTACTGGGATTAGGTAAGGCGGCAGACGCAGCGCACCCCGCTGCTGGGCGAGCGCTTCGCCGCGGCCCGGCGCGCCCTGGAGCGGGCGTGGGGCTGTCACAACCTCGAGCTGCCCGTGAGCCGGCTGTGTACGACCGAGCCGTTCGCCTGGTTCGCGTGCCACCTGCTGCTCGACCTGCCGCGCTTCCACGCCCTCCACAACGACATCGTCCATCGCTACCGCCGGGCTCACGGCATCCGCAGCCGCAACCACCCGGTCCCCGACCTGGCCGCCGAGGGGGACTGGCTCGAAGCACCCTTCTGGGGGTGGCGGACCGGCGCGGGGCAGCGCGGACGCCTGCTGGCGCGGCGAACCGCGGAGGCGCTGGAGCTGCGCGTCGGGGCGGAAACCTGGCCGATGGTGCCGGCCCCCGCTGACCGGGGGGCCGAGGCGACGGTCGCGGCGTGGCAGGATCTACAGCGGCGCGGGTTCGAGGTGCGCACGCGCGCCCTGACCACCACCCTCTACGCGCGCGTGTTCCTGGGCGATCTGTTCATCCACGGTATCGGCGGCGGCAAGTACGACGAGCTGACCGACGAACTGATCGGCGCGTTCCACGGCCTCGCCGCCCCCGCGTTCCTCATTCTCTCGGGGACATTGCTGCTGCCGTTCGAGCGGACGGACGCCGGGCCGGACTGCCGCGGCCTGCGGGGCGAGCTGCGCGACCTGCACTGGAACCCGCAACGTCACCTTGCCCCCGACCACCCCGCAGCGGCCGCGCTCAGCGCTCGCAAGCGGGAGCTGGCGGGGCAGGCTCGCCCCGGCGACCGCCGCGCCCGCCGCGCCTGGTTCCAGGCACTACGCGCCATGACCGAGGAGCTGCGCCCGTTCGTGGCTGGGCGCGCGGCGGAACTGGCCGGCGCGCGGGAGCGCTGCGAGCAGGAGCAGCAGGGCCGCGCGGTGGCGGACCGGCGCGACTACGCCTTTTGCCTGTATCCCGAGGAGGTGCTGCGCCCGTTCTGCACGCGCCTGCTCGTCCCCGGGCAATAGACGCGCGGCCAGGGTTTATCGGATGGGTGCGTGTCGGGTCCGCGGCCGTCAGGGGTATCTTGTGAGGGAGGTTGGCAGCGCCTTTCCCCTCACCCCCAACCCCTCCCCCACAAGGGGGGAGGGGCGAAAGACCAATCAGACACCCTCACCCCGGATCGTGCATCAGAGCGGTGGTTCACGCGGTCGCGGCCTGCTTCCGGCGCCGCCAACCGCAGTACCCGGCGGCGAGCGCCATGCCGAAGAGAGCGAGGCTGGTGGGTTCGGGGATAACCTGTTGCTGGTTGTTGATGGCCAATCCTTCAAAATTGTTGAGGGATACATTGTTCAGTGTAACCTGTGCGACAAAGGTAGCTGACCCGGTTGCCGTGTTGACGGTGTAAATCCTGCCGTTACTAAGCAGCATCCACATCACGCCGTTGTCGTCGAACGAGGCCCCTGCTTGCTCTGAAATATTGCCAAGCCCGAGTCCACCGACCAGGGTCAAGGCCCCCGTGGCCAGGTTCACCTGGTACAGCGAGTCGGAGAAGATGGCGTCCGCTGCGAAGGCTTGCCCGGCAGCGTTGATTGCCAGGTCGTCAGCAAATGTGGAACTCGAACCGACGAGCGTCGCACCTCCCGTGTTCAGGTTGATCTGATACAGGGAGGAGCCTCCAAAATCCCCCTGGATGTTGTACATCACGCCCGAGTTGCGCTCGAAGTCGAGCCCAGCATCGATGCCATTCCTGGACCCAGTGTTGCCCACCTTGGATCCGGGGGGGACCGTGATGTTCCAGAATTCAGCAACCGTTCCCCCGATTGCGTAGAGGTTGTTGTTGGCGAATGCCAGACCCTCCGCATCGCTGAACCCCACGAGCCCGAGGTCCGTGGCCACACCGGTGGCCAGGTCAATCCGGTACAGGTGGTCATTCCCATTGGACTGGACGGAATAGCCAATCGGGGCCGCCGTCAGCGGACCTGCGCCGGTGAACAGGAAAGTCAGGGCTGCCAGGATCAGAGTCGCTCGCTTCATCAGACCGTCTCCCTTCGACAGTGGAGGGTGTTTGTGGCAGTGGGCGAATCAGGGCGACCCGTCAGCACTGCCGGTGGGGGTGGGAGGAAGAACCACTTCCTGCGCCGATTTACGCCCGTGCTTTTCGCGTGGGTGAAAAAGCAGTGAGATTGCTAGCAATTCCGATGCCGACGCCGTCCGGATCGCCCCCTAAGTGTTGTAACCGATACTCAATAATGGGGTTGTGCCACAACGGCATGGCCAGGCAGGGTGGCGGTTCCTGTCCCTGGCGCAAACCCTGTTATGGACTGTA
>JADLBT010000028.1 GCA_020847555.1 Gemmataceae bacterium
AGGCTCGCGCGGAGGCGGGGCGGGTGCCGCGCCTCAGCGCGAGGTTCGTTAGATCCCGCGGCGCTTGACCGCCAGTTTGCCTTCGTCGATGAGCCCCTCCAGGTCGCTGCGGCTCAGAGGTCGCGACGGCACTCCGGCCGCCGGCACCTCCAGCTTCGACACCCACGCGACGGCGTTCAGCAGCAGCGTGCGGAAGTTGTTGTCGCCGAGGTTGGTGTGCCTGTGCAGGCCGGTGAAGCCGAACCCGCGGGCGCCGTCGGGTCGGTCATACGCCCACGCCATGACCTGCTTCTTCCCTGACGACACCGCTGCGTAGACCGCCGGGTTGCCGCCGCGCGGGCTCGCCTTCTTCCCCTCGGCCTGAATCGTCTTCAGCGGCGGCAGGGCGACCAGGACCGGCGTCACCCCCTTCAGACCCTCGACGAAGCGCATGTGATAGTACCACTCGTCGTTGACGGCGAACGGCTTGACGCCGCGCGTCGTGTCGTGTTTGGGGATCTCCTTGAACTCCGGCGTCCACCACGGGTTGACCGACCAGAACGTCTCGAAGTACCCGCCGAGCCACTTCAGGTAGTGGTCGCCCTGCTCCCCCTTGTTGACCTCAACGCTGTAGTGGATCGCCATGAACCCGGCCCTGCGGGCGGCCGCCTCCTTCACTGCCGGGTTGACAGCCGATCCGCCGTGGTTCAGCAGGACGATGACGGTGTCGGCGTGGCGGAGATCCTTCGGCCACTTCTGCATCGTGTGGACGACGGCGTAGGCGTCCGGATAGGTCGCATTGATGGTCCGGGCGAGGTAGATCGCGGCGGCCAGAAACTCGTGGTTGCCGCGCGGGCCGTGCGGCGCCGTATCGGCGACAAAGACGATCTTCTTGACGCCCCTGGCGGCCTTCTGGGCGTCGTGGTCGTAGAGATCGCGTTCCTTCTGCTGGCCGTCGGCCGAACCTTCGGCGAGCAGCAGCGCGGCGGCCAGGCCGAGCGCGACGACGGCGAACCGGGAGCAACGTGCGGACATCAGGGTGCCTCCCCAACAGGTGAAAGACGCAGGCGGGCTCGGGGCGGACAGTAGCCGAGTCAGGCAGTCATGCTAAATCGGCGCACGGACGCCGTCAACGATCGAATCGACCCGCCCCGCTGGGGCCACCGGAGCCCCTGGACTCGATTACTTCCCTTGCCAGTACAGGACTTGCAAACTTCCTCGTTCCACCCCCGCCTGCAATCCCTCCCAAACCCTTCCTCGTCTATCTTGCGGGAGGCCGTCCGCTTACAATAGCCAGGCACCCCCACGCCCTCTGTAACCCGCGCAGGCGACTCGCGCTGGTCGGCCCACGCATGCCCGGGCTCGCTGCGCCCCCATTCGGAGGTTTCGTATGCCAGGAAATCATCCCTCGCGCTGGTCGCTGGGTCAGCGGCGCGCGTGGAGCCTGCATAAGCTGTGTGCAGGCTCTCCAGGTCGCCTGGGGGTGGCGGCTTCCCTGCTCGTCGGCATCGCCGGCCTGGCCCTGCTCAGCCAGTCCGCCAGCCGCGCCGGGGCGCCACCCTTCGCGCAACAGGCCGTCGCCGTCTTCACCGGCGACAACAAACTCGTCCTCGCGGTTTCCCTGGTGAACCCGCAGGAGCAGGAACTAACCGGCCAACTTGACGTCGAGGTGCTCGGCGCCGGCGGCAAGGTGCTCGCCCGCGCCGGCCAGGCGATCGCTCAGAAGACGCGCGCCGCCAGCTATCGCTTCGAGCTGGCCGCCGACAAGGGTGACGCCGGCTCACTGTTGATCCGCAGCCGCTTCGGCAAGAACACGCTGACATCGCCTCTCAACAAGATCCTCCTGCAGAAGGGACACGAGACGGGGCTCACCACTGGCGTCGAGTTCTTCGCCGGCAGCACCGCGCCGTTCCGCTGCTCCGTCCACGGCGCCCGCACCCCGATCGAAACCCTGCCTTTGCCCGGGTCCGAGGTCACCCTGGCGCTCAAGGACAGGGACGGTAAGGCGCAGCAGCTGTACACCGGGCGCACCGACAAGGACGGCGTTGCCGAGGCCGATTTCCGCGTCCCCACCCTGCCGACCGGCCAGTACACGCTCGTCGTGACGACCCGCTCGGCCCTGGGCGAGGAGAAGCTGGAGCGGCCGGTGCGTATCGCCTCGGACGCGAAGATCCTGCTCGTCACCGACCGGCCGATCTACCAGCCCGGCCACGTCATCCACCTGCGCGCCCTGGCCCTGCGGCCCTTCGACCTCAAGCCGGTCGAGGGCGGCAAGCTCCTCTTCGAGGTCGAGGACGCCAAGGGCAACAAGGTCTACAAGAAGGCGTTCGACACGTCCGCTTACGGCGTCGCGTCGGCCGACTTCCAGCTCGCCGACGAAGTCAACATGGGCGACTACCGCATCCGCGCCGTGCTCGGCGAGCAGCGGGCCGAGAAGACCGTCACCGTCAAGCGCTACGTCCTGCCGAAGTTCAAGCTGAACGTCAGCAGCGACAAGGCGTTCTACCTGCCGAAAGAGAAGATTCAGGGCAGCCTGCAGGTCGATTACTTCTTCGGCAAGCCGGTCGCCGGCGGCACTGTCAAGGTGACCGCCGAGACGTTCGACGTCGCCTTCCGCAAGTTCCAGACGTGGGAAGGCAAGACCGACGCCAACGGCCACGTCAAGTTCGACATCCAGCTGCCCGACTACTTCGTCGGCACCCCGCTGCAGAAGGGCAACGCCCTGGTCAAGCTGGAGGTGAAGGTCACCGACACCGCCGACCACGGCGAGACGGTGACGAAGACCTACGCCGTCAGCGATCAGCCGATTCGCGTCAGCCTGATCCCGGAGGGCGGGCGGCTCGTGCCGGGAATGGCGAACCGCATCTTCGCCGCGGCCACCTACCCCGACGGCGCCCCGGCGCCCGGCTGCGACGTGAAGCTCTGGGCCGGCAAGGAGGCGAAGGGCGACCCGGTCGCCTCAGTCAAGACCAACGCCGCCGGCCTGGCCGAGTTCAAGCTGAACCCGAAGGCCGAGCAGTTCCGCCAGGGTAACGCCGAGCAGCGCGAGGTCGAGTTCCTCGGCGGCAAGCAGATCGGGTGGTTCTCGACGATCCTGTTCGACGTGACCGCCGAGGCCCGCGACGCCCGCGGCAGCGTGGCCCGCGCGACCGCCGAGTTGAACAGCCACCCGTTCGGCGAGAACGTCCTGCTGCGCCTCGACAAGGCGATCTACCAATCGGGCGACAGCCTGAACGTGGACGTTCACACGTCCGCCGGCATGCCGACCGTCTACCTCGACATCACGCGCGGCGGGCAGATCCTGCTCAGCCGCTGGATGGACGTCAAGGACGGACGAGCGACGCACCGGCTCGACCTGCCGCAAACTGTGTTCGGCAGCCTGGAGGTCCACGCCTACCAGGTGCTGCGCTCCGGCGAGATCGTCCGCGACAGCCGCGTGGTCTACGTGCAGCCGCGTAACGACCTGAAGGTCGAGGTGCAGGCCGATCAAACGGTCCACGCGCCCGGCGAGAGCGGCCGCATCCAGTTCAAGGTCACCGACGCGGCCGGCAAGCCGACTGCCGCCGCCCTCGGCATCATCATTGTCGATGAGGCCGTCTACGCCCTGCAGGAGATGCAGCCCGGCCTGGAGAAGGTGTACTTCACCCTCCAGGAGGAGTTGCTCAAGCCGCAGGTGCAGCTCAAGTTCAGCCCCGGCGAGGACGTCGGGAACCTGATCCAGCGCCCCGCCCTGCCCGCGCCCAAGCAGCAGATCGCCCAGGTACTGTTGACGGGCATCAAGGTGCGACCACCGGCCCGCTGGGACGTGGCGCCCGCCCTGGAGCGGCGCAATCGCTACGAAGCCCAGATCCAGGCCGTCGGCTGGGGCGTCTATCACTACGCCTGGCACAACGAGTCGGCCCTGCGCCACGACGAGAAAACCGGCCGCTGGCGCTTCGCCGACGACGTGCTGCAGAAGGCGGCCAATGCTGGCCAGTTCCATCTCCAGGCACTGAATGGCCCGTTCGGCGGCAAGCTGACGCTGGAGGAGTTGGCCCGCACCGAGAAGGGGTTCAGCGCCGGGGAACTCACTCGCGCCCTGACCCGCCACCGGATGGACCGGCTGAGCGAGGCGTTCGTCGCCTACACGAGCGCTCACAAGGAGAAGTTCCTCAAGGACGGCAAGTGGTCGTTCCCGGCGACGATCCTGTCCGAGGCCGCCGCGAACCAGGGGCTCGACGCCAACTGGTTGCGCGACGGCTGGGGCCAGGGGTTCAAGCTGGTCCGCCGCGACCGCAAGGCCGACAACAAAACCGGCCACGCCCAGTTCGATCAGTTCGAGATCGTCTCGGCCGGCCCGGACCGCGACTACATGACGGCCGACGACGTGCGCGGGCCGAGCGCCGAGCTGAAAACGGCCGGCGGCTGGTGGAAGGAGTTGCAGCCGACGCAAATGGCCCGGCTCGATCTGCGGCTACGCGAACTCCAGCAGCGCGGGGTGCATCTGCTCCGCGACGAGCAGCGGCGAAATCAGCTCGGCGCCATGAACCGCGACCGCGCAGGACGCCCGGGTCCGGGCGGAGGATTCGCCGCGCCGGGTGCCGCGCCGCGGGAGTTAGCGGACGCCAAGGCGGTCGGCGGTGAGGGCAAAGGCGGGTTCGAGTCGCGCGCCAAGGCCGATCAGAACCGCGGTGAGGGGGAAGGTGGCGGTGCCCCGCCGCTGCGGATCCGCGAGTACTTCCCCGAGACGATGCTCTGGCAGCCGGCCCTGATCACCGACGAGAACGGCGTGGCCAACCTCGCCGTCAACTTCGCCGACTCGATCACCACCTGGCGGCTGACCGCGTCGGCCAACTCGCGCGGCGGCGCCCTCGGCGGCGCGACCGTCCCGCTGAAGGTCTTCCAGGACTTCTTCGTGGACATCGACCTGCCGGTCACGCTCACCCAGAACGACGAGGTCGCCTTCCCGGTTGCGGTCTACAACTATCTGAAAAATCCGCAGACCGTGCGGCTCGAACTCCAGCAGGAGTCGTGGTTCACCCTCCTCGACACGGCGGGGGCGACCCGGACCCTGAAGCTGGAGCCGAACGAGGTCACCTCGGTCAAGTTCCGGATCAAGGCCAACAAGAACGGCTGGCAGCCGCTGACCGTCAAGGCTTTCGGCACGAAACTGTCGGACGCGGTCAAGCGTGTCGTCGAGGTCGTGCCGGACGGCCAGAAGGTCGAGCGCGTCGTCAACGACCGGCTGAGCGGGCGCGTCGCCCAGACGGTCGAGATTCCCCAGAACGCGGTGGCCGACTCGTCGAAGATCCTGGTGCGCATCTACCCCGGAGTGGTGGCCCAGGTGATGGAAGGGATGGAAGGCATGTTACGCCTTCCCGGTGGCTGAATGGAGCAGACGTCTTCCGCGGCCTATCCGAACATCCTGGTCGTGGATTACGTCAAGAAGGCCCGTGTGGCCTCTCCTCAGCTCCTGATCAAGGCCGAGCAGTTCCTGAGCGTCGGTTACCAGAAGCTCCTCACCTTCGAGCGGCCCGGCGGCGGGTTCGACTGGTGGGGCAGCGGCCCGCCGCTGGTGTGGCTGAGCGCGTACGGTCTGCAAGAGTTCAACGACATGGCGAAGGTCTACCCGGTCGATCGCGGCGTGATTGATCGGACGCAGGCCTGGCTGATGAAGCAGATGGACAAGGACGGCACCTGGTCGAACATCGGCGCGACGCACGGCGAGACAGTCGCCACGATGGGCAATCCGAAGCTGCTGCTGACCAGCTACGTCGTCTGGTCGCTCCTGGAGAGCGGCTACCCGAAGGACAAGCTGCGTCCGTCCGTGGACTACATCCGCGGGCACGTCGGCGACGCCGGCGAGAACGCCTACGTCCTGGCGCTGGCGGCCAACGCCCTGGCGGCCTACGACGCCAAGGACGACGCCACCCTCGACGCCCTGCAGCGCCTCGAGAAGCTGCGCAAGGACGTGCCGGAGTGGAAGGCGGTCAGCTACCCGTCGAAGGCGACCTCGCTCGCCTATTCGCGCGGCGACAGCGTGACCGTCGAGACGACCGCCCTGGCCGTCCTGGCGATGGCGAAGACGGGGCAGTTCACCAACAGCGTCAACAAGGCGCTGACGTACCTGATCAAGGCCAAGGAGGGCAACGGCACCTGGGGCAGCACCCAGGCGACGATCCTCGCGCTCAAGGCGCTGCTGTCCGGCATGGCCGGGCCGACGATCCAGGGGCGCGTGCCGTTCACCGTCTCGGTCAACGGCAAGGTGGCGGCCCGCAGCGAGGTCACGGCGGACAACGCCGACGTGATGCAGGCGTTCGACCTGAAGGAGCACACGCAGACCGGGCCGAACCGCGTCGAGATCGAGGTCAAGGGCGAGACGCCGCTGATGTATCAGATCGTCGGCCGGCACTACGAGCCGTGGCAGAAACGGCCCGAGAGCAAGAAGCCGGTGCTCGACATCAAGGTCGAGTACGACCGCACGAAGCTGTCCACCAACGACCTGCTGCGGGCGAAGGCGACGTTGAAGTACAACGGCCCGATCCCGACGTACATGGTGATGGTGGACCTGGGCGTCGCGCCCGGGTTCGTGGTGGACGCGGGCGACTTCGCCGAGATGGTGGCGAAGAAGCGGGTGCAGCGGTTCACCGTGACGCAGCGGACGGTCACCCTCTACCTCGGCGACGTGCGCCCGGGGGACGAGCTGACGTTCGAGTACACGCTGCGGCCGAAGTACCCGATCCGCGCCCAGGCGCCGGCGGCGGTGGCCTACGAGTACTACACGCCCGCCAACCGCGCCGTCGGCCGGCCGACGGAACTGACCGTGACCGAGAAGCGGTAGCGTTCGCAGCTCCGGCGGCTACCGCCGCCCGGAACCAACTGTGACACCCCTGATCCGTTCCGCTCCCCCCGGAGGGGTGCGGCCGGGTCAGGGGACCAACGAACCAGCCCCCGGGCCGCAACCCGGGGGCTGGTTCGCTTTCCAGCACTCTATCCTCCTCGATCCTGCATCAGGCCGCCCAGTTCGCGGCGTCGGTGCTATCGATCAGCCAACTCAGGTGCGTCACCGTTCGCTCGGTGGCCCCCTGCTGCGACAGAACGAACCGCCGCGCCGCGGTGCCGAGCCGTTCGCGTTCCGCCGCGTCGGCCAGCAGGCGCCCGACGGCCGCGTCCAGCTCGGCCGCGTCGTTGACCTGCACGGCGGCGCCCGCCTCCACCAGCTTGGACGCCGTGTCGCGGAAGTTCCAGACATGCGGGCCGAACACCACCGCCGCCCCATATGCCGCCGGCTCGATCATGTTCTGCCCGCCGCGCTGGCCGTCCAGGCTCCCGCCGACGAACGCCACGTCCGCCAGCCCCCAGACGGCGCCCAGCTCGCCGATGGTGTCCACGAGGATGACCGGGCGACAGGATGACGGGGTTACGGAGTGACAGGGTGACGTCACCGCACTGCGACGGACACAGGGCATGCCGGAGCGGCTGAGCAGCGCGGCCACGTCGTCGAAGCGGTCCTGCTGGCGCGGCACGAGGATCAGCCGCAGGTTCGGGTGTCGTTCACGCGCGTGGCGGTAGATGGTGAGCGCGGCCTCCTCTTCCGGCGCCTGCGTGCTGCCCGCGATCCAGACGAGGTCGTCCTCGCCGATTCCGAGCAGGCGCCGCAGGTTCTCGGTGCGCGGGTTGCGCCGGTCGCCCGTCGTGCCGTCGTACTTCACCGACCCGCTGACATGAACCCGTTCCGGCCGGACGCCGAGCGCGGCGAAGTGGATCGCATACTCCTCGGTCTGCGCGACGCACAGGTCGAGCCGCCCGAAGACGCGCCGGGCGAGGAATCCCAGCCGCCGATAGCGCCGCAGGCTGCGCGGGCTCATGCGGCCGTTGACGACTGCCACCGGCACGCCCAGCCGGTTCGCCGCCGCCAGGAAGTTCGGCCACAGTTCCCCCTCGGCAAGGACGACGAGGGCCGGCCGCACGCGCCGCAGCGCCCGGTTGACCGCCCAGGTGAAATCGAGCGGCCAGCAGCAGACCGGCAGGTCCGGAAAGTGTTTCGACGCCTCCGCGAACCCAGTATCGGTGGTGGTCGAGACGACGCACTGCCAGTGCGGGTGGCGGCGGCGGACGGCTGCGACGACCTGGCGCAGCAGGTGGACCTCGCCGACGCTGACGCCGTGGAACCACGCACACGGGGCGTTGCCGGCGCGCAGGCAGGCGGCGCCGGTGAGCTTGCGCCACAGCCCGCGCCGGTACTTGCCGGTGGTGAGCGCCTTGTAAAGGAGCCAGGGGGAGAGGAGGACGAGTACGAGGAGATAAAGGACGTTCAGGAGATCACACATCGGGAATCCTTTCCCACTCAGCAAAGCCCACGGGCTGTGTCCCGTGGGCTTTGCGATGCTCCCTACTTCAGCAGCCGCATGCAGCAGTTCTTGTACTTTTTGCCGCTGCCGCACGGGCAGAGCTCGTTGCGGCCGACGCGGTCGCCGCGGTTGCGGATCGGCTCCGGCTTCTTCTCGCCGCCGCTACTGTTCGTGATCGCCTCCTGTTGCTGCGCCGTCATCGTCAGAGCGCTCTGGGCCTGCTCGTGCGTCACCGCCCCGATCGCCCAGATCGACTCCTCGAACGCCTCCTCCTCCTCCATGCGGAAGACGGTGTCGGTGACCTTGTCCTGCAGGCCGTCCCACATCGACTCGAACTCCTGCATGCCCTCGCGCTTGTAGACCGTCTTCGGATCCTCCTGAGCATACCCGCGCAGGCCGACGACCGAGCGCAGGTGGTCCATCGTGTACAGGTGGTTCTTCCACGTGGCGTCGAGCTGGTTCAGCACCAGGCTCCGCTCCATGCGGCGCATCTCCGGCCGGAACTGCTGGTCGAACGCATTCCACAGCACCTGCCGCGCCTCGTCCAGGTCCACTCCTTCCAGCTCCTCCTGCGGCACCTCCACGCCGAACCCGCTCCGAGCCCACTCGCACAGCTCCCTGGCGTCCTCCTCCTCGGCCGCGCGCGTGCCGCGGAACGCCTCCTCCAGGCGGGCGTCGATCTTGTCCTGGCCGACCGTCGGGAAGCACTGCTTGCTTACTTCGCGCAGCTTCTCCTCCAGCCGGGCGCGCGACAGCGTGCGGAAGTCCTCCTCCGACAGCGTCGCCTTCAGCCCCGGGAAGCGCTGCTCGCACCAGCGCATCAGCCCCTCCCGGTCGTAGCGGTGCGCCACCCCCGGCGCGACCGGCCGCTCGGACATGAAGCGCGCCATCGCCAGCTTGACCGGGAACTCGACCTCCTTCTGCCAGTACAGCTCGCGCACCCGGTCGAGGAGCAGGTTCTTGATGTGGGCGCGCGCCTGGTCCCGCAGTTCCTCCGGCGCGAGCTTGATCTGAAACTTGAGCCGAGCCCAGTCGCAGATCGACCGGACGCCCCAGTCCGGCTCGAGGTACTCGCGTCCCGGCGTCAGGTCGATCGCCAGCAGGTGCTTCTCGGCCTCGGCGATCAGGTGCTCGCCCAGGTTGTCCCGGCCGATCTGCTTCAGCTGCCGGTCCGTCACCTTCACGCCCCAGCGCGCGTTCGCCGTCTGCGCCATCGCCTGCCAGTTCCACTCCTTCGGATCGACGTCGGTACTCAGGTTCTCGTCGAGCGCCTCCTGGATCTGGGTCGGCACGGCGCGGCTCGCCTTCTCGCGCGCCAGGCGGTCCGCCTCGTTGAAGTCGGCCCGGCCGAAGTCGCTCGCGTCGAACTCGACGCCGAGCCGCTTGCCGGCGAACTCGGCGAACGTCGCCGGCCCGTAGTCGTCGTCCAGGAAGCGGTTCAGCGCCAGCTCGACCTGACCGCCGATCATGTCGAGGATGCGGATCTTGCAGTTGGCACCGTTGAGGATCTCCTGCCGGAACCCGTAGACGCGCTTGCGCTGATGGTCCATCACCTCGTCGTACTCGAGGAGGTTCTTGCGGATGTCGAAGTTGCGCTCCTCGACCTTGCGCTGGGCGGCCTCGATGCGGCGCGACACCATGCGGCTCTCGATCGCCTGGTCGCGCTCCATGCCGAGCCGTTCCAGCCAGCCGCGCACCCAGTCGCCGGCGAAGATGCGCATCAGGTCATCTTCCAGCGACAGGTAGAAGCGGCCCGACCCCGGATCGCCCTGCCGGCCGGCGCGGCCGCGCAGCTGGTTGTCGATGCGCCGCGCCTCGTGGCGCTCGGTGCCGATGATGTGCAGCCCGCCCATCTCGGCGACGCGCCGCCCCTCCTCCTTCGTCTTCTCCTTCGCCTCGATCGTCTCGACCGTCCGCTTCCAGACGTCCTCCGGCACCTCCAGGCGCGTCGGGTACTCGTGCTTCAGCTGCGCCCACGCCATCGCCTCGGGGTTGCCGCCGAGGATGATGTCGGTCCCG
>JADLBT010000029.1 GCA_020847555.1 Gemmataceae bacterium
CTCGTACCCGCCGCCGCCGCCGCCCGGCTTCTTCTCTTCCTTCGGCATCTCGGCGACGAGGGCGTCGCTGGTCAGCAGCAGCGTCGCGACGCTGGACGCATTCTGCAGCGCGCTGCGCACCACCTTGGTCGGGTCGATGATGCCGTCCTTGACCATGTCGCAGTACACGCTCTGCCGGGCGTCATAGCCGTAGTTGGCGTTCTTGTTCTCCAGCACCTTGTTCGCCACCACCTCGCCGTTCTCGCCCGCGTTCTGGCAGATCTGCACGATCGGGGACTTGCACGCGCGAACGACGATGTCGTAGCCGGTCCGCTCGTCGTCGGTCAGGCTGGCCGGCGCCTTCAGCTCCTGGGACGCCCGCAGCAGCGCCACCCCGCCGCCCGGGAGGATACCCTCCTGGCTGGCCGCGCGGGTCGCGTGCATCGCATCCTCGACACGCGCCTTCTTCTCCTTCATCTCGCTCTCGGTCGCGGCCCCGACGTTGATCTTGGCGACGCCGCCGGACAGCTTGGCGATCCGTTCGGACAACTTCTCGCGGTCATAGTCGCTCGTGCTCTTCTCCAGCTCGCGCTGGATCTGCTGGACGCGGCCCTGGATCGCGCCCTTGCGGCTGCGGTCCGTCGTCTCGACGATGATCGTCGTGTTGTCCTTGTCGATCTTGGTCTTCTTGGCCCGGCCGAGCTGGTCCAGGCGGACGGTTTCGAGCTGGATGCCGAGATCCTCGAAGATGGCCTGGCCGCCGGTCAGGATGGCGATGTCCTCGAGCATCGCCTTGCGGCGGTCGCCGTACCCGGGGGCCTTGACGGCGCACACCTTCAGCCCGGCCCGGATGCGGTTGACGACCAGCGTCGCCAGCGCCTCGCCCTCGACCTCCTCGCAGATGATCACCAGCGGCTTGCCCTGGTTGAGCACCTTCTCCAGCACCGGGATTAGATCCTTGTTGCTGGAAATCTTCTTCTCGTAGATCAGGATGTACGGATCCTCCAGCTCGCACTCCATCTTCTGCACGTCGGTGACGAAGTACGGGGACAGGAAGCCGCGGTCGAACTGCATGCCCTCGACGAACTCGTAGTTCGTTTCGAGCGTCTTGCCCTCCTCGACGGTGATGACGCCGTCCTTGCCGACCTTGTCGAACGCCTCGGCGATGATCCGGCCGATCTCCTGGTCGTTGTTGGCGGCGACCGTCGCGACGGCCTGGAGCTGCTCCTTCTTCTTGACCTCGATCGACATCTTCTTGAGGCGCTCGACGATGTCCTCGACGGCCCGGTCCATGCCGCGCTTCATCAGCATCGGGTTGACGCCGCTGACGACCGCGCGGAGCCCCTCGTTGAAGATGGCCTCGGCGAGGACGGTGGCGGTGGTGGTGCCGTCGCCGGCCACGTCGCTGGTCTTGGACGCGACCTCGCGGACCATGCGGGCGCCCATGTTCTCGTAGTGGTCGGGCAGGTCGATTTCCTTGGCGACGGTGACGCCGTCCTTGGTGACGGTCGGGGAGCCGAAGCTCTTCTGAAGGATGACGTTGCGGCCCTTGGGGCCGAGCGTCACCTTGACGGCGCGGGCGAGCTTACCGATGCCGCGCCGCATGGCGTCCCGGGCTTCCTGGTCAAACGCGATTTGCTTGGCAGCCATTCTTCCTCCGGTTGGGGTAACTTGTCCGCAAGCCCACGGGTTGCGTTCCGTGGGGCAAGTTTCATGAGACCTGGCCCACGGGACGCAACCCGTGGGCTTTCCCGTTCCTTCCTTCTGACGGAATCAGCCCTCGACGACGGCGAGCACATCTTCCTCGCGCATGACGAGGATGGCGTCGCCGCTGGAGCCCTCGCGGAACTCGTCGCCGGCCCAGGCGGTGAAGAGGACCGTGTCGCCCTCCTTCACCTGCAGGGCGCTGCGGTTGCCGTTCTTGTTGAGCTTGCCGGGACCGACGGCGAGAACCTTGCCGCGCTGCGGCTTGTTTTTCGCGGTGTCCGGGAGCAGAATGCCGCCGGACGTCTTCTCCTCCGCCTCGGACCGGCGGACCACGAGCCGGTCCCCAAGGGGCCGCAAATTCATCACGCTCTCCTCCCGCGGGTGAGATCCGCGGCTTGATCAGTTGCGTTGAGCCTGAAGCTTCCCCGTGCAAGCAACTCCCGTGCCCGTACCTTCGGAGCAGCGCAAGATTTATCAGACCAATCGGTTGCGGCATCAACGGATCTCGGACGGTGGTGCCGATCCTGCCAAGTTGCGCGCTGGCGACCGGACGCGCCTGTCGGAATGGCAGGTCGGGGTGGAGCCTTCCGAAGGTTGAACGTCGCTCGCGGCTGGCGGGTGAGGGCGGCGAGAACGTTGACGGTCCTGCGGGCCACCGTACAATTGGGGAGTTCCTCGTATCCTCCTCCTGCCTCTGGCGCGGGGATCCGCCTCGTGAGCGTGCGAGGCAACGATGGACGCAGACACCCGGTTGCCCTGGCTGATTCGCGACAACCCGAACCAGATCGGCGCACTCACCCAGGCAAAGGTGCTCACGGCTCTGATCGCCGCCGGCAAGACCGTTCTGGCACCAGTCGTGAACGTGGAGCGGTATGACCTGGTCCCTGTCGCTCACGAGCCAATTGAGGATCTGTTTGCTATGATGGAGGAGTAGGCTGGCGTAGACCTGGGGCTGTAGCTCAATTGGGAGAGCGCGGCGTTCGCAATGCCGAGGTTACGGGTTCGATCCCCGTCAGCTCCACATAACAAACACCCTCCGAATCCCGGGAGGGTGTTTGCGTTTCCCCTTCACGCATGCCGCGCCGGGACCACGAGTCAAAACAACCGCACCGCCGCCTGGGTTGTCGGCTGTGGGTTTTCTCCGCCAAGCGCGGCGAGTACCCCAACGTCCTCGCCGCTCCAGAGCCGAAAACCGCCGCGAAACGCCGTAACGATCCTTCCCGAGGAAACGTCGCATGGCGAAGCGCTACCCCTGGTGTCTACTCCTGCTGCTCGCGGTAACCGCCCCGGCCCTGTCGCAAAAGGAGGCTTCCTTCACTCCGCGGCCGTTCGACTGGCCGCAGTGGCAGGGGGCCGAGCGCAACAACCGCTCGCGCGAAACCGGCCTGCGGCGCGCCTGGCCGAAGGGCGGACCGCCGCTGGTGTGGCGCAAGCCGGGACTCGGCGGCGGGTATAGCGCGCCGACCGTCGCGGCCGGGCGCGTCTTCGGGATGAGCTACCGCGATGAGGACGAGGTCGTCTGGACCCTCGACGACCGCACCGGCAAGGAACTGTGGTCCACGCGCATCGCGACCGCCAACCGCAAGGTCGATTACGACGAGGGTCCGCGCTGCAGCCCGACCGTTGACGGCGACCGGGTGTACGCGCTCGGCGTCAGCGGCGACCTCGTCTGCCTGGGGGTGGCGGACGGCAAGGTGCGGTGGCGCAAGAACCTCATCCGGGACTTCGGCGGAACGCTGCCGTACTATCGGGCCGCCTACGGCTATGCCGAATCGCCCCTGGTCGATGGCGACCGCGTCGTCGTCACCCCGGGCGAGCCGAAGGCGACGCTCGTCGCGCTGGACAGGCTGACCGGCAAGCTCCTCCTCACGGCCCCGGTGCCGGACACGGGCAAGGGAGCGTCGCGGGCCGATTATTCCTCGGTGGTCGTGGGCGAGGCGGCCGGACGCAGGCAGTATGTGCAGTTCCTGCACGGCGGAGTGGTGGGGGTGGCGGCGGACGATGGCCGGTTGCTGTGGCGCTACGCGAAGCCGAGCAGCGGAATCGTCAACTGCCTGACGCCGGTGTTCCACGATGGGATGGTGTTCGCGTCATCGGGCTACGGTAAGGGCGGCGGCGCGGTCGCGCTCGAGGCGGACGGCGGGCAGGTGCGGGCGCGCGAGGTTTACTTTACCAGGCGCATGAAGAACCTGCATGGCGGGGTGGTGCTGCACGACGGCCACCTCTACGGCGGCAGCGACCCGGGGATGCTGGTGTGCCTGGCGTTCCAAACGGGCAAGGGCGGGTGGGACGAGCGCCGCGCCGGGAAGGGCTCGCTCGTCTACGCCGACGGCCACCTGTACTACCGCGACCAGCGCGGCCCGATGCTGCTGATCGAGGCGAACCCGAAGGCCTACGTCGAGAAGGGCCGCTTCAATCCGCCCGACCGCAGCAAGGCCGACGCCTGGTCGCACCCGGTCGTCGCCAACGGTCGGCTGTACCTGCGCGATCAGGACGTACTGCTGTGCTACGACGTGAAACAACGCTGAGGACTTCCTCCAAAGCCGACCGACGCGGTCCGGGCGCTGCAGTCGGACACGCCGGGACAGGCCTGAGCCCGGCATTTCCTTCTCCATCCGGCTCAGCTTGCCGCGCCGAAAACTGACGTTGGCGGCCACCAGCGCGGCGGGGTATATCTCCAGTCGCCCGGCGGTGCGCCCGCGGAAGATAGCGGTCGAGGCCGGCCGTGCCCGCCCAGCCAACCTGCCGGGCCAGCCGGCCCGGCAGGTGCGGAGACGCCCGGACTCATGGAGGAGACGCATGTGCGGCATTCTCGGCTATGTGGGCCACAAGGAGGCCGAACCGATCCTGGTCGAGGGGTTGCGGCGGCTGGAGTACCGCGGTTACGACAGCGCCGGGCTGGTGACTCTGACCGGGTCGAAGCTCCACCTCCGCAAGCGCGCCGGCCGCATCGCCGACCTGGCCGCCTATCTCAAGGAGCGGCCGGCGCCTGGCTGCCACGGCATCAGCCACACCCGCTGGGCGACCCACGGTCCGGCCACCGACAGTAACGCCCATCCGCACCTCAGCGCCGACGGCGAGGTAGCCGTCGTCCACAACGGCGTCATCGAGAACTACGCCGCCCTCAAGCGCCAACTCCAGGAAGAGGGCGTGACGTTCCGCAGCGACACCGACACCGAGGTCATCGCCCAGCTGATCGCGCGGCACCGCGACGGCGACCTCGTCGAGGCAGTCCGCAAGGCGCTGGCGCTGCTCAAGGGAACCTACGGCCTGGCAGTCATCAGCCGCCGCGCCCCGGACCTGATCGTCGGCGCCCGCCTCGGCAGCCCACTGGTGCTCGGCATCGGCGAGGAGGAACACTTCCTCGCCAGCGATCCGGCCGCCCTGATCGGCCACACCGAGAAGGTCGTCTACCTGCACGACCGCGAGCTGTGCGTCCTCACCCCGGCCGACTGGCGCGTCCTCGACGCGGACAGCATGCGCGTCGAGGCGTGCGTCCACCAACTCGACTGGGATCCGGGCGACGCCGACAAGGGCGCCTTCGAGCACCACATGCTCAAGGAGATTTACGAGCAGCCCGAGGCGCTGGAGAACGCGATGCGCGGCCGACTCAGCGACGCCGACGCGACCGCCCACTTCGGCGGGCTCAACCTCGACCCGCAGCAACTGCGCCGGGCCGAGCGGCTGATCCTCACCGGCTGTGGGACCAGCTACCACGCCGCCCTCGTCGGCGAGTACCTGATCGAGGAGTTTGCACGCCTGCCGGTCGAGGTGGAGTACGCCTCGGAGTTCCGCTATCGCAACCCGCCGATCGACCGGAACACAATCGTCATCGCCATCACCCAGTCGGGGGAGACGGCCGACACCCTCGCCGCCCTGCGCGAGTCGAAGCGCAAGGGCCACCCGACGCTGGCGCTTTGTAACGTCGTCGGCAGCACGATCGCGCGCGAGGCCGACGGCGGCGTCTACCTGCGCGCCGGCCCGGAGGTCGGCGTCGCCAGCACCAAGGCGTTCAGCTCCCAGGTAGCGGTGCTGACCATGCTCGCCCTCTACCTGGGACGGATGCGGCACCTGTCGAGCCTGCAAGGGGCGCAGATGATCCGCGAGTTGCGGGGCATCCCCGAGGCGGTGCGCCAGGCCCTTGACTGCCACGACGCGGTCCGCGCCATCGCCCGGCGCTACGCTGGCGCGCGGAACTTCCTCTATCTGGGGCGGCAGTATCTGTTCCCGGTGGCGCTGGAAGGGGCGTTGAAACTCAAGGAGATCAGCTACGCGCACGCGGAGGGCTACCCGGCGGCGGAGATGAAGCACGGCCCGATCGCCCTGGTGGACGAGCAGACGCCGTCGGTGTTCCTGATCCCGCGCGGGCCGATCTTCGACACGGTAATGAGCAACCTGGAGGAGATCAAGGCGCGCGGTGGGCCGGTGATCGCGGTCGCCAGCGAGGGCGACGGGGAGACGGCCGGGCAGGTGCTGGACCGCGCGGACGACGTGATCTTCGTGCCGGACGTGCCGGAGTACCTGCAGCCGCTGGCGGCGGCGGTGCCGCTGCAACTGCTCGCGTACCACATCGCCCTGCTGCGTGACTGCGACGTGGACAAGCCACGCAACCTCGCCAAGAGCGTCACCGTCGAGTAGCCGGGCGTGCCCGTCGCCAGGACTGCTGTGAAGTCCACGGGTCGCGGCCCGTGGACTTTACAGGCTGGCGTCGTCCGAGCCCGCCGCGCCAGCGCGGAAAGAGACAACGTCCCGCGCTGACGCGGCGGGCTCGGACAGGAGTTTACTCCGCCAGTTCCAGGGCGAGCGGCCGCTCGCCTAAGCGTGCCCGTAGATGTACTCGTGCAGCAGGTGGATGGTCCGCTCCTGGGTGGTCGCCTGGTGGGCGTTCAGGTCGCCGATCGAGACCATGCCGCGGAGCTGGCCCTGGTCGTCCACGACCGGCAGGTGCCGGATACGGCGATTCTTCATCACCCCGCGCGCCTCCTCCAGCGGGGTGTGCGAACGGCAGCAGACGAGGTCCGTCGTCATCACCTCCCCGACGGTCGTCGTGGCCGGGTCGCGCCGGTCCGCGACAACGCGCTGCAAGATGTCGCGCTCCGTGATGATGCCGCACAGACGGCCCTCCTGCATCACGGCGAGGCTGCCGATCTTGTTCTCGTTCATCTTGACCGCCGCCTCGTAAACCGTCTCTTCCGGGCCGACGGCCCGCTCCTCGGCTCCCTTGATGGCGAGGATGTCGCTCACCGTTGCCATGATCGTCTCCCCAAAAGAATTGCGCGTCCTGGGGCCGCCGGCCAGACGGGTCACTCCGGCGGTTGCGAAACGAACCCCTATCGCCCATCATTCCGGAC
>JADLBT010000030.1 GCA_020847555.1 Gemmataceae bacterium
AACGCCAGACCGTGCTGCGTGGCGGGAAGTCTTCAGGCAAGTAACGCCACTGGCAGCCGGTGCGCAGCAAATAGAGGATGGCATCGAGGACGTCCCGCACGTCGGTTTTGCGGGGTCGGCCACCAGGATAGACAGGGATGAGCGACTCGATCAACGCCCACTGCTCATCCGTCACGTCGCTGGGATACGTATGGTCTCGCATCCCTTTGATTTATGGAAACACCCCCTTATGGGACAGTCACTCAGTTCGGGCGTGTAGATCGGCGGTTGGATCGCTCGGCCAAGCGCTTCATCGGGTGGCTTCAGATGGCGGCGTGCGTCATCCTGGTCCGCTCGGGTTTTGTCCGGTAGTCCTTAAACTACGTTCAACGACTTATGACCTGACTTTCATTTTTTCCGGTGACTGTTAGAATGATGGTGTGGCTGAACGCAACTTCGCCGAGAACACGCCGCATGATCCACGCGCCGCGCTTGCTGCTGACGATGGGAGACGTTGCCGGCATCGGCCCGGAGGTGATCGCCGGAGCCTGGCCCGACCTGATGTCGTTCTGCCGCCCGATCGTGGTGGGCGACCCGGCGTGGCTGCGGTGGGCTCTGCGACTGGTCCGCTCCCCGGCCGCGGTCGCGGTCGTCGAGACGCCCGCCGACGCGGCCCCATCCACGTCGGTGGTGCCGTGCATCGCCGCGAGCGACGCGGACCTGGCGGCACTCGAACCGGGGCAGGTCAGTGCGGCCGCGGGCAGGGCCGCCTACGGCTTCCTGTGCGCCGCCATTGACCTGACGCTGGCCGGCGCGGCGGACGGGATCGTGACGGCCCCGCTGCACAAGGAGGGCCTGCACCTGGCGGGCTTGCCGTACCCGGGGCACACGGAGATCCTCGCCGACCGGACGGCGACGTCCCGCTACGCCATGATGCTCCACGTCCGCAGCCCGGAGGTGCCGGCCGGACTGGGGGTCATCCACGTCACCCTGCACCTGGCACTGCGCGACGTGTTCCGGCATCTGACGACTGACGCAGTGCTGGAGAAGGCCCGCCTGCTCGATGAGTTGCTGTACCGGCTGCTCGGCCGGCGGCCGCGCCTGGGGGTGGCGGCGCTGAACCCGCACGCGAGCGACGGCGGGCTGTTCGGCGACGAGGAGGAGCGCATCATCCGCCCGGCGGTGGACGCGGCCCGGGCCGATGGCATCGAGGCGAGCGGACCGTGGCCGTGCGACACTCTCTTCCAGCGCGGCCGGCGCGGCGAGTTCGACGGAATCGTGGCGATGTATCACGACCAGGGACATATCGCCCTGAAACTGCTCGGCGGACTCCACGCGGTCAACATCAGTGTCGGCCTGCCGATCGTGCGGACGAGCGTCGCCCACGGGACCGCCTACGACATCGCCGGCCGCGGCGTCGCCGATCCGACCAGCATGGTCGAGGCGGCGCGCGTCGCCGCCCACCTGGCCGGGGCGCAGGCCGGCCGCGCGGACCGGCCGCACGCCACACATCACGGCCCCGAAGGGGCGGGGGGCCGGCGCGAGCGGGCCCGGGCGACATCAGGAGGACGGTGACGGATCGGCCGCGGCATGGGACGACCCGTCCGGAGCGCCCGCGCCGGGTACTTGGAGCGCCCCTCGCTGGCGCTCCGGACTGGTCGCCTGTCGCGTCCACCGTGCCCGCCCCTCTCGATTTGCCGGGGTTTTCCTTGACAGCGGCATCTCCCGCATTTCTAATCGCATCGATACATATGGAAATCTCACCCCGGCTGCCCTGCTCGAAAGCCCCCGTGCCGCGGTGAGTATGGGAAGGAGCCCCGCAGGCCGAGGAGGTATCGCTCCGGATTCAGGGAGTGAACGAACGACAACCCTCTGACCTCCGACCGACTCGCTGACAACGCCCACTGCGAACGACCAACCTCAAACCATGACCAGCCCGTGTACTGGCCAGCGTACCGCCCCGCGCCAGATCTGCTCGCCGGGACGCAACGCGGTTGCCTTGCAGATCACGTTTCAGCGGAGATGCCCATCATGGAACTGCTTTCGTGGCTGCACGCTCCCAGGGCCGCTCGGCGCGAGCGAGCCCGCTGCCCGACGCCGCGGACCTCTCGTTATCGCCCGCTCGTCGAAACGCTCGAGGACCGGCTTACCCCGAGCCACTTCCGGTACAGCTCCCTCACCTGGGAGCCCACGACCGGCAACGAGGTTCTCTTTCACATGCAGCAGGCCTACCGCCGGTCCTACTTCGGCACGCCCACACCCAACGTCGGCAGCGTCGTCCAGGACGGCATTTCCGTGAATTTCGGCGATGGCGCGCTCGGCCCGGCCAGTCTCTGCGTCCTTTCGGTGAACGCCGCCGAGGACTTCTTCGTCGCCGAGGTCGTCCGGGACGTTGGCGGCGGGGTGTACGCGGAGGGCGTTCTCCACACCTATGCCGGTCCGGGTCCGTTCCTCGCGTTCTTCACGAGCAGCGCCCGGATCAGCTCCTCCCGGAACAACGCCGGCGGGACGTATCGGGTCGAGACGGACGTCACCCCGGGGACCGGGAACCGCCCGCCCGTCAGCAACCTGCCCCCGCTCGTTCAGATCGTGGACAATCAGCTTAACACGTTCCAGATCCCGGCCACCGACCCGAATGGCGACCCGCTGACCTTCCGGCTTTCGACGTCGCAGGAGGCGAGCGGCTCCTCTACCGGGTTCACGCAGCCGCCCGGGTTGACGATGAGTTCGAGCGGCGTCCTGACCTGGGACGTTCGGGACGGCGTGGTTACCACGGCCGCCGGCGACCTCTGGTCGGTCCAGATCATGGTGTCCGACAGCAACGGCGCGCGCGTCCCGCTGGACTTCTTGCTGCAGGTCGTCTCGACCTTCAACAACGCCCCGCCGGACATCGACGTCCACCCGGCCGGGCCGATCACCGCAGGCCCGGGCACCGCGCTGCGCTTCAACGTGGGCGGACACGACCGCGACCCAGGTGACACGATCGTGCTCCAGGCCCTGAACCCGCCGGCCGGGATGACCTTCACTCAGATCCCGGCCCCGGTCGGCAGCCGCGCCCAGCGGGTGACGCTCCAGGCGTCGTTCACCCCGACGGCAGCACAACTCGGGGCCGTGTTCGTGCTCAACTTCCAGGCCACCGACCGCGGCCGCCTCACCGACATGGTCGCGGTCACGGTTCGGGTCGTCGCGGGCGGCGGCACCGCCCCGCCGGTCGTCGCCGCCGACGCCTACAGCGTCCAGGCGGGCACCGTGCTCCGCGTCGCGGCCCCCGGCGTTCTCGGGAACGACACCGACCCGCAGGCTCTGTTCCTGACGGCGACCCTCGACGCCGGCCCGACGAGCGGCACGCTCGCCCTCAACCCGGACGGATCGTTCACCTACACGCCGGCCGCCGGGTTCATCGGGACCGACACCTTCACCTACCGCGCCGGCAACGGCTCGGTCGCTTCGGCCGTGACCACGGTGACGATCGCGGTGGTCCCGCCCGCCGCGCCGATCGGCTTCACCGGGACGATTTCCCTGGACCCCGACGCCGCCGTCAACCTTCTGTCCCGCGGGGTCGATGCCGGGGAGACGGGGCGGACCGTTTTCCTCGACCTCGACGGAAACGGCCAGCTGAGCGCCGGGGAGCCCAGCGCGACCACCGACGCCGACGGCGCCTATCGGTTCACCAACCTCCCTGCCGGCACCTACACGATCCGGCAGGTGTTCCCCCCGTGGTTCGTGGCCGTCGCCCCACCGGGCGAGCTGCGAACCGTGACCCTGGGCGTGGGGGGGCCGGTCGTGGTGACGGGGGTGGCGAATCTGTACGGCCCGCCTCCCATCCCGGACGCCAGCACGGCCTTCATCCACGGCCTGTACCGCACCATCCTCCGGCGCGACGGCGAGCCGGAAGGAGTCCGCTTCCACGTCGGCTTGCTGACCGCCGGCAAGACGCGGACGGAGGTGAGCGCTGGCATGTGGCAGTCGCTCGAACATCGCCGCCTGCAGGTGGCCGACCTTTACCGGAACTTCCTGCGGCGCGAGCCCGAGGAGGCTGGCCTGGCGTTCTGGCTCGACGTGTTCCAGGGAGGGACGGACGAGGCGACCGTGGCCGAGGCCATCCTGTCGTCGGCGGAGTACACGCGGCTCCACCCAACCGACGCCGACCTGGCCTCGGCCCTGTACACCGACCTGCTCGGACGGGCCGGAGACGTGGAAGGGCTGCGGTCCTGCGAGGCACTTCTGGCCAGCGGGGTGCCGCGCGCCCAGGTGGCGGCAAGCATCTTCCGGTCGCCGGAGGCCGTCAACGCCGTCGTGAGCAGCCTGTACGTCGGCTACCTGTGGCGGCCCGGGGAGGAGGCGGGCAAGGCGTTCTGGCGGGACGTGCTGGACGACGTGAGGCGACTGTCGGAGGTGGTCTGGGGGTTCCTGGCATCCGAGGAGTTCTTCGCGAACGCGCGGGCGCAGACGGCGTGAGCCGCCGCAGGGGGCGGGGAAGTCGTACACCCTGCTGGAAGGCTCGCGGGAATAGTTCCACAACGCGAAGAACAGCGTGGCCGTTACGCCCGCAGCCAGTCGAAGCACCCGAGGGCATCGAGTCGCGCTTGCAGATGCGTTTTCTGTTCGGCCGTCAGGTTCCCGTTCGGCAGGCGGGCCGGGCCGACCTCGACGCCCAGCAAGCCCATGACCGCCTTGGCTGCCGCCATGTAGCCCAACCCGGCGAGGAGTTCGATGAGCTGCACCGAGCGGTACTGCTCGACTCGCGCCGCCGCCAGATCGCCCCGCGCGAAGGCGGCCAGGAGCCGGTGGTAAACGGGCGCGGCGAAGTTGAAACTGCTCCCCACGCCGCCGACCGCACCGACCGCCAGGGCTGCCAACAGATACTCGTCCACGCCCCACGGGATGTCGAAACGCCCGCCCTGGGAATGGAGGCACTGCTGATAGGCCATCAGGTCCGCGTTGGTGAACTTGATCCCCGCCAGCGTCGGGATGCGGTCGGCGGCGCGGGCGAGAAACTCGGGCATGGGGAACTGAACGCCGGTCAGGGCGGGGATGTCGTAGAAGTAGAACGGTGTTGCGGGTGCGGCGGCGGCGATGTCGGCACAGCAGGCAACGAGGGTGTCCAGGGACTTCGGTTTGAAGTAACTCGGCGACAGGGCAGCGATGGCGTCGGCGCCGAGAGTTTGCGCCTGCGCCGCCAGTGTGCGCGCGTCGGTGAGGCAGTTGGAGCCGACGTGAACGACTAACCGCTGGTTCGTACCCCGGACGACTTCGCTCCAGCGTTTCGCCAGGGCGAGGCGCTCCTCGACGGTGAGCGAATGGCTCTCGCCCGTGCTGCCGCCGATGAACGCGGTTTTCACGCCGTTGCGGTGAAGGTGTTCGGCCTGCTTCGCGACGGCGGCGAGGTTCAGTTGGCCGCCGGTGGTGAACGGCGTGTGAGTCGCGGCAACGAGGCCGTGCAGTTTGATCGTCATCGGGGTTGCTCCTGGTTGGTGAGTTCGGGCCGGGGTCGGATGAGCAGCACCAGCACGATCGAAAGGATGGCGAGTCCGGCGAAGCCGCCGAAGATGGCGCTGAGCGGTACGTCCCGATCCCGCAAGACGCCGAAGCCCCAGTCGGCCAACCCGCCGACGCTGATGCTGAAAAAGTTCATGATACCGTAGCCGGTCGCCCGGAGGTGCGGGCGAGCGATCTGCGACAGGATCGGCATGTTGTTGCAGTCGAAGAAGCCCCAGCCGAGGCCGAAGACGATCAGGAACGCCACCGCCTCGGGGAGCGACCCGGCGTTGCCCACGCCGAAGATCGCCACCACGATCAGGCTCATGCCGATGGCGCTGACGTGGATGCGGCCCCGCTCATTCGTCCCCATCCAGCGATCCGCCAGCCAGCCGCCGACCGCGACGCCGAGGATGGCGGCGACCTGCCAGTAGAGCGTGGCGGATACGCCAGCCAGGCCCTGGTCGATTTGGAACTCCTTCTGGAGGATTCCCGGCATCCAGTCGCGCACGACCCAGCCGGCCATCGCCGGTAGAGTGAAGTAGAGCACCAGCAGCAGGAACGAGACGTTCGTCAGCAACTCTCGTCCTGCCCCGATGGGGGACACCCGAAGATCCGTCTCCCGCCCGGCCAATTTCGCCGCGTCCCGCAGGAACAGCACCAGCGGGAGAGCGTAGAGCATCCCGAAGACGCCGCAAGCGGTGAAGGCAAGACGCCAGCCGAGGCTGGGGTCGGCCGCGATGTAGCCGCCGAAGCCGCCAGCGATCACGCCGAAGTAGATCGCCATCTGGTGCAACCCCACGGCCCGCGAACGGGTCGGGCCGGTGTGGTAGTCCGTGATGAGCGCCAGCGCCGCCGGGATGTAGAACGCCTCGCTGATGCCCATCAGCGACCGTGCCCAAAGCAACTCGTTGTAAGTCGTGACCTGCCCGGTCCACCACGTCACCGCCGACCAGACGAACAGGCTGCCGCAGATGGTGAGCCGGCGGCTGAACCGATCCGCGATGTACCCGCCAATGAGGCTGAACACCGCGTAGACCCACTTGAACTGACCGAGCATGAACCCCCAAAGCTCCTCGCGGTTCTCGGCCTGACCGAGACTCGGGATGGAATCCATCACGGAGGTCTGCATCGACGCCAGCATCTGCCGGTCGAGGTAGTTCAAGAGCGCGACCGGCATGAGCAGCACGACGACCAGCCACGCCGTCCGAGAAACCGCGGTTGGGGGAAGCATGGCTGCGGTTACTCCTTCGGGAGGGTGTTGGAACTGGCAGCGAGCGCAGCAAACCGTGGCATCGTCCTCATGCGGATTCCTTCAGCAGCCGCCAACAATACCACAGCATGCGGGGCAAGTGGAACGGCCCCTTCCACATGTTCCCCTTGAGCCGCGTCGAGACGCGACCGTCCCGGTGCAGATAGCCGTACCACTCGCCAAACTCCGGGTCGGGGAAGTGGGCGAAGCTCCACTCGTGAACGAGCCGGTGCCAGCGGGCGTACTTCTCGTCGCCGGTCAGCGTCCAGGCGAGCAGCGTGGCGATGATCGCCTCACAGTGCGGCCACCAGAACTTCATGTCGTGCCAGTATTCCTGCACAGGCAGACTATGCAGGTCGTGAAAATAGAAAATGCCGCCGTGTTCCTCGTCCCAGCCGCGCTGCCACATCCAGTCAAGGATTGTCAGCCCCAGTCGCACGAGGCGCTGGTCGTCTCGCCGTTTGCCTTCGTGCAGAATGAACCACGCGCACTCGATGGCGTGGCCGGGGTTCAGTTGCCGCCCGTCGAAGTGGTCGATGATCTCACCGTTGGGTCCGACGATTTCCATCAGGGCTTCGTGTTCAGGCTTGAGAAAGTCGCGCTCGATCTCAACGATACTCCAGTCGATCCACTCCGTACAGGTTCGCCCCCGAACGTGGACATCCCCCAATTGTTCGCGGAGTTCCTGGGCCGTGAGCAGGCTGAACATCAACGGACCAACGCCCTTCATGGGTCGAACGGCAGGCTCGATTTTGGCCGGCATCCGGCCCGGCGTAAAGGAGTAGTCGAGGTACGCATTGAAATAGCGGATCGCGTCTTCGGCGGCTTGCATGTCTCCGGTCGCCTTTGCGTACACCGCATTGGCCATGGCGGCGAACGATTCGCTGTAGACGTACCGCCGCATCCGCAACGGTCGGCCGTCGCGGGTGACGGTGAAGCAGAGTTTGCCGCCTGGTCCGCCGCCGTGTCGTCGCAGAAACGCGATGCCGCTCCGGGCCGCGTCGAGCCACTCCGAGTTCTTCTCGATGGTGTTGTACAGGGTGGCGAACGTCCACGCTCCCCGGCCCTGGAACCAGATCGACTTGTCGGTGTCGAGCACGGTGCCGTCGCGGTCGAGGGCAGTGAGGTAACCGCCCTGTTCGCGGTCCAGACCGTATCGCAGCCAGAACGGAATCACATCACCGAGCAGAGCGTGCCGATATGTTGCGGCGAGGGCCGCACGGCCTTCAGTTGTCGTCACGTTCATGAGTTCCATTCTCGGGTATACCAGCGCCGTTTAGGGTCTTCGATATCGCAGATTTCTTCTCGCAGATCCCATCCACCTCGCGGAACGAAAGCTGGCGGCGGCCTCAGGGTTGCTGACGGAGTTGTACGATGCAGTCGTGGCCTTTCCAGAGAGCAGTGAGCTGCCGCCAGCCGCCGCCGGAGATCGGTTCACTGGCTTGCGCGATTCCGTCAGCGGCACGATACCATTCGACGGCATACGTTCCCGTCGCTTTCCGCAGGTCCACGGCGACGGCGACCGTCTGTGCATCGCGAGGACGGGCGTGTTGGCCGTCTTCCGCCACATGCGGATGATAAATGAGAAACTCCTGCTTGCCGCGGCTCATCAGCCTGGGCGCGCGAATTCCCGCCGCACCAGCGACATCCTTCACGAGAGCATCATTCGGTTCAAAGTCGGAGAGTTCGATCTGCCGTTTGATGAAATACTCGCAAATCGGTTTGACGCTGTCCAGACCCTTCAGCGCCGCGGTGAAACGCAGAGCGGGTTTGGTGGGGCGGCACGTGGGGCGGTTGCCCGTTTGGCCATAGGGATGCACGGCCCACCAGCGCCCACCGTGGTTTGCCGACCCGCCGGCCAGCAGCCACGACCAGAACAAACGTCGCTGCCAGTAGTCCATGTGGGACGGGTCCAGCCGCGCGCCGTGATAACGACCTGATCTCTGGCGTAGTGGCAACCCATCGGGAACAGCACGACGTGCATATATATGTCGAGGTACTCGTCCAGCAGCCATCGCAGGCGATCGTCGGCGGTGCGGAAGTGCTTCAGGTGCAGCTTCGTTAGCGCGTCGTCGGTGAAGTATGCATCGCGCCACGGATCGACGAGGTTGCGGCGCGACTCCAGAAAACCCGCAGGTCCAGTCGCCAGAGACGAACGCAGTGATGTGATCCCGCGATCGGCCACGTCACGCACATAGGCTCGTGCATCGTCGTTCGAGATTGGTTTGCCCATCGCATCGTGCGCGCACAACCAGAAATACGCCGTGTCGTTCAGGTTCAGGAACCAGCGGCCGTTCTCGGTCATCCACTGCCGCGGGTTCCGCGGGTGGCTCAGGAGGCGGCCGCGGAGTTTGGACGGCTCGCACCGGAACGTTCCGGTTTGAAAAGAAAAGAGGGACAAACCCCGTAGTTTTTCCGGAGCCGGCTCCTGCGGCAATGGGAAGCCGAAAAAAGAACAGGCACCGCGCCCCGGGCGCGGTGCCTGTCCGCTCGGGTGAGCCGACACCGCCCTACTGCTTCGAGCTGGAGTCCTGGAAGTAGATGATGGGCCGATACCCCGCGAACGCGCCCTCGAAGCCGACGGTTTCGAGGCGGGGAGCCGCCTGCCCGTTGTCGTCGGGAGCCACCAGGGCGCGGGGACTGACCTTCGCGCTCATGGCCCGCATCACCTGGCCGCGGGCGTCCTTCAGGCTGCGCGGCTGGGCGGGGACGGCGCGGAGGCTGACCGGCCCGATGGCGGCCGGCAACGCCTTGCCCTCCGCCTTCCGGAAGACGTACAGCTCGACCTTGCCGCGACGCGGGTTGCCCAGGTCCGTCAGCACCGACTCACTCTCGGAGAGCACCTTGAACGGGTTGAACTTCTGCAACGTGTAGTAGCCGCGGATGGTGTAGGTCTTGCCCGGCTCCAGCACCCACATCGACAGCTGTTCCGGCGAGAGCGCCTCGGCCGACTCCCCCTCCAGGGTGTTGATACCGTTGACCAGCAGCACCACCCCCAGACGCTCCTGCTTCGCCTTCAGCTTGAAGACCACCTGCTGCTTCTCCCGCGGGGTCGGCACCGTGTATCCCTGCGGGCCGGGCTTGCGCGGGACGGCCGCCCCGTCGTAAACGATCTGGAAGTCGAGCAGGTCGTCGAGGATCGGGTCGCGGGCCTCGGACGCTGGCTTGACCTTGCTCCGCTCCACCGCCGCGTCCGCGACGGCGTCGTCGTCCCCCTGCTTGAACGGCACCGTCTTTCCCAGCGCCCGCTTCGTCACGCAGAAACTCTGATTCATGTCAGCCAGCAGCAGGCGCGTCGTCGGGACGGAGAACTCGGCCACCGGCCGCGGGGTCGGATCCTTCGGCGTGAACTCCTGGATGACCACGGTCGTCTGCTTCAGGTCGTCGGACAGGCGCAGCTGGCCGGTCAAGAACGCATCGACCGCCACCTTCTCGTCCCCCCACGCCAGGGGGTATTGCCGCCCGAACAGCTTTTCGCGACCGGGGCCGGTCGCCCAGGTGGCGGCCGGATTGTTCTTCGCCGCGACCATCCCGGCGTCGCGCGTCACGCCGAGCGGCACCTTGAGGTTGTTCGCAAGGATGAGGGCGTTTTCCAGCCGGGTCGCCATCAGCGAGGTGAGCCGGCCGGCGTCGAAGCGGGGCTTCTCCTTGCCGACCTGGAGCTGGAACTTGAGAACGCCGACGTTCCTGTACCCGCGGTCGCGCAGGTGCTTCATCAGTTTGGGGCTGTGCTGGAACAGCGCCTGGTCGATCTGGTCGGCCCGGGCGGTCCCAGTCCAGATGACGAGGGTCAAGGCGGCGGCCCCCACGGGCCACACACGCGGGTTTCGGATCATGGCACGCTCCTTGGCAGTTCTTGCGGAAGGTCGGTCGGCGGTGACAGACCTGCTAACAGTTTATGCACACCGCGCGGGGAAACCGGCGGACATTTTTCACGGCGCGGACGGGGCGACCAGGCGCAGGTTCTCATTGAGGCTCGGCAGGAACGCGACCGGCGTCTGCTGGTCGCGTTCCTGCAGGACGCCGCCGTCGCGCAGGTCGCCCAGCACCGCCTGGGTCTGGACGACCACCTCGGTGAACAGTTCGCCAGGCTCCAGGGTTCCGTTCTTGTTCCGGTCCGCCTCGGCGAACGCCTCCTGCAAGGTCCGGCGGACGGCCGCGGAGAAGACGCCGAACGTCTTGCCGAAATCAACCGCCGGGTGCTCGAACGCGCTCTGCTCGGGGCGGCAGGCGGCCAGGATGATCGGCCCGACGCCGTCCTGAGTGAGGATGCGTACCGGGTTGGCCTTGGGGTTCTCCAGCCCGGTGCGCGTGTCCCCGGCGTGGCATGCATCCAGCACCAGGATCTTGTGGCACGGCAGGCCCACCAGTTCCTCGTAGAGGCGGTCGAAACTGACGGTCGTCTCGCGCAGCCGCTTGAAGTCGAAGTCGGCACAGCAGAAGAGGAACGTGCCCAGACCCCTGAGCTGTTCCTCGGGCAGCTTGAAGGCGTCGCGCAGCTCCTCCACGCGCGTCCCGTGCCCGCCCAGGTGGAAGACGAGGCGGTCATCCGGCTTGACCTTGCCCTTGAGCGCTTCCAGCTGAGCCAGGATCCTGGCGCTGGTCACGTCCGCGTCCAGCAACGGCGGGGCGATGTGGATGTTCTGGTACAGCCCCTTGCCGGCCTTCGCCCAGACCGACGCCATCTCGCTCGCGTCCTTCGCCGATTGCAGGGACGCCTGCGGCGGGTTGGACTTGCGGTAATCACTGACGCCGATGAAGACGCCGTACAGGTCCGGCTTGCGTCGGGCCGTGGGATTCGCCACCGCGGCCGGCCTGGCCTCGCCGCGCGCCCCGCCGCGGTTGTAGCACTGCAGGGTCAGCTTGTTCACCCCGCTGCGCAGCTTCTCCCACGGGATGAACACGCTCTGGCCGAACGCCCCGGTCGTGGGGTCGGGGTGCAGGGCCGCCCGGGTCGGCCAGTCCTCGTACCGATAGTCGTTGACCCACAGCTGCGCCCGCTCGAGTTCGTGGTTCTCCCCGGACCGGGACGGGACGGCCGTCAGGTCCACCGTTACCCCCTCGGCCGTCTTGCGGATGACCTTGACCATCACCTTCGGCGGCTCGATGTCCAGGAACGAGACCAGCTTGGCGCTGTCCTTCCAGTTCGTCAGGGTAGCCTTGATCCGGTCGGGGCTGTGGAACTGTTTGCGGAACTGCTCGGCCTTGTAGTAGTCGGGCGTCCGCAGCGGGTCGTCGTAGCTGCGCTGCCAGCCGATGAAGAAGTCGCCGTTGGTCGAGGTGTCGTAGTAGTAGTCGCGCCACCGCCACAGAACCCACTCACCGTCGTGCGTCGGGAAGAAGCGCCACACCGGCCGCTGGTAGACGCTGGTCAGCTGCTCGATCAGCTCCTTCCGCCCTTCGCGCTTCCAGCCGAAGTACAGCTCGCGGCCCGGGACCGGGTTTTGCAACACCTTCAGGGCGTTTTCGGGATCCTTCAGCCGCGGGTTCTTGACCGGGTCACCGAAGCGCGGGTGCGGTCCAATCCGGTTGAACACGTATTCCTTGCCGGCCGACCCCATGACGCCGAGGGCAACGATCTCGTCCCCTCTCGTCAGGCCGGCTTCCCAGGCCGGGCTGCCGCCGTCCACGTCGTTGACCAGCAGTTGCCCGTTGAGGAGGATGAAGTGCCCCCCCAGTTCCGGGTGGCTCGGCCAGTCTTCCAGGCTCCAGGCGGCAACTGTCTGGTCGCGCGACACGGTCACCATGACCAGGCGTTTCTTGTTCTCCACCACGTCCAGCGCCATCACCTCGCCCTCGTGGCCGCGCAGGATGCGCCGCAGGACCGGGCCGGACGAGGTCAGGTCGAACACGCTCACTCCCCACAGGTGCCCAACCGCCAGCCGGACCGGGGCGCCTTTCCGCGGCGGGAGAAAGGCGTAACAGCGCGGCAGGCGGTCGCGGTCGTGGTGGAGGGGGATCACGTAGTACTTGCCGGCCGGGCTGCGCACGAACCAGTAGTAGGCGTTCTGCCGGTCCGAGTCCTGCAGGTGGGGCATGTTCTCGACCGCGATGCCCTTCTCCAGGCTGTGCAGGATGCGCCAGCCCGCCGCGTGGTCGGGCGCCGGCCGCGCCTTGAGGAGGTCGGCCAGTTCCACCGCCTCGAGCCGCTCGCGCGCCTGCCGGGCCAGCGGCTCGGCCTGCCGCACCAGCGGCGCCACCCCGCCGGCCTGGGACGTTTTGGCCGCGCCGAGGAACCGGACCATCTCCTCAAACCGGGCGGCGGCACCCGCCCCGGCGTTCTTCGCGAGCGCCTTCTCGAAGACGGCGACGCGGGCACGGTCCTCCGCCCGGGGGCTGTTGGCCAGGCGCCCCTTGAGGAGCCCGATCAACCGCTCGAACTCGGCGAGTTTTCCGGGCAGGGTCTTGTCCCGGGCGACCACCTCGTTCGCGACCGCCCCCTTCGGCTTGGCCCACGTCCGCAGTTGCAGGTCGAACACCCTCCAGGGGCCGGCCCCGCGGTCGTTGGGCGTCGCCGGGTTCCGGTTGCGCCGATCCTTCAGGCCGAGGTAGCGGGCGTCGGGGGAGAGAGCGACGGCCCACAGCCCATTACCCGGCCCGCGGATCTCATTGACCTTTTTCCCCGTCCGCAAGTCCCAGAGGGTGACCTCGTGGTCGTCCCCGCCCGCGACCGCGAGGTGATTCCCGTCGGGGTGGATGGCGATGGCCTCGGGGTTGTACGTCACGGGCGGCCCGCGCACCGGCCGGGGATTCGGGACGCTCAGGTCGCACAGGGCGACGTACCCCTCGATCTCCTTGTAGAAGTTGTTGACGCCCGGTTGCGGCAGCGCGATCACGCGGACGCCGACGGCCAGCCGGTTGTGGGTCGGGTCGAAAGCCAGCCGGTGCGGGTAGTGCCCATCCTCGAAGTTGATCAGGCGGCGCGTCTCGCCGTTTGGGAGCGACCGCATTTCAACCTGGGGCAGACCCCGTTCGGGGGCAGCGGCCAGCCAGCGGCCGTCCGGGCTGATGATGACGTGATGGATGGCGGCAAGGGTGAACCGGAACCGCTCCCGCCAGCGAAACTTGCCGCCCGGCGGCGGGACGGTCCACTCCAGCACCTGCCCGTTCTGGGCCACCGACAGAAGGGTGTCCTCGTCGAGGTAGTGGACGAAGCGGACGTAGTTGAACTCGGGGTACTCGGCCTTGCCGTTCTTGATGTTGTAGTGCCAGTTGAGGCGCCGCGGTTCGGTCGCCTCGCCGTCCTTCAGATCCCACACCCAGACGCTGCCGTCCTGGGCGCCGTAGGCGACCTGCTTGCCGCTGGGCGCGAACGCCATCGACCAGATGGTGCCGTGGTCGGTGTTTTTCGAGCCGGTGAAGGCGTGCCTGGTGGCCCCGGTCAGGCGGTCGAGGACGGCGACGGAGGAGCCGCGGCTGGACATGCCGTGGCCGCCGATGGCGACGTAGCGCTGCTCCTTGTCGGGCGAGAGGGCGAGGGCGTACATGTTGCCGCGGCTCTCGTGCCAGGTCCGCCAGCGGAGGATCGGCCGGTCGGCCGGTTCGAGCCCCTTGCCGGGGGTGTACCGCCAGACGCGGACCACCTTGTCGTCGCCGACGGCGAGCAGGTGGACGCCGTCGCGCGTGAAGGTCAGCACGTCGCACGCGCCGCGGCGGGCGCCGGTTTCGACGACCAGCCCGGGGGTGAAGTACTCGCGCCGGCTCTCGGTGTTCTGGCCGCGGGCGGCGCCGCCCCACGTCAGGCCGACCAGACAGGCGGCCGCGAGTAGTCCGACGCGGTTCCCGGAACGACAGGTCGAAGTGACGTTCATGATCGTGTGGGCTCCGGGTCGTGGAGCGCGTGATGAAGGGCGGCAGGCGGCCCGCGTTCAGCCCCTTCATGATACGCGCGCCGCGCAGGAAAGTAACGCCGTTTCAGCAGTTTTCGGAAACCGGGCAGGGGACGGCGCGCACACCCGGGCCGAGCCTGGCTGCTGACGCAGGCGCGGGATCCCTCGACCCAACTGTAGCTTGTTTTGATGCCCTTCGGCGCGGCCAGGGTGACCCTATCCGGTGAGACCAGCGGGACGCCGGTCCCACTGGACAGGGCAGGGCCAAGGGGGATGGTGTGCTGGGAGCCTGGCCCACGGGGCGCCACCCGTGGGCTTTAACAGGTATCCTTGCACGCCATCCTCCTTGCACCTGCACGAGAGCCGGGCCAGTCGGCCTTGACGCGGCGCGCGGGGGGGCTGTAAACTCTCCTCTCGCACCAGGTCTGCGCCTGATCACCCCCAGATGTCCAGGAAGAGACTACCCAGGATGTCAGGCAACTCTCCTCTCCCGGCCGCCGCGCCGTTCCGGCCGTTCTTCTGCTTCACCCTTGACACCGAGCCGGATGATCTGTGGGCAAACCAACCCACGCTCTCCTTCGCCCATTTCGACCGGCTCGCCGGCTTTCACCGGGAGTTGACCGACCGCGGCGCCCGCCCGACGTACCTGACAACCAGCGAGGTCGCGGAGCATCGCCCGTCCGCCCGCGTCCTCGGGCGGATCCTCGACACTGGCCGGGCGGAGGTCGGCGCGCACCTGCACACCTGGACGCGCCGCTGGCCGTTCCCGGTCCCCGATCTGGGCGCCCCGCCCGTCCACGCCAACGCCCACCATCTCGGGCAGGCCGTCGAGGAGCAGATGCTCGACTATACCTGCACCGCTCTCGAACGCGAACTGGGAGTCCGGCCGGTGTCGCACCGCGGCGGCCGCTGGTCGTTGAGCGGGCCGTCCGTCCGATCGCTGCGCAACTGCGGCATCCGCGTCGATTCGACCGTCACGCCCGGCCGCAGCTGGGCCGACCTGACGCACCCGCTCCTGTCCGGTCCGGACTTCCGGGTCAGCCCGCGCGGCCCGCACTACCTCGCCGGGGAGTCGCTCGAGCCGCGGTCGGCGGGCGACATCCTCGAACTCCCGGTCGGGGCCAGTTTCCATCCGGACCGGCGCACCGCCGTGGGGAGCGGCGTATGGGTCCGGCTCCAGCGGCGGCTGCGTGCGCTCGCGGGGCGGCCGGCCGGCGTCCTGTGGCTGCGGCCGACTCTGATGACCCGCGCCCAGTCGCGCGCCTGTCTCGATCAACTCCGGCGTGACCGCATCCCGGTGTGGGTGGCGATGGTCCACTCATCGGAGATCGCTCCGAACCGCCTCCTCCCAACCGAGGACGCGGTGGCGCGCTTCCGGCAGCGCTGCCTGGAGCTGATCGAGGACGCCCTTGCCCTCGGCGCGGCGAGCGCCACGCTGGAGGAGGTCTGGCGGCACTACGACGGGCTGGCGGCGGCGGGGAACACGGCGGCGCTTCAGGAGGTGGGGTGAGTCGTGGCCGATGAAACCCGTCCCTCGCCCCTGCGCTTCGCCGTTGTCACGGGTTCGGACCTGGAGAGCGGGAGTACCCTCGCGTACCTGATCGAGACGACGGGCCTGCGCATCGAGAGGATCTACCGCGACACGATGGCGGTGGTCCGCCGGCCCGCCGCGGTTCAGCAGGGGCCGCGCTGGTTCCGGTCGTGGGGGGTGTTGCGGCAGCATCTGGGGCTGTGCCGGGCGATGCCGCGCCACTACGTGTTCAAGTCGCTGTGGACGCTGTGCGGGGTTTCGGAACTGGAGGCGCTCGCCTGGCTGGAGCGGCACGCGCCGCGGCTGCTACCCGGCGTTTGCGGGTTCCCACTCCCCCGGCAGCCACCGGGCCGCCCGCTGCTGCGCCGGCTCGACGCTGTCGCGGAGGGGTACGGGATCCCCCTGGTCCGCACGCCGAGCCTGAACAGCGACGCCACGGTCGCGGCGCTGAAGGCGGACGCGCCCGACGTGGTGCTCGGACTGGGCACGCGCATCCTGTCGGCGCGACTGCTGGCAGCCGCCCGGCTGGGGTTCCTCAACGCCCACTCGTCGCTGCTGCCGGAGTACCGCGGCGGCTGCACCGAGTTCTGGCAGTTGGTCCACGGCGAGCGCGAGACAGGGGTGACCGTCCACTGGATGGCGCCAAAGGTGGACGAGGGTCCGGTCTGCGCCCAGCGGAGCTGGCCGATTCCGCGCGGCTTCGACCACCACCGGCTGCGGCTGATGTCGTTCTTCTACCGGCTGGAGTTGTGGCGGGAGGTGATCGAAAGGTTGCTGTGCGGTGAGGTGCCGCGGTTGCCGCAGCGCCCGGCCCGCACGCCCACCTTCCGGGCGCCTTCGACAGCGGAGGAACATGCTTTCTACTGCCGCGGGGTACGGCCCGCGCTGGCGGAGGCGGGCTGACAGGACGGCACCGGGCGCGCTACCACGACCGTGCAGGGCGATGCGGTATCAGGGGACATCGCGCAGCGCCATCCGCGCCGCGTTGAAGCCGCAGGCGCCGTGAACCCCCGCGCCAGGGTGGGCCGACGCCGAGGCCAGGTACAGGCCGCGGACCGGGGTGCGGTAGCGGAAGTAGGGGAAGACCGGGCGAAAGAACAGTTGCTGGGTTAAGCAGGCGCTGCCGCCGCCGAGGTCGCCGCCAACCAGGTTCTCGTCCATCGCCTCCAGGTCCGCGGGCGAATGCACCGCCCGCGCCCGGACCAACGCGCGGAACCCTGGCGCCAACCCTTCCAGACGTCGCTCGATGCGGTCCGCGAACACCTCCCGGTGCCGCGCCCAGCCGCCCTCCAGGTCGTTCGGCACGCGCGAGTACGCCCAGAGAGTGTGCCCGCCCGGCGGCGCGCGGCCCGGATCGACGAGCGACTGCTGCCCCACGACGAGGTACGGGTTGGCGGGGAGTCGGCCGGCGCGGACCTGGCGCGTGAAGGTGAGCAGGTCGGCGAGGCTATCCCCGGCGTGGACCACGGCCGCCGCGCGCGCCTCCGGGGCCGACCAGGGCACGGCCCCGGCCAGCGCCCAGTCCACCTTGAACGTCCCCCAGCCGTAGCGGAAGCGCCGCATCGCTGCACGCACCCAGCCAGGTACATGGCGCGGCCGCAGCAGACGCAGGTACAGGGCTGGCGCCCCCACGTCTGCCAGGACCGCCCGGCGCGCCCGGAACTCCTCGCCGTGTCCGGTCCGCACCGCCACCGCTCGCCCGCCGCGTACCACCACCTCCGCGGCGCGCTGCTCCAGCAAGAGTTGTCCGCCGTGTTCTTCCAGCCGACGCAGCAGCGCCTCCGCGATCGCGCGAGCGCCGCCGAGAGGGATGCGAAAGCCGGGCGACGACGCCAGCAGCGCCAGCACCAGCCCCAGGCCGGCGCCGGCGAGATCCTCCGGGCCGAGATCGACGTGCAGCGCCAGACCGGGGATCACGCGGCGGGCGGCCTCGGTCCGAAACAGGCGTCGGGACAGCCCGGCGGAGCTGCGCACCCCTGCCAGCGCCAGCCGCAGCGCCTGCAACGGCCCCAGCCGCCACACGGAATCCAGGGCCGGAAGCGGCGCCAGCAGAGCCTCCGGCAGCCGCTCCCCGAGCGCTTGCCGCCACTCCGCTAGCCGACGCCACGCGGGACCGTCGGGGCCGAACGAGGCGGTGGCAAGGTCGAGGTCGCGCGCGATGCTGACGCAGGAGCCATCCGGGGCCGGGTGGCAGCTCTCCAGGCGGGCGTTCTCCCAGCGCAACCCCGCGCCCGCCAGGTCGAGGTGGCGGAACGCCGGGCTGGCGGCGAAGGGAAAGAAGGCAGCGCCCACGTCGTGCAGGTAACCCGGCAGGGTCAACTCTTCCGAGTAGACGGCGCCGCCGGGACGCGCCTTCGCCTCCAGCACCAGCACGCGCCAGCCGTGCCGCGCCAGCGTGGCCGCGGCCGCCAGCCCGTTCGGTCCCGCCCCGATCACGACCGCGTCCGCGTCGCCGGGCATTTCCTCTCCGCTCTGGTGTCAGGGAGCGTGCTTGGGGCAGGGGCGAGGAGGCGGCCTCTCATATCACCTGATCCGACACTTTCCGCTCGGTTCGAGCCCGCGCTCAGACTTCCGGATCGATTCCGAGTTCCTTCAACCGGGCAAGCCACCGGGCTGCCTTCCGGCCCTCCTGCTCGGCCTCGTGTTGGGCGCGTTCCTTCTCGGCACGCTCCTGCTCGACCTCGTGTTGGGCGCGCTCCTTCTCGGCACGCTCCTGCTCGACCTCGTGTTGGGCGCGCTCCTTCTCGGCACGCTCCTGCTCGACCTCGTGTTGGGCGCGCTCCTTCTCGGCACGCTCCTGCTCGGCGCGCTC
>JADLBT010000031.1 GCA_020847555.1 Gemmataceae bacterium
CGGGTCGCCTTCAACCGCCGATACATCATGGCCCCAGGCGCCCGCGTGCCGACCCCGTTCCCTGACGGCAGGGACCAGGTCCAGACCAACCCCACGCCCGGGGACAGGCAGATCGTTCGCCCGGCCGGACCGACCGACCCCGACGTACCCGTCCTCGCCGTCCAGAAGGCCGCCCGGCCCGACGGCCAGCCGCTCGCCGTCTACGCCAGCTACGCCCTCCACTACGTCGGCGCCAACCCGCCGACCGACGTTTCGGCGGACTACTTCGGCGTCGTCGCGGACCTGCTCCACGACCGGACCGGCGGTCCGCGCCGCGACCCGCGCCAGCCGTTCGTCGGCATGCTGGCCAACGGCTGCTTCGGCGACGTCAACGCTGTCGATGTCAGCCGGCCGCTGCGCCAGCCCCACGAGTACCACCGCATGCACGCCGTCGGGGAAACGGTCGCCAACGCGATCCACGACGCCTGGCGCACCGTCCGCTACCACACCTGGGTGCCGCTGGCGGTCCAGGAAACGACCCTCGACCTGGCGGTTCGGCAGCCGTCGAAGGCCGAGGTGGCCCAGGCGCGCGAGGTGCTCCAGCGGGCGCCGCAGGGTCCGCTGCGCGACCTCGACACGATCTACGCGCGGGAGACGGTGCAGCTCGCCGAGTGGCCGGCCCGATTCCGCACCCCGGTCCAGGCGCTGCGTGTCGGCGACCTCGCCATCGTTGCGCTGCCCGGCGAGCCGTTCTGCCAGCTCGGGCTGAACCTCAAGGGCAAGAGCCCGTTCAAGGCCACGCTGCTGGTCGGCATGGCGAACGACTACGCCGGCTACCTTCCGACGGAGGAGCAGCACGCCCTCGGCGGCTACGAGACGTGGCGCGCGAAGTCGAGCTTCCTGGAGGTGAAGGCGGCCGCCCAGATCCAGAGCGCCGCCCTCGGCCTGCTGGCGAAACTTGCGAAGTGACGGCTACCGAAAGACCCGCGACCACGGAGGCACTGCCCCATGCGACCGCACTGCACGACGACCCTGGCAGCTGTCCTGTGTGCCCTCACCGCCCTGTGCCCTTTGGCATCCGCCGCCGGCACGCCCAGGAAGCCGCACATCGTGATCGTCCTTGCCGACGACCTCGGGCCGGGGGACATCGGCTGCTATGGCAGGGAGGTCGCACGCACCCCGAACCTGGACCGCCTGGCGAAGGGCGGCACGCGGTTCACGCAGTACTACGCCGCCTCGCCGATCTGCTCGCCGTCGCGGGCCGGCCTGCTGACCGGCTGCGTGCCGGCGCGGGGGAAGATCACCAGCTTCCTCCAGACCCGCGCCGGCACCCGCGGCTGCGCGCAGGCCGACTTCCTGGATCCGCAGGCGCCGTCGCTGGCCCGGATCCTGCGGCTCCTCGGCTACCGCACGGCCCACATCGGCAAGTGGCATCTCGGCGGCGGGCGCGACGTGCGCAACGCCCCAAAGTTCGCAGCCTACGGGTACGATGAGCACGCCGGCACCTGGGAGAGCCCGGAGCCCCATCCAGACATCACCGCGACCGACTGGATCTGGTCCGCCAAGGACAAAGTGAAGCGATGGGACCGGACGGCGTTCTTCGTCGAGCGCACGCTCGACTTCCTCCGCCGCAACAAGGACCGCCCGTGCTTCGTGAATCTCTGGCTCGACGACCCGCACACGCCGTGGGTGCCGTCGGCGGCCGCGAAAAAGGGCAACACCAGGGCGAACCTGCGGGGAGTCATGGAGGAGGTCGATCGGCAAATCGGCCAGCTGCTGAAGGGGCTGAAGGTGCTCGGCATCGAGAACAACACCCTGGTGATCTTCCTCAGCGACAACGGCCCGCTGCCGACGTTCGGCGGGGCGCGGACCGTCGGCCTGCGCGGCAGCAAGCTGAGCCTGTACGAGGGCGGCCTGCGCCTGCCCTGCATCATCCACTGGTCAGGGGTGGTTCCCGCCGGCCGGACCGACGCGACGACGGTACTGAGCGCGACCGACTTCGTACCGACCCTGGCGGCGCTGACGGGGGCGAAGCTCCCGGCGGGCGTGAAGTTCGACGGGGAGGACCGCGGGCAGGCACTGCGGGGGAAGCCCCTGAAGGAGCGGCACCGGCCGCTGTTCTGGGAATACGGCCGCAACGAGAAGTACTTCAAGTATCCGCCCGAGAAGGACCGTAGCCCCAACCTGGCGATGCGCGACGGCAGCTGGAAGCTCCTCGTCAACGCCGACGGCTCGCGGACGGAACTTTACGACCTGGCCGCCGACCCGCGGGAGTCGAAGAACCTGGCCGCTGCGGAACCCGAACGGGCGCTGCGGATGCGGAAGGCGCTGCTCACCTGGCGCAAGTCCCTCCCCTGATCGAGAGGAAGATGGTTTGCGAGAGAGCGGGGAAAGCCCGCGAGGCCATTCCATCCGAGCCCGAAGTGTAAGCGGGGGACAGGGCTTCTTCCTCGCTGACGCTGCGGGCTCAGACAGGAGTTCGGTTCGCCAGGATTACGCGCCCGGCAGCTTGCCGGCCTCGATCAGCAGGACGCCAGCCTCGCAGCGAATCCCCGTCAGATTCAGCCGCGCCGGCACGCCCTCCCTTGCCAGCAACCGCTCGACGTCCACCTCAATGGTGTCCCGGTCCACGCCGAGCCACTCCTCCGTCTTCGCGGTCGAGGCGATCGCCCCCATTACCAGGCTCTTCAGGACGCCCATCGGCATCCCGAGGGTGCGCAGGCGCGAAAGGCGGGCGAGCACTTTCCCGCCGCGCACGGTCAGCTCCCAGAGCGTCTCGAACGAGACGGTGACGAGCAGTGGGTACTCGCCCTTGATGACGAGGCCCTCCTCCGTGATCAGGAAGCGGAGTTCCTCGATGGGTATCTCTCCTGGCAGGTGCCGAGATACCAGGGCGTTGAGGGATTGTTCGCTGAGGGCGGCCCGGAGCGCGAGAATTTCCATGACGCAACTTCCTGTGCGATCGGCAGCCTACCTGTCCCGGAGAAGGCGGTGTCGGCGTCGGCGGGTACGTGTACCTGATGTACGAAACAGGTGTACGCGCGGCGACGGCGCGGAAGGGACGCGCCGGCAGCGCGGCCCTCACGTGGCCCCGTTGCGCCGGTCCGGCCTGCGCGCCTTGCGGCGCGCTTCGGCGGTGGACCACAGCGCCCGGATTTCCTTCCAGCGCTCGGACTCGGGCGCCACGCCGATGACGCGCAGCAACCGTTCGACGTGGAACCACCGGATCGGCTCGTCGCGGTCGAGGCGCTGGAACTCGCGGATCAGCACCGAGTAGTTGAACCCGAGACGCGGGCTCAGGTCGCGCAGCGTCGTCGCCACCTCCCCGATCAGCAGGCGCAGTTCGACCCCCAGCGGGGACGGGAAGTGCCGCTGGAGGCGGCTCCGGTAGCACTCGTCCCAGTCGCGCCGGACGGCCTCGAGGTCGGCCACCTCGCACGCCTGCGCGATCCGCGCCACGACCGGCCACGCCGGTACGTCCAGACCCTGCGCCACCGCCCGCAGCCGCCCGGCCCAGAGCCCGGTCACGCCGGCCTGCCGGAGCAGCCGGCCGAGCGGCAGGATGCCCCCCTCACGCTGCGCCAGCAAGACGATCATCTCGCGCACCGTCTGCGGCGACCGCCAGGCCTGCTGTGCCGCCTCCCGCGACGCCCGCTGCCGAAGCAGATCCTCCACCCGGCGCTGGCCGGCCCGGTGCAGGGCATCGGCGATGCGCTGCAGAGCGGTCGGCTGCAGGACCGTGACGCCGCGCTCGATCTTCTGGTATTCGAGGCTGGTGTACCCCAGGATCGCCTCGACGTGGCGCAGCCCGAACCCGTACATCTCGCGCACGAGACGCAGGTCGGTGCGCGTCTCCGGTCGGCGGCGCTGGTGGAAGTGGCTGCGCCGCTCGCACCACAGCCGCAGCAGTCGATCGCGCTCGGCCGGCTTGCCGGCGAGGAGTGCCGCCAGCCCAGCCGGGTAGGCCTGGGCCGAGTATAGCCCGTCCTCCTCGATGTGCTTGATGATCCGGGCCGGCTTCTTGCCGCCGACGCCAAACAGGTCCGCCAGGTCGCGCCGGTCGATTCCCTGACGCTCGCGCAGCCGCTTCAGCTGACCGCCAAAGCCATCGCCGTTCTGCACCTGCTGCTCGGCCCGGTTCCCCTCCCACAACCGCTGTACAGCCCGATACTCCGCGTCGTCCCTGCACAGCCGGCGGGCGGCGTCCGCGACCTCGCCCCAGGCCGGCAGCTCCAGGTAGCGCAGGCGGCGGAAGGCGGTCGTGCTCACCCCGAGGCGCAGCAGGTGCCCTTCGGTGTGGCCGGACCGGGCGCACAGGACGCACAACTCCGCCCACGCCTCCGGGAGGCCGCGGTCGAGGAACCGCTGCCGGGTCGCCTCGTGCCACAGTTGCTCCGCCCGGGTGCTGTCCTCCCCGGCTGCCCTGCACAGCCGCCGGAGCAGGTCGAGGGGCAAGGGGAAGTTGCCCCGGCGGTACTCCCACAGGGTGGTGGCGCTGATGCCGACGCGCCGGGCCAGCTCGCGCGACGAGCCGGCGCGCAGCTCCAGCCGGCCGAGGAACTCCTCGAGCGTGTCGCCGGCGCCGGCGTACAGGCGGCGCAGTTCCTCCAGGTCGGGGGCGTCGATGCCGCGCTGTTCGCAGAACGCGAGGAACTGCTGCAGGGTCTGGCGACTCGGGACGTGGATGCCCAGCTCCAGGTCGCGCAGGGCGCCGCGGCTGATACCCGACAGGCGGGCGCACTCCAGGCGCGTCAGCCCCAGAACCTCGGCCCGGAGGCGCACGACCAGGCGGACCAACGGGGGAGCGCTCAGGGCGCGGGCGAGGGAGCGCTGGCGCAGATGGGCGTTACGGAGGGCGTGGCCGGTGAGACGGTCGGCGAGGTTGCTCGAGTCCGGCGGCATGGGTCGCTCTCGGCGGGCTCTTGTGGGTGGATCCAGGGCAGGGGAGCCCAGGCCGTCGCCAACGGGTGGGGTAGCCCGGGGTGGTCGTCCGGTGGGGTCGGCGCCGCCAGGGGCAGCATCGGCCACAGGCTACGGACGGTCAGGTTGTTACGCAGGTGCGGCGGCAGGGCACCGCCAGCAGTGGGGGGTTGTTATTCGATCATAGCCAGCACAGACGTGAATGCAACCAGATTCTCACACAGATTTGTCATCGGTTGAAGGCGGCCGCGCCGCGCGAACCTTGCGGCAGAGGGCAAGGGTAGGAGCAAGATGGCTCTCAAAGGGCTTTGGGACCAAACCGCTCCCCTGCCAGGCGTAAAGCCCACGGGTAGCGTCCCGTGGGTCAGGTCTTCGGTAACCTGGCCCACGGGGCGTGACCTGTGAGCTTTACACCCCAGCTCCCTTTCCCCTGCGGGGGAACCGGAAACGGGAGCCGGCAACCCGGGAGATGACTCTCTGTGTTCAGGAAGAATCGTCCGGCGCGGCCTGTGCCGCTCAGATCAATCCGGCCGTCAGTGCCCGCGGGGGCGAAAAGGGGGGTAGGTTTGCGGGCGCGCGGAATTCCGGACTTCGCGCTTGCGGGGACGCGGAATTTGGGTACTCTTGATAATGCCTCTGCCAAACACAACCAGCCCGTGACCCGCCCCAGATGCTTCCTGCCTCGGAGTTGCCTACCCACGGCGTCCGATTCAAGCGGCGTCGTCTGTCCTACCTGAACCGAAGGGGGGTTCTATCGCATGAATGGCGCACACCAGTACCGGCTTGCTCTGGCGGTCCTCGCGGCCCTCGCCCTGGCCGGTGGGCGGCTCGCCGCCGACGACCTGTACAACACCAAACCCGTCAAGGGCGACACGGTCGCCATGCCGAAACCGGCCGAGGTGACCGCCCTCGCCGTCCAGCCAACGAAAGTCACACTGAAGGGGCTCGAAGACTCCGCCCAGCTGGTCGTCACCGGCGCCCTCGCCACCCGCCAGCAAGACCTGACCGGCGACGTGAAGTACGCCGTCGCCGACCCGAAGGTGGCTCGCGTTACCTCTCTCGGCCGCGTCCTGCCGGTGGGCAACGGCACCACTGAGGTGACGGCGACCTATGGCGACAGGGTCGTGAAACTGACGGTGACCGCCGAGAGCTGCGACGTCAGCCTGCCGATCAACTTCGCCAACCAGATCGTGCCGATCTTCACGAAGCTCGGTTGCAACTCGGGCGGGTGCCACGGCAAGTCCGGCGGTCAGAACGGCTTCGCCCTGTCGCTCCTCGGCTTCGTGCCCGAACTCGACTACATGACGCTGGTGAAGGAGGCGCGCGGGCGGCGGCTGCTGCCCGGCTCCCCCGCGAACAGCCTGCTGCTGCTCAAGGCGACCGGGACGATGGCCCACGCGGGCGGCAAGCGCATGGAAGTGGACAACGACGAGTACAAGCTCATCCGCCGGTGGATCGCCGCCGGCACGCCATTCGGCAAGCCGACCGATCCGGTCGTCACGAAGATCAGCATCTTCCCCGAACACCGCATCCTGACCCGGAACAACCGCCAGCAGTTCGCGGTTCTCGCCCACTACAGCGACGGGTCGGTCCTCGACGTGACGCAGCGCGCCCAGTACGAGTCGAACGACTCGGAAATCGCCGTCGTCGATGGCGCCGCGCTGGTGCGCACCCTGGAGATGAGCGGCGAGGCCGCTGTCATGGCCCGCTATCAGGCCCACGTCGCCGTCTTCCGCGTGACGGTGCCGCTCGGCGCCACCATCCCCGACTACCAGTTCCCCTACCGCACGGTAGTCGATCGGTTCACCCACAAGAAGTGGAAGGAACTCGGCATCGTCCCGTCGAACCTGTGCAATGACGAGCAGTTCATCCGCCGGGCGTCGCTCGACCTCACCGGCACCCTGCCGACCCCGACCCAGATCAAGGCGTTCCTGGCCGACCCGAATCCGAACAAGCGCGACGCCCTGGTCGATCGACTGCTGGACACACCGGAATACTCGTACTACTTCGCGAACAAGTGGGCCGACATCCTGCGCGTTAAGCGGCGCAACGATCCGCAGCGGGCGCGCGGGACGTTCGCGTTCCACAGCTGGATCCGCGAGGCCATCGCCGAGGACATGCCTTACGACCAGTTCGCCCGGTCGATCCTGGCCGCCACCGGGGACGAGGCGGCGAGTCCGCCGACCGTCTGGTACAAGGAGTTGCAGAACCCCGAGAACTTCGTCGATGACATCGCCCAGGTGTTCCTCGGTCTGCGTCTGGCGTGCGCCCAGTGCCACCACCATCCCTACGAGAAGTGGAGCCAGGACGACTACTGGGGTCTGGCCGCCTTCTTCGGCCGCCTTGGCCGCAAGAACGTTCCGATGCCGGGCGCCCAGAACCAGCAGGCCCAGTTCCAGGTGGTGTTCAACCGGCCCAGCGGCAACGTCA
>JADLBT010000032.1 GCA_020847555.1 Gemmataceae bacterium
CGTCGGTCGACGCTCGAGGTCATCGCCTCGTACACCGAGAAGTCGATCCACTGGCCGACACCGTGACGCCGAGCGGCCGCCAGACCGGCAACCGCCGCCACCGCTGCAGCGGCACCGGCCTGGAAGAGTGCGACGGTGCCGCCCATCTTCAGCGGCTCGCGGTCCGCAAGCCCGACGGAGTACATCTCCGCACCCATGCCGTATAGCACGGTCTCAGAGCCCTTGAAATCGCGGTATGGGCCGGTCTGCCCGAAGTTCGAGATTGAGAGGAGAACGACGCGAGGGTGAGCCGCGCGGAGCGCTTCGTAGCCCAGCCCCAGCTCCGCCAGTACGCCGGGCCGAAAACTCTCGACGACGAGGTCGGCGGTCGCCGTGAGCCGGAGGAATGTGTCGCGGCCGTGTTCGGACTTGAGGGCGAGCACCACACTCCGCTTGTTCAGGTTCAGCAGGAAGAACGTGCCGCTTCGCTCGGGGCCGGGCACGTCGTCCTTGAACGGGCCCAGCGCACGCCCCGGTTCACCGCCCGGAGGCTCGATCTTGATAACATCTGCGCCCAGGTCTGCCAGGTAACGCGTGGCGAACGGCCCCGTGAGCGCCCGCGTCAGGTCAAGGACGCGAAAGCCCGCTAGCGCCTTATCGCCACTCATCGCCGGCCCCGCAACCTTAGCGCCGGACCTCGAGGCCCGCGGCAGGGGACCAGCGAGGGCCCGAGCTGAGGCTGTTGACCGCACGCATGGCCGCCAGCCGCCTCTCGGCGAGCCGGTCGGCGGCGATGTACGACGGCACGTTCTCGTCGCGAGAGATGCGGAGGGCCTCGGCCACCCGGCCGCCAATGGCCCGGACCGCAACCATCGCCCGTTCGCGGTTGAAGCCACCGGGCTGGAGTCGGTCGGCGTCGATGGTGGCGCCGCCGGCGTTGATGATGTAGTCCGGCGCGTAGATGATTCCCTTCGCGTAGACCTCGTCGCCCACGGCGGGAGTTGCGAGCTGGTTGTTCGCACAGCCCGCGATGACCTTCGCCTTCAGCCGGGGCAGGGTCTGCTCGTTAATGGTGGCGCCGAGGGCGCAGGGGCTGAAGATCTCACAGTCCACGTCATAGATCGCGTCGGGAGAGACCGCCTCGATCCCGAGTTCCTTGCGGAACGCCTCCAGCCGGGCGGCATCGATATCGGTGGCCGTAACAACAGCGCCGGCGTTCACCAGCTCCCGCACGACTTCGCCGCCCACGGCGCCGACGCCCTGTACGGCTGCTCGCTTTCCCTTGATGTCCGGTGTGCCGTAGGCCGCCTCCACCGCTGCCTTGATGCCCTCGAGCGTGCCGACGGCGGTGGCTGGCGCGATGGGCCCGACACCGCCGTTCTCCTCGGGCATGGTGATCACATAGGGCGTCTCACTGCGCAGGACGACCAGGTCCTCGAGCGTGATCCCGACGTCCTCGCCGGTCAGGTACAGCCCGCCCATGCGCGACATGAAGCGGCCGAAGGCACGGATCAGCCCCTCGGTCTTCTGCGTCTTCGGGTCGCCGATGATGACTGCTTTGCCGCCGCCAAGGTTGAGACCCGCCGCCGCGTACTTGTAGGTCATCCCGCGGGAAAGCCGGAGCGCATCCGTCAGCGCCGCCCGGTCGTCCGCGTACTGCCACATGCGCAGTCCGCCGCCGGCCGGGCCGAGCGTGGTGTCGTGCCCCGCGATGATCGCGCGGAGTCCGACCTCCGGGAGGGAGCACAGGACGACTTGCTCGTGGCCGAGGGTGGAGATCTCGTCGAAAATGTCCGGCACGCCTAAACCTCGTCAGTTGGTACGAGTCATACGGTAGGGAGAGGTCTTCGGCTGCTCAACCCGAGCGTCGCGGCGGCCCGTCAGGGCCGCTTTCTGAAGTCCACGGGCGCGACCACGCTCACCCACTCCTGGCGGGCAGCGGACCAGTGGACCGCCGAGTAGCGGTCGTCGAGCCGGAACCGGCAGACAAGCGCTCCGGGTTTGCAGCTCCCGGGCAGGGGGTCGCCCGGTGCGTTCGAAGATACGCCGTCCCACGCGATAGTGACGCCCTGGACTCACCGGTCCGCATACAGCGTGACGACGCCGCCTCGCTTGACGGGCGTGCCCTGCACGATGGCAAGACCAGTGTTCCATGCGCACGGCGACGGCGTGGCGAGACAATCGCCCATCGGCGGCCGTTTCCCGACGCGCGGCACCGGTGCGGCTGGAGAAAGGGTGGGGCTGGTGAAAGACACTGCCAGTGTGACGAGGCACAGCAACAGGGTCGCGCCGCGGCGGCTTGAGAGCAGGTGCATCCCTCGTACCTCCTCACGCAGGTCCCATCGCGGTGGTCCCGCACGACAGTACCAATCGTCGCGGCCTGGCGGTCCGGTCGGCCTTGTTCGCCGGGTGGGCTATGCGGAATGCCTGCCCACGACGCCCCGGGCGTGCAGGTCATCGATCGCACCGGGCGTCATGCCAAGCAGTTCCCGGAGGATCTCGTCCGTGTGTTCGCCGAGGGCGGGCGCGGGCTGGCGCGAGGAATCGTCGGCGCCGTCGAAGTCGAGCACCGATTTCGGGGCAGGGAAGGAGCCGATGCCGGGGTGCTCGAAGTCGGTGAACAGCGGAGATCGATTCAAGAGCGAATCGGGTTCATTCACCAGCTCCTCGAAGGTCCGGTAGGGCGCCCAGAGGACCCGAGCGGCCTTCAGCGCGGATGTGATCTCGTCGAGTGTGTGATCTTCGAACCACGGCCGGATGAGGTCGTAGAGGACGCCGCGGTATCGCCAGCGGGTGATCTCGTCGCCGAACGACACGCCCAGCGCGGTCTCCAGCGCGGCAACCGGTGCCTCGACTCCGCTCAGCTCGACGAGGCTCTTCCAGTGACGCTCGGTCAGGGCGACGATCATGACCCGGCGCCTGTCGGACGTGCCGAAGTCGGCGCCGAACATGCCATAGACGAAATTGCCGTCCCGCAGGCGCGGCCGCTTGTTCACCGCCGCGTCGGCGATGAACCCCATATGTGCGACCGTGGTGAGCGCGACCTCGGCCAGGTAGATGGTGACGAGCTGACCCTTGCCGGTCCTCGATCGGAGGCGCTCGGCCGCGAGAATAGCGAACGCCGCATGCTGCCCTGCCAGGAAGTCCCACGCCGGCAGCACGTGGTTGACCGGGGCCTCGATGCCGGCCGGCCCGGTGATCCACGGCAGCCCGACCTCGGCGTTCACGGTGTAGTCGACCGCCGGCGAGCCATCGCGGTTGCCGGCAATGAAGACCTGGATCAGGTCGGGGCGCACCGACGACAGCTCGTCATAGGCGAGCCATTTTGCACCGACGGCGTTCGTCAACAGGATGCCGTTCTCAGATCCCGGTGCCGCGAGCAGACGCCGCACGACGTCGCGGCCGTCTTCAGACGCCAGATCGACCTCGATGGAACGCTTGGCGCGGTTCAGGCTGGCCCAGTACAGGCTCCGCCCCCGCGAATTGTGCGCGAGCCGCCGCATATCGGGCGCGCCGCCCAGCGGGTCCACGCGAATCACATCGGCGCCGAGCTGCGCCAGTGTCATACCGCCGGAGGGCCCTGCGACGTAGGTCGAGATGTCGATGACCCGGAGGCCCGCGAGCGGGCGCGAGGGGGAGGGTTCGGGAGTGCTCATGGGGGGAGTGTAGCGAGGGGAGGGGCAGGGGTCAGGCCAGGGGGGAAGCCTGCGGTGGCACGGGGCCCGTCGTTCCGGGACGTCACACGGCGTTAACTGAGCGTGAGCCCCCCGTC
>JADLBT010000033.1 GCA_020847555.1 Gemmataceae bacterium
CCGAGGGCTACGGGCTGCGCACGGGTACCGGCGCGTACGACACCCGGTGGAACTACAAGAACGTGTGGCTCGACCGGGCGTGAACGCGCCGCTTTCAGGGCTACGGGTGGTCGAGTGTGGCGTGGCTATCGCAGGTCCCCTCTGCGCACGCTACCTCGGCCACCTGGGCGCCGATGTGTTCAAGGTGGAGTCGCGGTCCGGGGGCATGCTCTCGGCCCAGTCCGGGCCCGCCTGGACGCCGAAGGGATACGGGCCGGCCGGGGCGGACCTGATGGCCGGGAACAACCTCTTCAACGCGCAGAAGCGCAGCCTCGCGATTGAGCTGAAGCATCCGGAGGGCCAGCGGGTCTTCCGGCAGCTGGTCGCCGCGAGCGATGTCTTCGTCTGCAACCTCAGCTTGCCGGCGATCCAGTCGCTGGCGCTGGACTGGGAGTCGCTGAAGGAGGCGAACGGGCGGCTGGTGCACGTCGCCATGCCGGGCTTCGGGCGCGAAGGGCCGTACAGCGGCTACCGCTCCTGGGGGCCGAACCTGTCGTCGCTGTCGGGGTTCGATGGCCTGACGGGGGACCCGGACCGGCCGCCGGTGATGACGCCGGTGCCGCTCCCCGACTACCTCAGCGCCTACCACGCGGTCGTCGCGATCCTGGCGGCCCTGCGGCAGCGGGAGGCCACGGGCCGCGGGCAGCGGGTCGACCTCGCGCAGTTCAACGCCACGGTCGCCTGCCTCGGACCGCAGATGGCGGACGCGTCGCTCGGGCACGCCATCACCAGGGACGGCAACGGGCGGGCCGGCTGCGCCCCGGCGGACGTCTTCCCCTGCAAGGGCGAGGACCGCTGGGTCGCGATCACGGTCGCCGGCGACGCTGAGTGGGCGCGCCTCTGCGGGGCGGCGGGCCGGCCGGACTGGGCCGACGACGCTCGCTTCGCGACCACCGCCGGAAGGCTCGCACACCGGGCCGAGCTTTACGCGGCCGTCGCGCGGTGGACGGAGTGCCAGTCCCCGTGGGAGGTGGCGCTGCGGCTGCAGGCGGCGGGCATCGCCTCGGCGCCGGTGCAGGACCACTGGGACCACGCGGGCGACATCCAGTTGCAGGCGCGGGAATACTGGAAGGTCGTCAGCCACGGGCGGCTGGGCGTGGACGTGATCCCGCGGCTGCCATTGAAACCGTCGCGTACGCCGCTCGTCTACGAGACTGCCGCGCCTCCGTTCGGGATGCACACGGGCGACGTCCTCACCGAGGCCGCCGGGCTGTCCACGGCCGAAGTGGAGGCACTGCTGGAGGCGCGGGCGATTTCGCCGCCGCTCGAAGCCAACAGCGAGGTCCAACTGGACGGGCGGCCGTGGTTGCGCTGGGGCCTGCCGATGCTCCGGCTGCCCCGCCCGGACCCCGCCGAAGGCGCCCCCGTGACGCCGGCCTCCACCGCTCCGGTCCCCTCCCGGAGCGTGGCGGCCGGCCCTCCCCTGGCAGGCGTGCGCGTCCTCGACCTGAGCGATGAGATGAGCGCCTATGGCACGCGGCTGCTGGCCCACCTCGGCGCGGACGTGACGCGCATCGAGCCGCCGGGCGGGACACCGCTCCGGTCGTTCGAGCCAATGAACAAGGGCGTCAGCCTCTTCCACGAGTACGTGGACGCCGGCAAGTCGTCCGTCGTGCTGTCGCTCGAGATTCCGGAGGGCCGGGAGCAGTTCCGGGCGCTCGTGCGCGAGGCGGACGTGGTGTACGAGAGCTTCGCGCCGGGTTACCTGGACCGGCTGGGGGTGGGTCCGGCGGCGCAGTGCGCAGCCGACCCCGGCCTGGTCTGGGTCTCGGTGACGCCGTTCGGGCAGGACGGGCCCTACCGCGACTGGCGCGCGGATGACCTGGTGCTCTGGGCGCTCTCGGGGATGCTCCAGCTCACGGGATACCCGGACCGGCGGCCATTGATGCCGGGCGGGATGATGTCGTACGCGATCGCGGGGGTGCACGGGGCGATTGCGGTGCTGGCGGCACTGCAGGCGCGCCAGCGCGACGGGCTCGGCCAGCGGGTGGACGTCTCGGCGCACGAGACGCTGGTGACGACGGCGCAGGGCGGGACGAGCATGCTCACGCTGCTGGACGACATGATCCCGCGGCGGCGCACCGGCGACCGTTCGCTTGCATCGGTGCCGTACGGCTTCTACCGGTGCGCGGACCGGCTCGTCAGCATCCTCGCGCTCTTCCCGGACCACTGGGACGCGCTGGCGAAGTGGATCGCGGAGGCGACGGGCCGGGAGGAGGCGCTCGACGAGCGCTTCCGGGGCGCTTCGACTGTGCGGAACGCGTTCGCGGCGGAAGTGACCGAGCTCGTGACCGCCCTGACAATGACGATGGATGCGCAGGAGTTCTGCCGGGGGGCACAGGCGCGGGGTGTGCCTGCAGCGCCGGTGAATTCGCTCGGAGACGCGCTTGCCGACCCTCACCTGGTGGCGAACGGCTTCTGGCGCGAGCTGGACCACCCGGTGCTTGGGCGCGTCCAATGGCCGGGGCCGGCGTTCCTGCTCGAACTGTCGCCGCCGCCGGCAATGCAGCGCGCACCGCGGCCGGGCGAGCGGCTTGCGCCGCCCGCCTGACGGCTCACGCAAACTGCGGCAACCCCGGCGGGCCCGGCTCCGGCCCGGACAGGTAGGGCGCGACGGCTTCGAGCAATTCGTCCAGTGAGAACGGCTCTGCCAGAAAGCCGGCCTCGGCGCCCTTGGCGGGCCGGCCGCAGGCGCTGACGAGGAAGACCGCGGGCGCCGGGCGCATCGCCGCCGCGCGCTCCGCCAGTTCCTGCCCGCTGACTCCGGGCACCTCTGCCTCCGCGACCACAAGCGCCGGCCTTCGGCGCTGCATCAGTTCAAGCGCCGCCACGCCGTTGTCCGCCTCGACAGGCTGCATCCCCTGGAGACGCAGCGTGAGCGCGATGAAGCGCCGCACACCTGGCAGTCTATGCACGACCAGTACAGTGGTGGTTTGTAAACGCATCATTTCCGCCGGTCCTCACCCCGGTAACACCCTAGCGCCGGTATCTCTTAGAGGAATAACGAAAGCGTGTCGGAATGCTTGCAATGGTATCGACGGAAAACACGTGGACTTGAAGGGCCCGGGATTCCGGATCCGGGGATAGCAATGGCTGCGGGGACGTCTCGCCCGGTTTCGTGCCACGGCCTACACTCCCCCGCAGACCACGGGTACAGGAGCTTGCCATGGACGTCCGCGTCGAATGCCAGGACATCGCGACCGTCACCGCCGACGCCATCGTCGTGAACCTTTTCGAAGGCGTGACGAGCCCCGGCGGAGGCACCGGCGCGGTGGACACGGCACTGGGCGGGGCGATCTCGCACCTGATTGCGCTGGGCGACATCCGCGGCAAGGCGAACGAACTGACGCTCATCCATACGCTCGGGAAGGTGGCCGCGCCACGGGTTGTGGTCGCGGGGCTGGGCAAGCCGGGCGAACTGACCATCGAC
>JADLBT010000034.1 GCA_020847555.1 Gemmataceae bacterium
CTTGGGCCGGGGTGCTCCCGCTCCGGGGTTGTCGTTGCGCCCCTGAGGGCGCGCCGGACCGTGCAGGTTTGCAAACCCCGCCCCGGCGCGGTATCGTGACACAAATACCCAGCACCCTACCCGGGAGCCTGTTGATGCCTGCCGTGCCGCTGTCGCGAGTCGCCGTCCACCTTCGCCCGGAGGACAACGTCGCCGTCGCCGCACACCGTCTGGAGCCGGGCCAGGAGGTCCAGTACAACGGGACGGACCTGACCGTCGCCGACCGGATCGGCCTCGGCCACAAGGTCGCCCTGCGCCCCATCCGCAAGGGCGAGGCGGTCTGCAAGTACGGCCAGATCATCGGCTTCGCGAGCCGCGACATTGCGCCGGGCGAACATGTCCACGTCCACAACGTTGCCGCCGATGCCTTCGAGCGCGACTACGCCTTCTGCCGCGACTGCCCGCCGCCGCCCGCCGCCCCGGCCGCGAAGCGCACCTTCCAGGGCTACGACCGCGGACCGGACCGCCCCGAGCACCTGCGCTACGGGACGCGCAACTACGTCGCCATCATCAGCACCGTCAACTGTTCGGCGAGCACGAGCAAGTACATCTCCGAGCGCTTCCGGGCAACGGACCTGCTGAGCCGGTATCCGAACGTCGATGGAGTGCTGGCGATCACCCACAAGGCCGGCTGCGCGATGCAGTATGACGGCTCGGACCACAACCAACTCGACCGCACCCTCGCCGGCTTCGCGAAGCATCCGAACATCGCCGCCTACATCCTCGTCGGCCTCGGCTGCGAGACCGGCCAGGCGGTCCACCTGATCGAGAACCAGGGCCTCATTCGGCTCGGCGAGCCGGGCAGGAAGCCGCCACTGGTGCTGACCATCCAGGAGTGCGGCGGGATCGGCAAGACGGTCGAGGCGGGTGTACGCGCCATCGCCGAGTTGCTGCCGCGCGTCAACGATGTGCGCCGAACGACGTTACCGGCGGACCGGATCGTCCTCGGCACCAACTGCGGCGGGTCCGATGGCAATAGCGGGGTGACCGCCAACCCGGCGCTCGGTGTCGCGTCGGACCTGCTCGTCGCCCAGGGCGGGACGTCGATCATCGGCGAGACGCCGGAGATTTACGGTGCCGAACATCTTCTGACACGCCGCGCGGTGACGCGCGCCGTCGGCGAGAAACTGGTCGAGCGCATCAAGTGGTGGGAGTGGTACACCGGCATCTTCGGAGCAGAGATCAACAACAACCCGTCTCCTGGCAACAAGGAAGGCGGGCTGACGACGATCTACGAGAAGTCGCTCGGGGCGATCGCCAAGGGTGGCAGCACGGCGCTGGTGGACGTGGTCGGGTACGCCGAGCCGGTGCGGACGAAGGGGTTCGTGGTGATGGACACGCCCGGGTACGACCCGGTGAGCATGACGGGCATCGTCGCGGGCGGGGCGAACGTGTGCGTGTTCACGACCGGCCGCGGGAGCGTGTTCGGCTGCAAGCCGGCGCCGTCGCTCAAGATCGCGACCAACACGCCGCTGTACGAGCACATGCGCGACGACATGGACATCAACGCCGGCGCCATCCTGGACGGCGTGCCGGTTGAGGAGGTCGGCCGGCAGATCTTCGAGGAGATCCTGGCGGTGGCGAGCGGGAAGAAGACGAAGAGCGAGCTAGCCGGTGTGGGCGAGGAGGAGTTCGCGCCGTGGAGCATCGGCCCGACGCTGTAACCCAGGCGCGGCAGCCCTACGGACGAACGGCCACAGCGGTCCTCGCCGGCAACGAGTGCCCGCCAGCCGCAGCGCCGGGTCAATAATCATCCCGTGGGGACGAAGCACTTTACAGATGCCGGCCCCGGCATCCCCATCACCCTGAGAGGTGCCCATGTCCCAGGTGAAGCAGGTCGTCGATCCGTTCGGCGAGGTGAACGTTTACCCCGACAAGGGCGGCAAAATCCGGGTCACCGCCACCATCCTCATGGAGCCGCGCCGCGAGGGCACCCAGACCGGGATCGCTCTCGACGGGTCCGGGTCGATGGAACCGCTCTACGGGAGCAGCGGCGGCGGCGGGTTCCTGGGCGGCCTGTTCGGCCGCAAGAAGCCGACCGTCAACGAGATCACGCCAGTGGCCCAGAAGCTCTGCGCCTACCTGGCGCGGACCCTCGACGCCGACGGCGGCACCACCGTCATCTACTGGGCGACCGGCCCCGGCGGCAGCCGCATTGAAGAGGTCGGGGATCTCCGTGCCGAGCAGGCCGAGGCGCACGTCTTCGGCCCACCGCGCGATTACGGCACCGGCACCCAGTTGCTGCCCGCAGCCCGGTATTTCGTGGAGCGCTTCAAGGATGCGCCGTGGGGGTTCTACGTGTTCATCACCGACGGCGAGTTGCACGACCTCGCCGCCGTCAAGGACTACAGCCGGTGGTTGGCCCGGGAGATCGCCGCCGGGCGGCGCAAGCCGGTCAAGTTCGTCCTGGTCGGGGTCGGCGACAACGTCAACGAGCGGCAGATGGAAGAGCTGGATGACCTCGACACGGGCACGCCCATCGACCTGTGGGACCACAAAATCGCCACTCAGATGCGCGTCCTGCAGCAGATTTTCGCCGAGGTGGTCAGCAAGAACGCGCGCGTGGCGGACCGCGGCAAGGTGCTCGACGCCGAGGATCGCGTGGCGAAGGATTACTCCGATACCGGACTGCCCGCGTTCCTGGACTTCCGGCTACCCGCCAATTCCTCGCACTTCACCCTGGAGGTGGAGGGGCAGCGTATCCGCCAGGATCTGACGGTCTAATCCCCCTCACCCCCCGGCCCCCTCTCTCCTCGTGGGAGAGGGGGGCCAGGGGGGTGCGGGGGCCAACGCCCTTGGAGACACACTCATGGCCCAGCTGAAGAAGGTTGTCGATCCGTTCGGCGAGGTCAATGTCCACCCCGCGCCGGGCGGGAAAATCCGCGTCGTGGCGACCATCCTGATGGAGCCGTACCGGGAGGGCGCTCAGACCGGCATCGCCCTCGACGGCTCGGGCTCGATGGCCAAGCTCTACGGCCAGGAAACCGGCGGAGGCGTGGTCTCCTCCATCTTCAAGCGGCCCCAGGCGCGCAACGAGATCAGCCCGGTGGCGCAGCAGATCTGTGCCCACCTGGCGCGGCGCATCGACGCCGACCGCGGCACCACCGTCATCTACTGGTCCACCGGCGAGAACGGCGGGGAGATCGAGGAGGTCGGCGACTTCAGCGCCGACGAGGCGGAGCGGCACACGTTCGGCCCGCCGCAGGACTTCGGCACCGGAACCCAACTGCTACCTGCGGTGCGCTACTTCGTCGAGCGCTTCGAGGATGCGCCGTGGGGGTTCTACGTGTTCATCACCGACGGCGAGTTGCACGACCTCGACGCGGTCAAGGAGTACAGCGTCCAGCTGGCGCGCGACATCGCCGCCGGCCGACGGCGGCCGGTCAAGTTCGTCCTGATCGGGCTGGGGCCGGACGTCGCGGAGCGGCAGATGGAGGAGCTGGATGACCTCGACACCGGGACCGACGTCGATCTCTGGGACCACAAGCTGGCGAGCGAGATGCGCGTGCTCCAGGAGATCTTCGCCGAGGTGGTCGATAAGAACGCCCGCATCGCCGACCACGGCCGCATCCTCGACCCGCAGGGCCAGGTGATCCGCGACTTCCAGACCACGGGGCTCCCGGCGTACCTCGAGTTCGAGGTGCCGGCCGAAACGCCGCACTTCACGCTGGAAGTGAACGGCGCTCGCATCCACCAGGGGCTGTCCGACCAGGCGGCGCCGCCGCTCCCCGCCGAGGCCGCGCAGTTATCCCGCACCCCCCCACCCCCGCTGCCCGCGGCGCCCGCGCCGCCGCCCCGCGAACTCGACGACACGGAACAGGCCGTCGGCCTGACCCACGGGCAGCAGAACACGAACGAGCAGTCGCCCGAGGACGACCTGTGGAAGCAGATCGACTTCGGCCCGCCGCCCGACCAGCAGAACGGCGAGACGAACTGACCGGCATCGTCGGACCAGCCCGGAGCGCTTTTCTTTCCCGGACCACGGAGGGAACCATGAAACGATTCCTGTCCACCCTGACAATACTCCTGCTCCCTGCATCGGTCGGGGCGCAGGGGAAAACCGACCGGGCCGACGCGCGCAAGGCGATCCGGGCCGTGCTCGACGCCCAGGTGGCCGCCTGGAACAAGGGCGACCTGGAAGGGTTCATGGCCGGCTACTGGCAGTCGCCCGACCTGACCTTCTTCTCCGGCAAGTCGAGGGAGCGCGGCTGGCAGGCCACCCTGGACCGCTACCGCAAGCGCTACCAGGGCGAGGGGCGGGAGATGGGCAAGCTCGCGTTCGGCGAAATCGACATCGCCTTCCTCGGCCCCGATCACGCCCTTGTACGCGGGCGCTGGCAGCTGGCGCTCCGCAAGGAAGCGCCGGGCGGACTGTTCACTCTCATCGTCCGCCAGACCCCCGCCGGCTGGCGGATCATTCACGACCATACGTCGAACTGAGTTCAGGTCCGCCTTGTCGCCCACAACCTCCCTGGTGTAGCATCCGCGGGCCGCGGCGGGCACTCGGTCCGCCGCGC
>JADLBT010000035.1 GCA_020847555.1 Gemmataceae bacterium
CGTGGGCAACTACGGCCCGGCCGAGCGCTACCAGCTGCAGGTCGAGTCGGCCCGCTTCAAGCTCGTCGAGCGCGTCAACGGTCCCCAGGGCAAGACGCTGCGCAAGGTCATCGTCTTCAACCGCTACAAGGCCGAGGGGAACCAGCCGCAGATCACCGACTACCAGCTGTTCGACGACGCCTCGGGGCAGGAGATCTGCTCGGCCCGCATCACCGAGGTGCAGGGCTCCGAGGCCCAGGGCATCGTGCCGCGGCGACTCGAGCTGCGCTGGCCGGCGGAGAAGCTGCGGCTGGGCCTGCGGCTGAACAAGGTCGCGCTCAACCCACAGACGCCGCCGACTCTGTTCGTCCGGCAGCGCATGCCCGGGGTCCAGTCGATCGACCTCGCGACCGGCCGGCCCGAGCCCCAGCTGAACGCCCTCCAGCAGGCGGGCGGCCGGCGCTGACCAGCACCAACCTGTTCTCGGCTACTTCCTGAGAGCCCACGGGTCGCGGCCCGTGGGCTCTCCTGTTATCTCGCACTCTCTACCTGCCCGGCGGCATCCGCACCCGAAGCGTCAGCGCGGGACGAGACAAAGTCCCGCGCTGACGCTTCGGGCTCGTTTACGCCGCACTACTGAGACTTACCTTGCTGCGAGTGCCGGTTATACTATGCTGATAGTCCCATTTCCCGGCCTGGCACTCTCTCGCACCGGCAACCGACATGACGGACGAAGCGCGATTGAGCGAACTGATGGCACGCTGGCACGACCTGAAACGGCAGGGTCGGCCAGTGTCTGCCGAGGAGCTTTGCGTCGATACCCCGGAACTTGTTGAGGAACTGAAGCGGCGGGTCGCCGCTCTGGCCGGCCCGCCCGTCCAGACTGTCAGCGCCTCCGCCCCGACCCAGGCCGCACCGCCCGACCCGAAGACCAGCGCCGAGGAACTGCCCGTCCTGCCGGCGTACGAGATCCTCGCCCGGGTGGGCCGCGGCGGCATGGGGGTCGTCTACCGGGCGCGGCACCGGCGCCTTGACCGCCAGGTCGCGATCAAGGTCACCCTCCCCGGCGGGGATACGGAACGGTTCCTCCGCGAGGCCCTCCTGCTCGCCCGCATCCGCTCTCCTTACGTCGTCGCCATCCACGACTACGAACTCGGGCCGACCGGGTGCCCGGTGATCGTGATGGAGTGGGTGGAGGGGACGAACCTCTCCCGGATCATCCAGGCTCAGGACAGCCCGCTGGCCGAGGACCGGGTGCTGCCGTGGATGCGCCAGACCTGCGCCGGCATGCTCGCGGCCACCGAGCAGGGCATCATCCATCGCGACCTCAAACCGTCCAACCTGCTGATCGACCACGAGGGGAACGTGCGGATCGTCGATTTCGGGCTGGCGCGCGGGCCGTCCCCGGTGAGCGACCTCACGCTGTCCCACCAGCTGATGGGCACGCCGTACTACATGGCCCCCGAGCAGGCTGAGGATCCGCACGCGGTCGATACCCGGGCCGACATCTACAGCTTCGGGGCCACGTTCTACCACGCTCTGACCGGGGTGCCGGCGTTCGACGGGGCGACCGCATTCTCGATTCTGTACAAGCACAAGACGGAGCCGCTGATCGCCCCGCGAACGCGCAACCCGCTGCTGTCAGAGCGGACGAGCGACGTCCTCGAGCGCTGCCTGGCGAAGACGCCCGCGGATCGGTTCTCGTCGTTCGAGGAGATCCTCCGCCACCTCCAGCCGGCCGGGTGCCCGCAGTCACCGTGGGAGTTCTGCGACGACCCGGAACTGAGCAAGTACCTGGAGCGCTACCGGACCCGCCGGGCCGCGTACTTCGCCGACGACCGGCCGCGAAATCAGGAGCTGGACGCCTACACGTTCCCGCGCGGCCAGGTGCTGCGCATCGTTCACGGCGACATCACGAAGGAGCAGGTCGAGGCGGTGGTTAGTTCGGATAATTGCTATCTTGAAATGGCTGTTAACGTGTCGGCGGCCATCCGCCGGGCAGCCGGGCCGGAGGTGGCAGCGGAGGTCGGCCGACTCGCCCCGGTGCGCCCCGGGCGGGTGGCGGTCACGTCGTCCGGGGCGTTGCCGGGCCGGTTCGTCTTCCACGCGGTCACGGTCGGGTATGTGCAGGACCAGATCGTGCGGCCGAGCCGCGACCTGATCGTCGAGATCCTGGCGAGCTGCTTCTACCACGCCGACTCGCACCACGTCCGGTCGATCGCCTTCCCGCTCGTCGGAACCGGAGCCCAGCGGTTCCCGCGCGACGTCTGCCTGGAGACAATGTTTCACTTCCTGGCGCGCATGCTCCTGCGCGGCCTGACGTCGGTCCGCGATGCCCGCATCATCCTGTTCGATTGACCCGGCGCGAGTGCAGGGCCAAGGAAGATGGCGTGCCGTGAGTGTTGGTAAAGCCCACGGGTAGCGTCCCGTGGGCCAGGTCTCAGACGGCTTGCCCCACGGGACGCCACCCGTGGGCTTTCAAAGCACCTTCCTCCCCGCTGCATCAGGGTCCCGGCGGCATCGGGAAGTGCCGCCGGTGGGCAGCCCGCGCGGCCTGCGTTAGAATGAACGGACGTTCTCGGGCAGGCCCGCCGCGAACCTTGTCGGGCGGCCGCCTGTCCTCGCAGGCATGAGCGACGGGATAATGGACGCACACACCCTGGAGTTACTCGAGTTCCACAAGGTCCGCGAACTCCTGGCCGGGTACGCCGCCAGCTCGCTGGGCAAGGAACTCTGCCGCCTGGCCGAACCCTCGACCAGCCCGGACACGATCCGCGCCGAACTTGCCCTCGTCACCGAGATGGTGGAGGCGCTCGATCTGAACCAGGCTCCGCCGTTTGGCGGTCTGCACGACGTCCGCCTGCTGACCCGGCGCGCCGTCATCGGATCGATGCTCACCGCCGAGCAGCTCCTGCAGGTCGCCGACACGCTCACCTGCACCGGCAACATGTACCGCTACCGCAGCCGCCTCAGCGAGCGCTGCCAGCGGCTGATCGAACTCCTCGCGGGGGTCGAGGATCTGGGGCTGGTGGCGAAATCGCTCACCGGCTGCATCGACGGCCGCGGCCACGTCCTCGACATGGCCAGCCCCGAACTCGCCCGCGTCCGCCAGCAACTCGCCGACGTCGATGAGCGCGTCCAGCACCAGATCAAGCGCCTCCTCCGCGACCCCAAACTCCGCGAGATCCTCCGCTATCCGAACGCCACCGTCGTCGGCGATCACTACGTCTTGCCGGTCGCCGTCAACCACCGTCACAAGGTTCCGGGCGTTGTCCACCGGACGAGCAGCACGGGCGAGACGGTCTTCGTCGAGCCGGTCGGGGTCGCCAACCTCAGTGCCGAGCGCACCGTCCTCAAGGGCGACGAGGACCGCGAGATCCGCCGCATCCTCCGCCGACTGAGCGCCGAGATCGGCAAGGTGGCGCGGCCGCTGGGCTACGCGATCGAGGTGATGGCGCGGCTCGATTTCATCACCGCCCGGGCGCGCTTCAGCCGCGACTGCAACATGACGCCGCCTGACATTAACACCGAGGGCCGGCTCTGGCTCCGCGTCGCCCGGCACCCGCTGCTGGAATACCTGTTCCGCAAGGAGAGGAGCGAGGGAACGGGGAGCAGTGACGAAAGCCCACAGGTGGCGCCCCGTGGGGGAAGTGCTGGCGACTTCGCCCACGGGACGCAGTCCACAGGCTTTGGCCTGACCCCTGCTCCCTCACCCCCGGCCCCTCCCCGCGAGGTGGTCCCCATAGATGTCCGGCTCGGCCACGGGTTCAACCTGCTGATCATCACCGGCCCGAACACCGGCGGCAAGACGGTGACGCTCAAGACGACCGGGCTGCTCTGCCTGATGGCGCAGTCGGGCATGCACATCCCGGCGGGACAGGGGAGCGCTGTCCCGGTCTTCCGGCAGGTGCTGGCCGACATCGGCGACGAGCAGAGCCTGGAGCAGTCGCTGAGCACGTTCAGCTCGCACATCTCGCGCATCGCCGCCATCCTGCGCACCGCCGACGAACACAGCCTGGTCCTGCTCGACGAACTCGGCGCCGGCACCGACCCGACGGAGGGGGCGGCGCTGGGGCGCGCGATCCTCGACCAGCTCGACCGCAGCCGGTGCCGGGCGATGGTGACGACCCACCTGGGCGACCTGAAGACCTACGCCTTCCACAACGATCGGGCGGAGAACGCGGCGGTCGAATTCGACGTGCAGACACTGCGGCCGACGTACCGGCTCCACATCGGCCAGTTCGGCATGAGCAACGCCCTCAAGATCGCCCGGCGGCTGAAGCTGCCGCGCGACCTGCTGCGGCGGGCGCACCTGTACCTGCGCCGTAAGCAGCGGCGGGCGCCGGAGATGGCAAAGCTGCAGGAGATGCGGGCGGAGGCGGAGAAGGCGCGCGAGGAGGCGCTGGTCGCCCAGCACCAGGCCGAACGGCAGGCCGAGGAGTACCGGCAGAAGGTGCTGGCGATGCAGCGCGAGGCGGAGGAGGCGGCCGCTCTGCGCGAAGCCCGGACGCGCCTGAAACCGAACGACCCGGTGCGCGTGGCCCGCTTCGACAAGCAGGGGCGCGTGGTGCGTGTCGATGCGAAGCGGAACGTCGCGGTGGTGAGCGTCGGCCTGGGGCAGTGGGAGGTGCCGCTGGAGGAGGTATTCCCGGTCGGGCCATGACAACGTTTCGCGCAAAGACGCCAGGAGCGCCAAGAACGGCCGTTCTTGGCGCGCCTGGCGTCTTTGCGCGCAACGCCAGTTAC
>JADLBT010000036.1 GCA_020847555.1 Gemmataceae bacterium
CTAGCACTCGCGCATCTTTCGGAGGGCGCTGCGCACACGTTGTTTGGCCAATCGCGTTTGCCGTTCCTTGCGGCGCCGCTGGCGTTTGAGCCGCTGCACCGCTGCCAGAAACCGCGATGTTTCCGGCTCGCCATAGATCATGGCGAGACTCTCCTTTCGCGCTCGTTCGGACCGAGAACGTCTGGCGTCATCCTCCGGCCATCGGGGCCACCGGACCGAACCTCTGTGGTCATACCCTGCGGCAGTTCCTCGCGAACCTCCGTCCCTTGTCCCGTCATCGAGGAACGGACCGCCCTCTTTTCTCGTCTATACCAGGCTTCCGCTGTCATCGCAACAACCCGCCCGCCCGGAGCGTCCGCGACGGGCATCACAAGCGCCCGTCGCGGACGCTCCGGGCGGGTCAGCGCTCCCCCTGGGCGCCGTCCTTGAGACGCGCGACCTCCTGTTCCAGCGCCGCAACGCGCTCGTAGAGCCCCCGCAGTTCGGCGCGCAGCCGGACGACCTCCTCCGCCTGGTCCACCAGGCGCTCGTATTCCTGCGCGGCCTCGCGCACCGCCTTTTCCAGCTCTTCCGGCTGCCACGGCTTCTTGAGGAACTGGAAGATGTGCCCCTGGTTGATCGCCTGGATGATCGCCTCCAGGTCGGCGTAGCCGGTGAACAGCATGCGGACCGCCTTCGGATGGCCGACGCGGACGCGCGACAGCAACTCCACCCCGGTCACCTGCGGCATGCGCTGGTCCGTCATGATGATGTGGACCTCGTGCTCCTGCATCAGGCTCGCGCCCTCGGCGGCGCTGCGCGCCTTCAGAACGTTGAACTCGCGGCGCAGCAGGTCGTGGACCGAGTCGCACACGTCCGGTTCGTCATCGACCACGAGCAGGGTATACCTGTGCTTGCCGGCAGATTTCATGGACCCTCCCTCGAACCGTAGATCGGCAGGTAAATGCGGAAACAGGTGCCCTCCCCGGGCCGGCTGTCCACCTCGATGCGGCCGCCGTGCCCGGCCACAATATTATGCGTTATCGACAGCCCCAGCCCCGTCCCTTCGCCCACCTCCTTGGTCGTGAAGAACGGGTCGAACAGTCGGGACAGGTGGTCCGAGTCGATCCCGCACCCGTTGTCCGCCACCTCGACAAGCATCTCCTCTCCCGCGCGCCGGGTACGCACCCGGATGCGTCCCGGGTGGCTCGGGGGCGTGGCCTCGACCGCCTGCAGGGCGTTCACCAGCAGGTTGAGGAGAACCTGGCTGATCTGGCTGCTGACGCACCGGACGCGCGACACCGGATCGTAGTCCGTCTCCAGCTCGATGCCGCGCCGCTTCATTCGCCCGCGGATGATCTCCAGACTGGTGTCCACCAGGTCGGGCAGATACGCGTCCTGCTTGCGCGGCGTGTCGGTCCGGGCCAGCCCGCGCAGGCTGTGGACGATGCGCGTCACCCGGTCCACCCCGTCGCGCGTCCGGGCCAGCAGGCGTGGCAGGTTGGCCCGGATGTAGTCCAGGTCTGCCTCGTCGGCCAGCTGCCTCACTCGGGCTGCGGCCTCTGCGTTGAGCTGGGCCAGCTGCGTCTCCATCTCGCGATACACCTCGACGATCTCCACCAGCCCCTTGTAGTCCCGTTCGAGGACCGCGAGGTTGTTGGCGACGAACGCGAGCGGGTTGTTGATCTCGTGCGCCACCCCGGCCGACAGCAGGCCGATCGCCGCCAGCTTCTCGTTCTGGATCGCCACGGCGCGGATGCGGTTGCGCTCCGTCAGGTCGCGAATCGCCCCGAGGAAGTGGACGGCGGGGCGCCCGTCCGGGCCGACCTCGCCGACCTTGACGGCGCTCAGGGCCAGCTCCAGCGGGAACGTGGTGTTGTCCTTGCGCAGGCCGTGCAGCTCCGCCGTCCGGCCGACGAATCGGGCCTGACCTGTCTCCAGGTAGCGCTGGAACCCCTCGCGGTGGCGCTGCACGTACTCCGGCGGGATGAGCAAGTCGAGCGGCTGGCCGACCACCTCCTGCGCCTGGTAGCCGAAGGCGCGCTCGGCGGCCGGATTGAACAGAATGATCCGGCCGGTTCGGTCGGCGACCACGATGGCATCGAGCGTTGCCTCGGTCAGCTGGCGGTAGCGCCGCGCCGACTCTGCCACCGCCTCCTCGGCCCGTCTGCGCTCGGTCACGTCCCAGAACATCCCCTGTGTCCCGATCACCTTCCCCGCGCTGTCCCGGATCGCTGTCTTGATCACCTGCACATAGATCTTGCTGTGGTCCGGCAGCAGGTGCTCCTCGACCGCCTCCAGCGCCTGGCCGGTTTCCTGGACCGTGCGGTCGTCCTGGCGGTACTTGGCGGCCAGGTCCGGCGGAAACAGGTCGAAGTCGGTCTTGCCGATCAGCTCCTCCAGCGGCCGTTCGAGGGTGGCGCAGTAGCGCCGGTTGCCGAACGTGACGCGGCCGTCGAGATCCTTGCGGAAGATGTTTTGCGGCAGGCTCTCGACCAGCGAGTGGTAGAACGCCTCCGACTGGCGCAGCGCCTTCTCGACGCGCTGCCGCTCGAACACCTGGCCGATCTGGGCGCCGAGGGCGGCCGCCATCGACAGCAGGTCGTCGTCGGGGCGGTCGATCGCGCCGCCGAACGCCTCGACCACCCCAACCGTCTCACCGCCGACCTTGACCGGGAAGGCGAACCCGGTGTGCAGGCTGGCCCGGACGGCGGGGCCGAGGCGGGAGAAATTCTCGTCGGCGGCGAGGTCCGGGATCCACACCTCGGCCCCGCTCACCCAGACCCGGCCCGGAAGCCCGACCCCGGCGGCGAAGACTGCCGGGCGCGTCGCCTCGACGAACCTCTCGACCTGCGGCCTGGGCCGGTGCCACGTTGCCGCGCACCGCAGGACGGTGTCGCCGGGGTTGGTGGTCCACAGGGCCGCGACGTCCCACCCGAGCCCCTCGCAGATGGCGTGGAGGATCTCCGGGCCGGCGTCCTCGACGCTGGCCGCGCAGGCGAGGGCGCGCGTGACCGCGTGTTGAGCCGCCAGGCGCTGCTCGGCTCGCTTGCGCTCGGTGATGTCGCGGCAGACGATCACCCCGCCGTGCAGGGCACCGGCCCCGGCCACTGCCGGGTCGGCCCAGGCGGGGATTGCCGCGGTCGCCCCCGGGAGGGCGTCCCGCAGCGGCCCCCCGGTGATGCTGACCCAGTGGCCTCGTGGGGTCCGCGGGTGGCGGACGAACAGCTCGACCTCGGCGACCGGCTCGCCGCGGACCGCCCGCGCGAGCGGCAGTTCCTGACCGGGATACGGAGTGACGGCGTCGGACAGATAGATGGCGGAGCGCCACGACCACTCGGCGCTGCCGACGTCCGCCCGGGACAGGCCGAACAGGCGCTCGGCCGCCGGGTTGAACGCCAGCAGGCGGCCCTGCTCGTCGGCCACGATGACGCCGTCGGTCATGTTCACGAGGATCGACTGGAGCAGGTCGGTCTGCTTGCGAAGCTGCTCCTCGGCCCGCTTGCGGTCGGTGATGTCGCGCATCACCGCCAGGATCGCCGGCCGGCCGTTGAGGAGGATCGCCGACGTGTTGATATCGACCGGGACTAGCCGGCCGTCCCTGGTCCGGTGGCGGCCCTCGCACCGGAGCTGGCCGAGGGAAAGCTGCTGCTGGAGGCGGTCGCGAAACCCGGCAGCGAACGCCGGGTCGTCGATGTCGGCGGTGGTCAGGCGCAGC
>JADLBT010000037.1 GCA_020847555.1 Gemmataceae bacterium
AATCGTGTTCCGGGAGAATTGGAATGGACGGCCAGGACAGGTCGGAACACCCGACGAGAGATGGGCAGGCTGAGCGGCCCCCGCAGATCCGCAGGCAGGGGCCGACGACCCGTGCTTATCGGGAGGTGGTCATCCGCAACGGGGTGTTCGTCCGGCGGAAGCGGCGCCCGGTGCGCCGCGCCGCCGCCGGGTGAGCGGCGCAGGGACGGCCCGCCGGTGGGGACGGCGGCTCACCGATCCTTGTAGCCGCGCGGGTGGGTGCGGTGCCAGTTCCAGGCCGTCGCGACGATCCCGCGCAGGTCCGTGTAGCGCGGCCGCCAGCCGAGGTCGCGCTGGATCTGTGCCGACGCCGCGACCAGTTCCGGCGGGTCGCCCTCACGGCGCGGCCCTTCCTGGACCGGCACCGGCTTGCCCGTCACTTCCTCGACGGTCCGGATCACCTCGCGCACGCTGTACCCACGACCGATGCCGAGGTTGTAGCGCCAAGCGCTCCCCGGTCCGAGGCGCTCCAGCGCCAGCAGGTGCGCCTCGGCCAAGTCATCGACGTGGATGTAGTCGCGGATGCAGGTGCCGTCCGGGGTCGGGTAGTCGGTGCCGAACACCTCGAGGTGCGGCCGCTGCCCCGTCGCCGCCTGGATCACCAGCGGGATCAGGTGCGTCTCGGGCGTGTGGTCCTCGCCGATGGTGCCGTCGGCGGCGGCGCCGGAGGCGTTGAAGTAACGCAGCGCCGCTACCCCCCACCCGTAGGCGCGGGCGTAATCGGCCAGCACCTTCTCGACCGTCAACTTGCTCATGCCGTAGGGGTTGATCGGCTGCTGCGGGGTCTCCTCGGTGATTGGCATCGTCGCCGGTACGCCGAAGGTCGCCGCCGTGCTGGAGAAGACGAACCGGCCGATGTTGTGGCGGCGCAGGCACTCGAGCAGGCCGAGGGTGTTGACGACGTTGTTCTGCCAGTACTTCGCCGGCTCGCGCATCGACTCGCCGACAAAGGTCGAGGCGGCGAAGTGGACGACCGCCTCGATACGGCGATCGACGAGAACGTGATCGAGGCGGTGGATCTCGCCCAGGTCGCCCTGCACGAACCGATCGGCCGGGACGGCGGCGCGGTGGCCGAACGAGAGGTTATCGTAGACCCACACGTCATGGCCGCGGGCCAGGAACAGCTTGACGGCGTGGCTGCCGATGTACCCGGCTCCGCCGGTGACGAGGATGCGCATGGTGGTAGTAATGAAAGCCCACGGGTCGCGCCCCGTGGGTCAAGTCCCCGGCACCCCACCCACGGGGCGCGACCCGTGGGCTTTTCCGCTCTTTCCTGATCCCTTTAGTTTGTGATACCCTTCGTGATGCCCATGAACACGTCTTCCAGGTCGATCTCCTCTTCCTTCAGCGTCTTGAGCTTGAAGCTGTTCTTGACGAGCAGGTCGGCGATGAAGCTGCCGTCGGAGACGCCCTCGTGCAGGGTGACGAGCATCGAGTCGTCCTCCTTGATCTCGACCGTATCGACGTCCGGGTGGGCGTCGAGCTGCTCCTTGGCGAGCAGCGTCAGGTTGTTCCCGACCGCCACGCGCATGACGTGCCGCTGGCGCACCTGCTTGATGGCGGACTCGACGTCGCCGTCGAACAGCAGCTTGCCGCGCTCGATGATGCCGATCTTGTTGCAGATGTCGGCCAGCTCGGGCAGGATGTGGCTGGACACGAGGATCGTCTTGCCCATGCTGCGCAGCTCCTTGAGCAGGCCGCGCATCTCGATGCGGGCGCGCGGGTCGAGGCCGCTGGCCGGCTCGTCGAGGAGCAACACCTGCGGCTCGTGGTGGAGGACGCGGGCCAGACCGAGGCGCTGCGTCATGCCGCGCGACAGGCTCGTCACCAGGGCGTCGCGCTTGTAGCCGAGGTCCACCAGTTCGAGCACCTGATCGCATTTCCTGCGCCGCTCCGGTCCCTTGATGCGGTACGCGGCCGCGAAGAACTCCAGGTACTCGATCACCTTCATGTCGTCGTAGACGCCGAAGAAGTCCGGCATGTAGCCGATGACGCGGCGAATCTCCTTCGCCCCGTTGTAGATCGAGTACCCGCACACCGTGGCCTCGCCCCACGTCGGGTTGAGCAGGGTCGCCAGGATGCGCATCGTCGTGGTCTTGCCGGCCCCGTTCGGGCCGATGAACCCGTATACGTCCCCCTTCTCCAGCCTGAGCGTCAGCCGGTCGAGGGCGTACAGATCGCCGTACATCTTCGTCAGGTCGCGCGTCTCGATCATGGGTGATGAGTCCCTGGGTGGTAGGAGTCGGTGGTTGGTGAACGTCCAAAGCCCACGGGACACAGCCCGTGGACCCTGGGGCTTCCCCGACCACGAACCCTCCCCCCGTCTTACCGCTTTACTCGTGTGACCGGGAGAAACACCCGGACGTAGGTGTCCTGCCGCATGGTGGCGTTCAGGGCCGGCCGCTCCTGGTCGCCGCCCGGGATGGCGCCAAGCCACAGGTTTGTCGGCGCCCGGCCGTCGGCCCGGCCGGCCTCGCGCGGCACGCGGCCGACGAGGATGGCCTCGCGCACCACCCCGTCGCGGTCCGGCCGCTCTTCCGTCAGCCGCCAGCTCTGGTCCAGCAATCGCTGGGCGTGGTTGCGCGCCCGCCGCTGCTGCGGGTCGGCCTTCTCGTGGAACATCAGCTCCTTCACCACCAGCCCCGGCTCGTAGGGTCCGCCCGGCAGCATGTCGTCCGGGTCGCCGAACTGGCGAACCTTCTCCCCCACCACGATGCGCCCCGACACCCAGTCGTTGAAGCTCATGCCGCGCAGCTTCTGCTGCGCCACGTCCACTGCTCTCCCTGGCAGGCAGTCCTCGTTGAGCGGATACCAGCGGGCGCCGTAGAGGATGGCGCAGTTCTGCAGCTCGAACGGCAGGTTGCTCTTGATTTTGCCGAACAGCTGCCGATCGGGGTGGTCCGGGTCAAACTCCAGTTTCGCCTCGAACGGCAGCGCCTTGAGGGGCGCATCCCAGCAGGCGGTGAAGGATTTCGTCGTCCACACCGGGATCGGCACGTCGCGCAGGCCGGCCGCCTCCGGCTCGTAGGTGTAGGTGCGCATGAACAGGCTTTGCGACCGCTGTCGGCCGGACGCGCCCATGCCGGCCGTCTCGGGCCGCCCCAGCCAGGTGACCAGTGCCGGCGGAGCCGCGTCCTTCGCCGCCTTCGGGCCGCCAGCGGCGCGCGGGAAGACCGGCTCGATGCCGATCGTGTAACTCTGGATGCGTGGGCTGAGGATCGTGAACCAGGTCGTCCCGTAGGCGTGCGCCGATCGCGGCGCCAGATCCTTGTTCAGGTCGGTGCGCAGATCGAGATCGACGAGATCAACCTTGTTGACTTTCAGGTCGCGGCCCTTGACTGCGTAGGCGGTGAAGTACGCCGCCAGGCTGATCGTCAGTACCACCGCCGGGAACGTGATCCACGTCAATTCGAGGCGCTTGAACACCTTCTTGAGCAGCAGATAGTCGAACGGCCCGACGACGAGGATGTACAGCAGGATGAACAGAGCGACCCAGCCGAACGAGATTGGCGGCGTGTCGAATTTGTCCAGCTCCTGTTGCAGGTGGGTGGTCAGGTCGTCGCCGACCCACGCGCCGCGCGGGTTGAACCCGCCCGGCCCCGGCTGGTCGCGCTGGGTGACGACGCGCGGCGCGAGCTTGCGCAGCGCGGCGGCCCAGAAGTCCGGCGCCCCCTTCCACCGGAACTGCCCCTTGTTGTCCGGCTTGAAGTGGTCCGACGCGACGTCGAACGCCAGCACCGTCACGCTCCCCAGGCCGTGGGGCGTGCGCACGATGAGCGGCGCTTCCACCTGCTGCTGGACCTCCTTGCCGTCCGGTCCTCGGCGTTTGACCACGCCCGGCTCGCGCGCCTCGACCTCGACTCCGTCCGGGATCCGCAGCAGAGCGGTGCGGACGGACTCGCCCAGGCGCAGGAACGGCTTCTTCTCGGCCACCCCGGACCAGTTTTGCAGGCTGAAGAGGCGCTTGAACTCGACCTGCTGGTCGGCGGGCAGGACGTCCGGCAGGGCCGGCTGCCAGGCGTCGCGGTCAGTCAGCAGCTGGCGCAGCAGATCCTGGTTCTTCCAGTCGGTGCTCACGACCAGCCGGCCGCCGTGCCGCACCCAGCTCGCCAGCGCCTCGAGCCGGGTCTTGTCCTTCCCCAGTGCCTCCAGGAAGCCCTTGTTGTTGCCGGTCAGGACGACCAGATCGACCGGACTGTACCCGTACCAGCGTGTCGGCAGGCGCGCCACGTCGTCCTCGTGGGCGAGGTGGCGCGGGTTGGTCTGCTCGGCCTTCGGGTTGCCGGTCAGCTGGAGGAGGGCCTGGTAGACGGCGTCGAGCCGGCCGCCGAGGGTGAGGTAGAGGGACTCGTTGAGGGCGAGGGCCGCGAACCCGTCGGCGCTGGCCGTCGCCTCGGTGCCCGCGGCCCGCAGCGTCACGCGCACGTTCGGGTTCATGGCCGCGGGCTTCGTGTAGCCGATGACGTTGAACCGCGGCCCCTTCTCGGTGGCGATGCGAAAGCGCTGCGGGAAGACGTTGGGAACCTCGTCGCTATCGACCGTCTCGATGTGCAGCTCGCCCTCGGCCGTCCTGTCGAGGCGGACAGGCAGGGTGACCTGGCCGTCGGGTGCGGCGACCAGGGTGACGTGGACCGGCACCCACAGCCCGGGCTTGAAGGTGCCGGCCGGGTCGGCCTGTGCCGAGCCCTGGAAGCCGATGCGCACCTTCTCGATCTTGACCCGCAGTGGCGGAAGCTGCTGCGGTTGCTGCGCGGCGCAGGGAGAGGCGAGCGCCAGGGCGGCCGCACAGGCCAGGTAGGTGAGGGCCGGATAGCGCATGGTTGGTCCTCGTTGGGTCGCCAGGCCGCAAGCGGCAGGAAATCACGGTTTCTCCGCCTGGTCGCAGACGCACGGAACCTCGCCGCAGCCGGGGCAGCCGCCGCCGTACTTCGCCCGCACCGCCGCTTCCAGATCGACGCCGACGCCGTTCGCCAGGGTCGCCAGCCAGGCGAGGACGTCGGCGAACTCCGCCGACTGCTCCGCGGGGGTGCCGCCGCGCAGCGCCGCCGCCAGCTCGCCGACCTCCTCCATGAACCACATGAAGGTGCCCTCGACGCCGCGCCGACTGTCCTTGTCGCCGTAGGTGGCGCGGATCACCTGCTGCAGCTGTGCGAGCGTCATCGTCCCCCCCACCAGGGGTCACGAAGCAGAGTCAACTTTGAAAACCCACGGGTGGTGTCTCGTGGGCTTTCCTCTGCCCCTTACTCTCCCAGCATCTTCCGCACCTGCTTCAACTCGTTGGTCTTGTTCTGCGCCTCCAGCGCGGCGAGCAGGATGCGCTGGGCATCGCGGTCGAGGACATCAATTTCCAGCGCCTGGCGGGCGTAGCGCTCGGCCTCGGCGTGCCGGCCGGCCTGCGACAGCAACTGGGCCAGCTTGCGCCGCACCTCCAGGGCGTCCGCGTCCTTCGGCGCCAGATCCTTCAGCACGCCGATCAGCTTCTCGTCGTCCTTCGTCTGGCCGTAGACCTTCGCCAGCTCGACGAGCCACGTATCTTCATACGGTTCGGCCTTGCGCCCGAGTTCGTAGGTCCGGGCGGCGTCGTCGAATTTTTTCGCCTCGAACTGGAGCTTGCCGAGCAGCCGCAGCACCCGCGGGTCGCGCGGCTCGATGTCGCTGGCCGGCTCCAGAATGCCGATCGCCTGCGCCGCCTGCCCCTCGCCGAGCAGCAGCTGCGCGAGGACGTAGGACGCCAGCGGGTGGCCGGCCTTCTTCGCCAGGGCCGCGTCGATCAGCTTGCGGGCCTCCTTCGTCTCGCCGGTGATGACGTACCGTTCGGCAAGCTTCGCCGCCAGGTCCGGGTTGTTCGGAGCCTTCGCGTGGGCCGCCCGCAGCTCGTTCAGGCTCAGCGCCTTCTCGGCCGGCCGACCGGCGTGGATCTTCTGGACGAACGCTTCCAGGTGCTTGCGGTAGTCCTTCTCGAATTGCTCCTTCGACACCTTGCAAATCTGTCTCAGGGCGGCGTCCGTGTCCAGCCCGTCGGCGTAGGCCTTGAGGAATTGTCCGACCACCTGCTTGCCGTGGGTCTTCTTCAGGTATTCGACGTAGAGGTGGCTCTGCAGGTAGGCGAGCTGCCACTCCTCGCCCGATCCGGGGCGGACGAACCCGAGCTGGATGTTGTCGAGGTTCATCAGCTCGCCCGAGGCGATGCGGCGCTTGAGCAGCTGGTGCCAGCTCGGCGGCATCGGGAACCCCTCCAGGCTGACCGCCAGCCCCTCCGTGAACCAGTGCGGCACCTGGAACTTCGTCTGCTCCAGGTTGAAGACGTGGACCAGCTCGTGCCGCAGGACGCGCACCCAGTTGAACGGTTTGGGGATCACGCCCGACGTGTCGCGTGGCGAGACCATCGCCACCAGCCGGCCGGTGCAGGCGCCGATCGTGCGCAGGTCCGGGAC
>JADLBT010000038.1 GCA_020847555.1 Gemmataceae bacterium
GCGCGTACCTGGGCGAGTCGCGCGTCAAGAACCTGGACTTTATCGTTCACAGCCCCGGCGGGGCGTCGCTGCTGGTGGACGTCAAGGGCCGGCGCTTCCCGACCGGCCGCGCGGGGAAGCGTCGTCGCGTCTGGCAGTGCTGGTGCGACGCGGAGGACGTCACCGGGCTGCTGCGCTGGGCCGGGCTGTTCGGCCCGCATTACCAACCGCTGCTCGTCTTCACCTACCACATCCTGCCGCCCGTCGCCCTTCCCGAGGGGACATCGGATCTCTGGGTGTGGCGCGGCCGGCGCTACCTCTTTCGGGCAGTGCCGGTCGAGGCGTACCGCGACCACATGCGCGTGCGCAGTCCGCGCTGGGGCACGGTCGATGTGTCCGGGGCCGTCTTCCGCGAACTGGTCCGCCCGTTCCGGGAGTATACATGCCTGGGGTCGGCAGTCGAGACGCGGGTTGAGGAGTGTCCCTTCTAGCGAGGGACGTCCGCACCTGCAATCGGCACACGCCGACGAACTAGCCCGGAGCGCCAGCGCCGGGCACCTGGGCCGGGTTCTCTCGACGCGGAAGAGCAGGCGCGGTACTCTGACGATTCGTTCGCTCCACCGCCCCGCTGACGAGAGCCGAGCCGTCCGATGACGTTTCTGCCACACTCCCCGCTCGCGACCCAGGATCGCCCCCAGCGCCAGCCCGCGCCGCGCCCGCCGCGCCCCTGGCGCCACAAGTTCGGCGACGCTTGCCGCGGGCTGAAGCTCGGCGTTCGCGGGCACTCCAGCTTCTTCGTCCACTTTTTCTTCGCCGCCCTGGTGGGCGTCGCCGCGGTCGTGCTCCGCTGCGACCTGGTGCAGTGGTGCATCCTGCTCGGGTGCATTGGCATGGTGCTGACCGCCGAGCTGTTCAACAGCGCCGTCGAGACGCTCTTCCGCAGCCTCGACGAGGAGACGAAGGGCCGGTCCTGGCAGTGCCTGGACATTGCCGCCGGTGCCGTCTTGCTGGCGAGCCTCACTGCGGTGGTCGTCGGCAGCCTGGTGTTCCTGCGTCAGCTGCAGCTCCTGTGAACAAACGCCCACGCGCCGGATCCGCGCGGGCTGTCCCGCCCGTCTGCGGCGCATACACTTTCCCCCGGTCACTCAATCTCAACGGGGGGATGCCTCATGCGGCAGGTTCTCGACTGGCTCAAGGCGAACGAGGAGAAGCAGGTCAAGGCGCTGGCCGACCTGGTGGCCATCCCGAGTATCAGCACGGACGGCGAGCACCAGAAGGAAATCGACCAGGCTGCGTCCCTCACCTGCGACCTGATGCGTGAAGCGGGACTGCAAAACGTCGAGATCCTGCGCAGCGGCGACTCCAACCCCTACGCCTACGGCGAGTGGCTCGGCGCGCCCGGCAAGCCGACCGTCTTCCTGTACGCCCACCACGACGTCCAGCCGGTCACCTCCCCCGACCAGTGGAAGTCGGATCCGTGGCAGCTGACCGAGCGCGGGGGGCGCCTCTACGGGCGCGGGGCGGCCGACGACAAGGGGGCAATCCCGGCCCAGCTCGGCGCCGTCGCCGCCTACCTGAAGACGGCGGGCAGCCTGCCGGTCAACGTCAAGGTGCTCGTCGAGGGCGAGGAGGAGGTCGGGTCGCGCAACCTCGACGCCTTCTTCAAGGCCCACCGAGACCGCCTGCGGTCGGATGCGATCGTCGTCTGCGACACGGAGAACATCGAGACCGGCCTCCCCAGCATCACCTACTCGCTGCGCGGCATCGTGGCGGCACTCGTCGAGGTCGAGAGCGCGACCAAGGAGGTCCACAGCGGGATGGCCGGCGGACTGCTGGCCGACGCGGCCCTCGCGCTGAACGTCATCCTGGCGCGCCTGTACCCAAAGGGTGGCAAGATTCCCGTGCCCGGCTTCTACGACAGGGTGCGCAAGCTGACCGGCAAGGAGCGCAGCACCCTCAAGAAACTCCCCGGCGACGAAGCCAAGCTGCGCGCCGACAACGGGGTGCTGGAAGGAGTGAGTTTCGCGACGAAGAAGGGAACGCACCCGTTCGAGGCGACGTGGCGGCTACCGTCCGCGACGATCATCGCCCAGGAGGCGAGTTCGCTCAAGCGGGCGTCGAACCAGGTGCTGCCGAAGGCGGCCGCCATCGTCAGCTGCCGGATCGTTCCGGACATGAACCCAGACGAAACGTTCGAGCAGTTGAAGGCATTCCTGACCCAGGATCCGCCGTGGGGCGTCAAGGTGACAGTAAAGCCGCAAGGAGCCGTGAGCTGGTGGATGACGGACCCGCACGGGCCGGCGTTCGACGCGACGCTGAAGGCGCTGAAGGCCGGCTACGACCAGGCGGCGGTGGCAATCGGCTGCGGCGGGAGCATCGGGTTCGTCGGCCCGCTGGCGGAGCTGTTCGGCGGTGCGCCGGCCCTCTTGCTGGGTATCGAGGATCCGCAAACGAACGCCCACGCGGCGAACGAGAGCCTGGACGCGGGGGACTTCCGCAAGCTGACCGCGTCGCTGGCCCACCTGTTCGCGAACCTGGGCAAACTTACCCCGGAGGAGGCGCGGGCGCGAAAATCGGAAACCCCGAAAGCGCAGCCGATGAAGGCCGCCCCGGCACCGGCGGAGAGGGTGGCGGACGAACCGGCCCAGGTCAGTCCGCCGTCACCCGAGCCGGCCGCGGAGGCCGTCGAGAGCGCCCCGACGTCCGCCAACCCGGCCCAGGAAGGGGCCGCGCGCAGTTAAGCGGCGCGCCAGACACCAGCCCGGAGCGCCCACGCCGGGCACTGCCAGCGCCCGGCGCGGGCGCTCCGGGCTGGTTACTGCGTGTTGTTTCGGCAATTCGTCGTCCCTGGAATGTTCTACCGAATCGTCTTGCACTTTATGCGTACCGCTGGCGGCCTGCGAGCGCTCGCTCGCCAGGCCGTCGTCTCACAATTCTCAGGAGGGGGCTCCGGCCCCCAAGCCACCTTGATAATCGGGGGCCGAAGCCCTCTCCCGCGAGTTGTGAAACGATTTCGTAGCGCGTGGTCGCTCACCAGGCCGCCAGCGGCAGGAAGAACCGTCACGGCGATTCTGTAGAACTGCTTGCATTGGCCGGCGTGGCGCGGCAGAATAAGCAAGGTTTGAGGAGCCCGTCTGAAACAGGGATAGCTCATGAGCAGCACGCTCGCGAAGAAGTCCGCTCCGAAAGCTGCCGACGATGGCAAGAGTGTCTCCCTCGGCAGCACGACCGACCACGGCGGTAGGATTGTGCTGGGCTGTCCCAGGGTGCTAATCAGCTGACGGGTGGGGAACCCCCTCTTCCCCCATCCGGCAAGCCGTTGTCCCGTTCCTTCGTTCGACCGAGTAGGACAATCTCCCCCTGCGGGTGCGTCCCTGGATCGGTGTGAGCCGACACCAGGAGATCCTGTCGGGGTGGATTGGACCTCGACCGAGTTTTGGTGCCGTGAGCCACGAGGGTGCCAATGCCGTCTCCTGCGGTACTCGACCTTGAAACCCTGCTCCAACCCATCCCGGGGGACAACCCCGCCGGGGTGGATCTGCGCACCGACCCCGCCGGCAACGCGCTCTACTACCAGGTGAAGGACGCCCGGAACGCGGCCCGGTCCGCCGAGCGGCAGCTGATCATGGACGGAGAGGAGTCCGGCGGCCAGGTCGATTGGCGCCCGGTGGTCCAGCACGGGACGAAGGCGCTGACGGAGTACGCGAAGGATCTCGAGGTCGCCGCCTACCTGGTTGAGGCGCTGGTGCGCCTGCACGGGTTCGCCGGCCTGCGAGACGGGTTCCAGCTGGCGCGCGAGCTGGTCGAGCGGTTCTGGGACCACCTCTACCCGCTCCCGGATGAGGACGGTCTGGAGACGCGCGTCGCCCCCCTGGCGGGGCTGAACGGGCAGGACGCCGAGGGAACCCTCATCAATCCGATCGGCCAGGTTCCCCTCACCCAGGGCAGCAACGCCGGCCCTTACGCCTACTTCCACTACCAGCAGGCCGGGGCGATCAGCCAGATCGGAGACGAGGCGACGCGCGAGAAGCGCATCCAGCAGGGCGGCGTCTCACTGCAGCTGTTCGAGCGGGCGGTGGCCGAAACGCCCGCCTTATTCTTCGTGACCCTGACGGAAGACCTGACGGCGTGCCAGGACGAGTTCGCCAAGCTCGGCCTGGCTCTCGACGAGCGCTGCGGGTCGTACTCCCCGCCGACGTCGAACATCCGGTCGGCGCTGGCCGCCTGCCTCGACACCGTCACGGCCGTCGCGCGCGACAAGCTCGCCCTGGCCGCGGCGGCGACGGAGTCCGAGGGGGCGCAGGCCGAGGAGGCGGAGGCTGGGGTGCCATCTCCCGAGGTCAACGGCGGCGTGGTCGTCCCGGCCGGCGCCATCCGGAGCCGGGAGGATGCCTTCCGCCGACTGCTGGAACTGGCCGACTACTTCCGCCGGGCCGAGCCGCACAACCCCGTCTCGTATGCCCTGGAGCAGGCCGTCCGGTGGGGCCGGATGTCGCTGCCCGAGTTGCTCACGGAGCTGATCGCCGACGAGGCCCCGCGCTTGCAGCTGTTCAAGCAGGTCGGTATCCGGGCGCCGGAGCCGCCGCTGAGTTAGCGGCAGGCGCTTTCCCTCTCCCCTCGTGGGGGGACGGGAAAAAGGAGACAAAGGGGCTCAATGGTACTCCTGTCGCCCGCACCCAGATCATCCCGCCTCCCCTGCGACGGGGGGCGGCCGGGGGAAGGCGTTCTGCCCCGCCGGTCCGATTCGCTGTTCTCGAAACCCGACCACATAGGGAGGTAAGCTCGCCATGTCGTCCGCCAGTATCCACGACAAGTTGGACCGGGTGCGCAAGCCCCGCGTCCACATCACGTACCAGGTCGAGACGGAGGGGGCTCAGGTCGAGAAGGAGCTGCCGTTCGTCGTCGGCGTGCTTGGGGACTTCTCCGGCAACCCGACCCAGCCGCTCAAGCCGCTCAAGGACCGCAAGTTCGTCCAGATCGACCGGGACAACTTCAACGACGTCATGGCTCGCATGACGCCCGGCGTCAACCTCAAGGTCGAGAACACGCTGAGCCAGGAGGGCGGGGAGTTCGCCGTCCAGCTCAAGTTCAACTCGATGGACGATTTCGAGCCGGGCAAAATCGTTCAGCAGGTCGAGCCGCTGCGCAAGCTGCTGGAGACGCGCGACAAGCTGCGCGACCTGATGTCCAAGGTCGATCGGTCCGAGGATCTCGAAGTGCTGCTGGAGCGCGTGCTCCAGAACAGCAAGGATCTCGAACGCCTGTCGGGTGAGCTGGGCATCCAGGCTCCCGACGCCACCGGAGGGGAGGCCAAGTAATGAGCAGCGCTGAATCCACCAAGGCCGCGGCCCAGGCGACCACCACCGAGGCTGCCGAGGGCAGCCTCCTCGACCGGGTCATCTCCGCCACCAAGCAGACCGAGCGCTCGCGCGCCGAGGATCTGATCCGCACGCTGACCGAGGAGGCTCTCAAGGGCACGGTCACGTGGAACCGCAACCTGTCGCAGACGATCAAGCAGGGCATGGAGGCGATCGACAAAGCGCTGTCGAAGCAGCTCGCCGCCATCCTGCGCCACCCCGACCTGCAGAAGCTCGAAGGGTCGTGGCGCGGGCTGCACCACCTGGTCATGAACAGCGAGACCAGCGCCAAGTTGAAGATCAAGGTTCTCAACGTCGGCAAGCGCGAGCTGTTCAAGGATCTCGACAAGGCCGTCGAGTTCGACCAGAGCCAGATGTTCAAGAAGCTGTACGAGAACGAGTTCGGCACCCCCGGCGGCGAGCCTTACGGGACGCTGATCGGCGACTACGAGTTCGCCAACCACCCCGACGACATCGAGATGCTCAGCAAGATCTCGAACGTGGCGGCGGCGGCGTTCTGCCCGTTCATCTCGGCCGCGTCGCCGAAGCTGTTCGGCTTCGACGGGTGGACCGAGCTATCCAAACCGCGTGACCTGGAGAAGATTTTCGACACGGTCGAGTACGCCAAGTGGAAGTCGTTCCGCGACTCGGAAGATTCCCGCTTCACCACCCTGGTGATGCCGCGCGTGCTGGCCCGGCTGCCCTACGGCTCGCAGACCAAGCCGATCGTCGAGTTCAACTTCGAGGAAGTTGAACTCGACGCTGCGGGGCGCGCCAAGCCCGTCGAGCACGATCACTACACGTGGATGAACGCGGCCTGGGCGCTGGGCGTGCGCATGACCGACGCCTTCGCGAAGTACGGTTTCTGCGTCGCGATTCGCGGGGCGGAAGGCGGCGGCAAGGTCGAGGGCCTGCCGGCGCACATCTTCACCAGCGACGACGGCGACCCCGACCTGAAGTGCCCCGCCGAGATCGGCATCACCGACCGCCGCGAGGCAGAGTTGAGCAAGCTCGGGTTCCTGCCGCTGTGCCACTACAAGAACACCGATTACGCGGTGTTCTTCGGTGCGCAGACGTGTCAGAAGCCGAAGAAGTACGACCGTCCCGAGGCGACCGCCAACGCGGCGATTTCGGCGCGGCTGCCCTACATGATGGCGACCTCGCGGTTCGCGCATTACCTCAAGGTGATGGCGCGCGACAAGATCGGCTCGTTCATGGAGGCGACCGATTGCGAGGAGTGGCTCAACCGCTGGATCATGAAGTATGTCAACGCCGACACCAAGGCGAGCGCGGAGGTGAAGGCCATGTACCCGCTGGCGGACGCCAAGGTGCAGGTCAAGGAGATCCCCGGCAAGCCCGGTTCGTACAACGCGGTGGCGTGGCTGCGGCCGTGGCTGCAGATGGAGGAGCTGACCACGTCGCTGCGCATGGTCGCGCGCATCCCGCAACTCGGGTAAGGGAAAACCCGCCCCGGAGTGAGGAGGGGGAGGGGTGAGGAGGGAAAGCCCACGGGACGCCGCCCGTGGACTTTAGCTCCTCCCTCCTCTCCTCCTCTTCCACGAACGTCGCCAGGCAGCAGGCCCGTGGCTCTCGCTCGGCGCCGCGGCGGCCTGCAGGATATGTGGTCCAGATCCCGTGACAGAACCGTGTCATCTCGATAGTCCCGAGATCGAGGCAGAACTTGTTGGGCCTGCGCCCGCGAGCCCCCTGGAGAGCGTCTGCGCCGACGCACTTGCCGCCGAGCGTTCGGCCGGCACCACCCTCGACGACTTCCTCGCCGAATCCTGCCCGGAGCGAGCGCTCGCCTTCTGGCTCCGCCACGCCTCCTTCCGCGGGCGGCCGACCCGCCAGCAGGTCGCGCGCCTCATCGCCCGCGACGTCGCGCGCATCGACCATCTCCTCACCCGCCAGATCAACGCCATCCTGCACCACCCGCGGCTGCAACGACTGGAGGCGTCGTGGCGCGGGCTGCGCTACCTCGTCGAGCAGGTGCCGGAGGGGGGCAATATCAAGGTGCGCGTCCTCAGCGTCTCGTGGAAGGAACTGGCGCGCGACCTGGACAAGGCGCTCGAGTTCGACCAGAGCCAGCTGTTCCAGAAGGTGTACGAGGAGGAGTTCGGCACTCCGGGCGGGGAGCCGTTCAGCGTCCTGCTCGGCGACTACGAGGTGCGCCACCGGCCCGGCCCGGGTTACCCGACCGACGACATCCAGGCGCTGATGAGCATCTCCGCGGTGGCGGCGGCGGCGTTCGCCCCGTTCATCGCCGGCGCCGACCCGGCCCTCCTCACGCTGGACAGCTTCACCGAGCTGGAACGGCCGCTGAACCTGCCGCGCACCTTCGAGCAGACCGACTACCTGCGCTGGCGCGTTTTCCGCCAGGCGCCGGACGCCCGGTTCGTCGGCCTGACGATACCGCGCATCCTGTGGCGGTTGCCGTACCCGGTCGGGGCCGCGCGCTCGGACGGGTTCCTGTTCCACGAGGACGCCGGGGCGCCGGACCGCAGCCAGCACCTGTGGGGCACCGCCGTCTACGCCTTCGGCGCCGTCCTGGTCCGGGCGTTCGCCGACTGCGGCTGGCTAGCGGTCATCCGCGGGGTGCCTCAGGACGGCCCGGGGGGGGGCGTCGTCACCGGGCTGCCGGTGCAGTCGTTCCGCACCGACCGAGCGGGGGTCGCGCCGAAGTGCTCGACCGACGTGATGATCACCGACCTGCAGGAGAAAGAGCTGGGCGATCTGGGGTTCATCCCGCTGTGCCACTGCCCGGACACAGAACTGGTGGCGTTCTACGGCAACCACTCGGTCCAGCGGCCGCACACCTACGACGAGGCGGCCGCGACGGCGAACGCCCGGCTGTCGGCGATGCTGCAGTACATGCTGTGCGTCGCGCGCTTCGCCCACTACCTGAAGGTGATCGCGCGCGACAAGATCGGCGCGTTCGCCGGCCCGGCCGACTGCGAGGAGTACCTGCACCGCTGGCTGCTCGACTACACGCTGGCGGACGACAAGGCCGACCCGGAGACGAAGGCGCGCTATCCGCTGCGCGAGTTCCGGGTGCAGATCCGCGAACACCCGGGCAAGCCCGGAACGTACCTGGGGGTGTTCCAGCTGCGGCCGCAGTTCCAGCTCGACCAGGTGAGTTCGGCGGTCCGGCTGGTGACCGAACTGGCGCCGCCCGGGGCCGCGCGCTGAGCCCCCCCTAACCAGCCCGGTTGTTTCAGCCAGAGTTGGTGACAGGGAGTCGCAATGTTCCAGAGGGAGCCGAAAGGGATCCTCAAGTCGATGCGACGGAAGTCACCGTATATCCCGGTTCCGAGTCTTCATCCCCCGAGGGCCGAGCGACGATGAACGCGCGCCAACACTACCAGGCAGGCCAGCTGAAAGAGGCCCTCACGGCCCTCATCGCGGAGGTGAAGCAGAACCCGGCCGACACCGGGCGCCGCGGTCTGTTCTGCGAGCTGCTCTGCTTCAGCGGCGACCTGGAGCGGGCCGACAAGCAGCTCGACACCATCGGCGCCCAGGCTCCCGACGCGCTGCTCGGCGTCAGTCTGTTCCGCCACCTGATCCGTGCCGAGGAGGCGCGGCGGCAGTTCCATGCCGACGGTCGCGTGCCCGAGTTCCTCGATCTTCCGTCCCCGGTGCTGCGCCTGCACCTGGAGGCGTCGATCCGGCTGCGCGAGGGCCAGCCGCAGGAGGCGGTGGCCCTGCTGCGGCAGGCCGAGGAGCAGCGCGTCAAGGTTTCCGGCACCTGCAACGGCACGCCGTTCGCCGACCTGCGCGACCTCGACGACCTGAGCGCGCCGTTCTTCGAGGTGCTCACCAGCACCGGCAAGTACTACTGGATCCCGGTCGAGCGCGTCGAGCTGATCGAATTCCGCGCCCCCGAGCGGCCGCGCGACCTGCTGTGGCGGCGGGCACACATGGTTGTGCGCGGCGGCCCCGACGGCGAGGTCTACATGCCGGCCCTCTACAGCGGCTCGCACGCCGAGGCCGACGACGCGCTGCGCCTCGGCCGCGCCACCGCCTGGCGCGGCGCCGGCGGCGAGCCGGTCCGCGGCGTCGGCCAGCGCATCTTCCTCGTCGGCGAGGAGACGCTGCCCATCATGGAGCTGAACGAGATCACCTTCGCGGAGCCCCCCTCCGCCCAGGAGCCGTCGTCCGCCGATTTCCGGTCACGCCACTGACCGGGAAGGCCGCCCGTTGTGCATACGCTGGGGAGAGCCCCTCACTCCCCGAGCCGATCCGCGCCGCCAACCCGCAAGTACGGGAGGGTTTCATGGCCAAGGTCGCTGCCGACCAGCTGCTGGTTCCATCGGTCCTCGACCGCCTGCTGGACGAGGATCCGGAACTCACCCGCGAGCCGGCCAAGTCACGCCACCAGGTGCTGCGCGAGCTGAAGCTGTCCGTCCGCCGCGATCTGGAGCACCTGCTCAACACGCGCCGGCGCTGCGTCCCCCCGCCGCCGGCCCTGACCGAGCTGGACGAGTCGCTCGTCAACTACGGCCTGCCCGACTTCACCGGACTGAGCATGACGTCTGCCGAGGAGCGCGACGAGTTTCGCCGGGCCGTGGAGAAGGTCATCAGCACCTGTGAGCCGCGGTTCAAGACCGTGTCGGTCCAGCTGGTCGATGCCGACGAGCCGCTCGACCGCACCCTCCGGTTCCGGATCGACGCGCTGCTCTACGCCCACCCTGCCCCGGAGGCGGTCGTGTTCGACTCAGCCGTCGAGCCGATCACCGGGAACGTCGAGATCAAGGGGGTGAGTTGATGACGGACGTCCTGCTGCCGTATTACAACCGCGAACTCTCGTTCCTGCGCCGGCTCGGTGGAGAGTTCGCCGAGGCGTACCCGAAGATCGCCGGTCGCCTCCGCCTCGGGGCCGAGGGGAGCGAGGATCCGCACGTCGAGCGCATGATCCAGGCGGTCGCATACCTCAACGCCCGCCTGCGCTTCAAGCTCGACGACGACTTCCCGGAGATCACCGACGGCCTGCTCGGCATCCTCTACCCGCACTACACGGCCCCGATCCCGTCGATGGCGATTGTCCAGTTCGAGCTGGACCCGGGGCAGGTGGAGTTGACCGAGGGATACACGATTACTCGCGACACCGAGATCGACACCGAGCCGGTCCAGGGTGAGCCGTGCCGGTTCCGCACCTGCTACCCGACGACCCTGTGGCCGATCGACGTGCAGGCCGCGGTCCTGAGCCGGCCGCCGTTCGCCGCGCCCGCGACCCCGCTGCCGCCGCCGCCCGCGCTGCTGCGTCTGACGATCGCCGGCCGGCCCGGGGCGCCGGACTTCGCGACCCTGGCGCCGGGGTCGCTGCGGTTCTTCCTGAAGGGACAGGCGCAGCACGTTTACCCGCTCTACCAGCTGCTGTTCAACCACGTCGTCGAGGTGGCCGTCGCAACCAGGCCGGACGACCCCGGCGCCGTCCTGCTCGGCCCCGAGTGCGTCCGCCAGGTCGGCTTCGGGCGCGACGAGGGCATGCTGCCGTATCCGGCCCGGTCGTTCGTCGGCTACCGTCTGCTGTCGGAGTTCTTCGCGTTCCCGGAGAAGTTCCTCTTCTTCGATCTGACGGGGCTGGACCGCCGGACGCTGAGCGGCATCGGCAACCGCCTGGAAGTCTTCTTCTACCTGAACCGGGCGATGCCCGAACTGGAGCGCGACGTCTCGGAGGACACGTTCCGGCCAGGGTGCGCGCCGGTCGTGAACCTGTACGCGCAGCGGGCCGAGCCGCTCCAGTTCACCCACACCGAAACCGAGTACCGCGTGGTGCCGGACGCGCGCCGCCCGCTGGCGCACGAGGTGTACTCGATCGACCGGGTGACCGGCATCCCGCCGGAGGGCGAAGGGGTCGCGTTCCTGCCGTTCTTCTCCGTCAAGCACGGCGGAGAGGATCGGGCACGGGCGCGGTTCTGGCACGCGGCGCGTCGCCCGGCCGGTGGGGCGGAGGGCGACGGCGGGACCGAGGTGTTCCTGTCGCTGGTCGATCTGGAGTTCCACCCGGCGGCACCGGCCGACTGGACGCTCGACATCGAGACGACGTGCCTGAACCGGGATCTGCCGCATCGTTTGCCGTTCGGCGGGGGCCAGCCGATGCTGCAGTTCCGCGAGGGCGGCGCACTGGTGTCGCGCCTCACCTGCCTGACGGCGCCGACGCCGACGCTGCGTCCGGCCCTGCAGCGCGGCGCGCTGTGGAAGCTCGTCTCCCACCTGGCCCTCAACCACCTGTCGCTGGTGGACGGGGACGACGGCGCGGAAGGGCTGCGCGAGATCCTGAAGATCTACGACTTCGCGGACTCGGAGGAGACGCGCTCGATGATCGAGGGCGTGCGGAGCGTGCAGAGTCGGCGGGTCGCCGGCCGAGCCCACGGCGGGGTGTGCCGCGGGCTGGAGGTGACAATCCACTTCGACGAGAAGCGATTCGCTGGCAGCGGGCTGTTCCTGTTCGCGTCGGTGCTGGAGCGGTTCCTCGCCCTGTACTGCTCCCTGAACACGTTCACCAAACTGGTCGCGACGGTCGAGGGACGGAAGAAGGAGCTGCGCCGATGGCCCCCCCGAATGGGCGAGAGCATCCTGGCCTGAGCGCGGACCTGCTCCGCGCGCCGTATCGGTTCGACTTCTTCCAGGCGGTCCGCCTGCTGGAGCGGTTGGCCCGCGAGGCGGCGCGCGCCGACCCGCGCCGGCCGGCGGCCCCGGTCGGGGAGGACGAGGCGCCGCACCGAGAGGCGGTCCGGTTCCGGGCTCTGCCGTCGCTGAGCTTCCCGCCCGCCCCGGTCAGCAAGATCGACTGGCCGGCCGCGGACGGCGCGCGGACCAACGGGACTGTTCCGCCAGCGGCGATGGTTGTCGCCTTCCTCGGCATGATCGGGCCGCAGGGGGTGCTGCCGCCGCACTACACCGCCCTGCTGCTGCGGCGGGTGCGTGGCAAGGATTTCTCGCTGCGGGACTTCCTGGATCTGTTCCACCACCGCGCGGTGTCGCTGTTCTACCGGGCGTGGGAGAAGTACCGGCTGCCGTTCACTTACGAGCGCGCCCGGTTGGACGCCGCCGGCGGCGAGGAGGATCTGACCGCCTGGTGCGTGTACTGCCTGGCCGGCGTGGGGACTGGCGGCCTGCGCGGCCGGCTCGCCATCGACGACGAGGCGTTCCTGTACTACGCCGGGCACTTCGCCCACTACCCGCGCTCGGCGGCCGCGCTGGAAGGGATCTTGCAGGACTACTTCGAGCTGCCGATCCAGATCCAGCAGGCGCAGGGGCAGTGGCTGGTGCTGGACGACGTCGATCAGTCGTCGTTGCCGACCCCGGCCCATCGGAACGGGCGGAACTGCCAGATGGGGGTGAACGCGATCGTCGGCGAGCGGATCTGGGACGTGCAGGGGAAGTTCCGAGTGCGCGTCGGGCCGCTGACGTACGACCAGTTCCGCCGCTTCATGCCGGACGGCGACGGCCTCCGCGCCCTGTGCCAGCTGGCCCGCGCATACGTTGGCCCGGAGTTCGACTTCGACGTGCATCTCATCTTGCGGCGGGACGCCGTCCCCCCGTGCCAGGTCACCACCGCGGCGCCGGAGCTGCCGCGGCTGGGGGGGAACACGTGGGCGGGCGGGCGGCGGCGCCGCCGCGATGTGGACGATGTGGTCTTTTCCTGCGACCTCGCAGAAAGGGGGACAGCACCGGCAGACCCGCCGCCAGGATGAATCACGCTCCGGTTGCGTCGTAACCACGGTCCGTTTGTCTCGTCTCAAGGGAGTCTCACATGCCGTTGTACATGAAGTGGGGCAAGGCCCCCGACATCAAGGGAGAAGTGACGGAGGCCAGTCACAAGGACTGGATCGCCATCGACTCGGTGTCGTTCAGCACCGCCCGGTCGCTGAACGTGCAGGTCGGCTCCGGCCAGGAGAAGCGGCACCGCGACCTGCCGACCATGTCCGACCTGCAGGTGTCGCGGACGATGGACAAGGCCTCGCCGCTGGTCTTTAACCAGGCCGTCGCCGGCAAGCCGACCAACGTGTGGATCGACTTCGTCGAGCCCCCCAAGGGGCAGAACAAGGCGCCTAACACGGTCGCCCAGCTGGCCCTGCGCAACTGTGTCATCACGTCGTACTCGCTCGGCGGCGGCGGCGGCGGCGCGTCCGAATCGCTGTCACTGAACTTCACCGCCATCAACTTCGACTACACCCCGTTCGACGAGAAGGATGTCCAGGGTACGCCGGTCCACGGGTTCTTCGATCTGATCACGGCCAAATGCACCGCGTGGAAGTGAGTGACGGTCGAGAGTTAATCCGCCTTCTTTACACCAAGGGAGTCCTCCATGCCAATGTACATGAAGTGGGGCGCTGGCCCCGATATCAAGGGCGAGGTCACGGAATCGTCGCACGTCGGGTGGCTCGCCATCGACTCGGTCTCGTTCGGCGCGTCGCGCGCTAGCGGCGTCGAGGTCGGGTCCGGCCAGGAGAAGCGGCACCGCAATCCGCCGACCATCTCCGACATCCAGATCTCGCGCGGGTACGACGCGGCCTCCCCGTTGCTGTTCAACGCATCCGTTGCCGGCGAGCCGACGAACGTGTGGATCGTTTTCCTCGAGCCGGCCGGCGCCCAGGACAAACCGCCGAACCTGTATCTGCAGCTGTCGCTGCGTGCGTGCGTCCTCACGTCGTACTCGACGGCGGGCGGCGGCGAGAAGCCGGGCGAGTCGCTGTCGCTCAGCTACACGGCCATCAACATCGACTACACCCCTTACGACGAGACCGACAAGGCCGGCAAGACCACGCGCGGCTTTTTCGACCTCATCACCGGGAAGTGTACCGCCTGGAAGTAGTGAGGCCGGTCGGGTGGCGTCCGTCAACGCGGGCGCCGCCCGGCGCCGGCCGCCCAGCCGTATCTCACCCGCACACGGTCCGTTCACGATTCGCCCCCCCGTGCCGACTCCCGGACGGGCGAATGGGCGCGACGTGCTCTTCGTCTTGTACCACGTTTTCATCCCTTATCTGGAGCTGGAAGCCATGTCGCGACTAAAAGACAACCTCGAGCTATGTCTGGACGCCGTTGCCTATGCGAAGGGGAAGGCCCCGCGGTCGGCGAACCAGACGTACTTCAAGCGCACCCGGTCGAAGAAGCACAAGAAGCGGGCGCTCTTCCTGCTCGGCATGACCCGCAGCTCGGAGTACGCCGACATGTATACGGACGACACCGAAACCACGACCAAGATCGGCGTCAGCCCCCGGAGGCAAGAACGGCGTGAGACCATCGAGAAGTTGCTGCGCTCCGGCATGAGCAAGGACGAAGTCGGGAAGAAACTCGACAAATATATCAAGGAGTGGGGGGAGGATTATTTCTGGGAGGGGAGGAGGTATTCCCAGGTCAAACAGTACAAACTGGCCGTGAAAGATCTCTCCGCGGACCACTGGTGGGTGCGCAAGATCCTGGAGGTGGGCGGCTACACGCTTAATGAACTCAAGAACATGGACAAGGACCAGTTCAGCATGGCAGAAGCCATCACCGATATGAGGCAATCGGCGGCCAATGCGGCCCAGTCGGGAATCGGCAACTGCGATGAAAAGGCCCAGCTTGCGGCCGAGTGGATCTACCTCCACACCCCTGGAGGCCGCAACCTCGCCATGTGCTATCTCGATCCGGACTATGGCGGAGTGTTTGGCCGCGTCGAGTACGACGACGACGGCAACCCTTCCGGCGGCGGCGATCACGTCTTTGCCGTGTACGACTGCAACCCCACCCCCGGAGTGGATTACGATACCTACCTCGGCAAGATCAAGGACATGGGACCGAACGCCATCATCGTGGACGGCTGGATGAATGATGCATACCCCGCTCAGCATCATTCTCTGTCGATCCTTGGCAAGAACTATCGCCGCAACTACAATGACGAAATCATCAATGTGAAGCAATCTGTCGTCCGCGATATGAACTGCATTTCCTACCGAAACCATATCCGCTACCGATGGAACTTCACGCTCGCGCAAGGGGCCAATCACGGCGACCCCAAACCCGACCGGAAGGCGCTCAGCCGCGGCACCGACCAGTACAAGTCCCTGGTCAAATAACGTCACCCACCTCGTTGGAGGTCGGGATCCCGGCCGCGTCGGCCCGGGCACGAAGAAGACATTTGCCGCGGTCGCCGCTTGCGGCCTGGCGGCGCGCCCTCTGCGCTCCTCGCAAAGCCGCAAGCGGAAACCTCGGGCACAACATTGGACAGCTTTGGCCCTCCAGCTGGTGGCGGCGTTACGCCTCCGGGTGGACCCACGGCTTGCGGTACGGCCGCCGCAGCAGCTTGTTGGCCTCCTCGTCTCCCACAACGCGCTGGGCCTTCGCGTCCCACGTCAGCGTCCGGTTTAGCCGCAGCGCCAGGTTCGCCAGGATGCAGCTCGCCGTCGAGATGTGGCCCTCCTCGATGTCGGCGACCGGCCGGCCGCGCGTCCGGATTGCCGTCAGGAAGTCCTGCATGTGGCGGCGGATGGCCGGCGCGACGTGCCGCTCCAGGTCGCGCTCGTTCCGATCCTCGGGGTACTTCTCCAACTCGTACACCACGTCGCCGTGGATCGGCTTGCCCTTCCCCTTGCCCGCGGGCGTGTAGTCGTAGCGCATCACGCTCAGTTTCAGCGTGCCGCGGTCGCCGTAGATGGTCGCGCCCCACGGATAGTCCGGGTCGGGCGCCTGGCCCCAGGTGCGGTGCGTCCAGACGACGTTCAGATCCGGGAACTCGAACGTCGCCGTCTGCGTGTCGGTGATGTTGGCCCGGCTCTTGCGGTCCACCAGGATTCCGCCCGACGAGCTGATGCGCCGCGGCCACCCCAGGCCGAGTATCCACCTTGTCATGTCTAACATGTGGATACACATGTCGCCGACGATGCCGTTGCCGTACTCCATGAATGCTCGCCAGCGGCGCGGGTGGACGAGGGCGTTGTACGGCCGCAGCGGCGCCGGGCCGGTCCACATCTCGTAGTCCAGTTCCTGTGGCGGCTTCGCGTCCGGCGGGTTGTCGCGCGCCCGCATGTGGTAGTAGCAGTAGATCTCGACGTGGGCGATGCGGCCGAGCAGCCCCTCCCGGATGATCCGGTCGCGAGCTTCGATCAGGTGGGGAGTGCTGCGCCGCTGCGTCCCGACCTGGACGACGCGCTTGTTCCGGCGCGCTGCCGCGACCATCGCCTGCCCCTCGACGACGTCCACGCTGATCGGCTTCTGCACCCACACGTCGGCGCCGGCCTCGAGCGCGGCGATCGTCGGCAGGGCGTGCCAGTGGTCGGGGGTGACGACGAGAACGATGTCGTGATCCTTCTGGCGCAGCATCTCGCGGTAGTCGCTGTAGATGCGTGGCCGGCGTTTGGACCGCTGGCGGGCGGCGATCATTTCGGCGGCCTCGGCCAGCATCTTCCGATCGACGTCGCACAGGGAGACGACCTCGACCGGGGCGACCTGGATGAGACGGAACAGGTCGCACTTGCCGTACCAGCCGCAGCCGATCAGGCCGACGCGCGGCGGCTTCGGCTCGCCAGCGGCGTGGACGCCCGCGGCCGCGGACAGCGCCAGCCCGGCGGCCCCAGTTTGCAGGAAATCACGGCGGTTCATGTGGCACCTCCCCGGAGTTGCGTTCGGACGGTGCGCCTAATCTAAATCGGAACTGCGGCGGCGGCGAGGGGCAGACGGCCACAGGCAGTCAGCAGTGGGCAAGCGGCAGTACTCAGTACGGTGCGGGCGGGTTGCGGTCGCCGCCTCCACCGGCCCATAGAATACCGCCATGTCTCAAGGCCAGACCGACTTTCTGCGGTTCCACCAGTCCCCCGCCCTCGACCAGGCCACGCTGGTGCTCGCCTTCACCGGCTGGATGGATGGCGGCGACGTGTCCACCGGGACCGTCCAGCGGCTCGTCGATCTGCTCGACGCGAAGCCCATCGCCGAGATCGATCCGGAGCCGTTTTACCTCTTCAGCTTCCCCGGCTCGATGGAGCTGACCGCCCTCTTCCGTCCCGAGCTCCGGATCGAGAACGGCCTGGTTGCGAGCCTGGAAATGCCGGCCAACACGTTTTACTGCCACGAACCGGCCAACCTCGTCCTCTTCCTCGGCAAGGAGCCGAACCTCAACTGGCGGGCGTTTGGCGACTGCGTCCTCGCCCTGGCGCACCGGATCGGGGTGCGCCGCCTGCTGTTCGTCGGATCGTTCGGCGGGTCGGTCCCGCACACACGCGAGCCGCGGTTATTCGTGACCTGCTCGGAGGAGCGACTGCTGCCGGAGATGGAGCAGTACAGCCTGCGCCGCACCGGCTACGAGGGGCCTGGGTCGTTCTCCAGCTACCTGCTGACACGGGCACCGGCCGCCGGTCTGGAGATGGTGTCGCTGGTCGCCGAGATCCCCGGCTATCTACAAGGCCGTAACCCGCTCAGCATCGAGGCCGTCACGCGCCGCCTCGCGAAGATCTTTCAGCTGCCGCTGGATCTGGAATCTCTCCGGGCAGAGAGCACCAAGTGGGAGCTGGAGGTGTCGCGCGCCGTCGCCCGGGACAAGGCGCTGGCGAAGACGGTGCGCCAACTCGAGGAGGCGTACGATAACGAGTTGCTGACACTCGAAGGCGGGGACGGTTGACCGTACCTCGGCGGAGGCCGTGACGATGAACTCATAATCGGCTGCGCTGGATGGGTTGCCCCACATCTTCGCAGGAGCCGGCTCCGTCCGGCGATGCCTTCCTCTCGGAGGCCGGAGCCCCCTCCTACGAAGGTAGGAGGGCGGAGCCCTCTCCTACGAAGACTCCGCCCAGAGGGGCGCGTCGTTAGAAGCGCAGCTCCAGCATGAACCGTACCCCGTGAACCCAGAAGTCGTCCTGGCCGGTGAGTACGGTCGGCTGACCGGGGCCGGACGGCGAACCGAAGCTCAGGCTGCTCGGCACCAGGTTCGGGTTGACGACGTTGTTCACCTGGCTACCGGGCCGCACCACGCTGTTGACGTACAGGAAGTTGTACCCCACCGCGAGCCGCAGGTTGCGCGTCACGTCCACGCCGATATCGATGCCGACCTCCGGGACGATGACGAACCAGTTGGTCGTGTGCCGGCCGAAGTTGCCGCCGGGCAGGGCGGTGGTCCTGGGGACGGCCAGCAGGCCGCCGGGGGTGGTCGTGACCGCCTGGTCCGGCGTCACGACGGTGGTGCTGCCGAGGATGCGCGACCGCTGGTGGTTCGGGCCGAGCCCCACCTTGCCCTGCAGGCTAACGTAGAACGGCCCGCGTCCCCACTCGATCTGGCCGCCGACCTGGCCGAGGTAGAGCTGGTTACGAGTCGTGAACCGATCGGCGATGCTGATGCTCGTTCCTGTTGGAAACCGGGTCGGGGCGTTGGGGGTCAGCTGCGGCGGCACGTCCGCCAGGAGCGTGGAGTTGGTGAGAACTTGCAGGTTATCCGTCAGGTCGAGGTAGCGGAACCCGGCCAGCACGCGCACGTCGAAGTAGGAGGTGTGGGCCAGGTTCCGCAGCAGGTTTGCCTCCCCGCCGGCAAAGCGGGTGTCGGTGGTCACGGCGATGGCCCCCGAGGCCACCCCGGGGGCGGCGATCGTCAGGCTGGACGGGAGGTTCGTGATCGCGTTCTGGAACGGCCGGGCCAGCAGCGGGGCTCCCGCAGCGTCGGACACAAACGCGGCCCCGAGGCCCTGCCGCTCGAGGATGAACCCGCCGAGCCCCACGCCCCACTGGCGACACTCGCCGAGCCAGATCCCGCCGTCCACCCAGATGCCCGGGTGCATCCCGAAGTTGAATGGAGATTCGCCGTACAGCGCCTGCGTGCCGGGCTGACCGAGGACGCCGCCGGCACCCACCGGCCCGGTTGTGACCAGCGCCCCCGACGCGGGGGCGTCCTGCATCCACCACATCAGGTAGCCGCCGCGTACAAAGATCCGCTCGCACGGGCCGCGGTGAGTCCGCCCCAACTCCAGGCGCGCCTGCTCCTCGGGGCTGAGCTGCGGAGGCGGCTGCTGGTTCGTCTGGCAGTCCTGTTGCTGGCCGGTCTTCTGACCGTCGGCCGCGGCCGGCTGTTTCCCGGCTCCGTCGGTCCTGTCGGCCTTCTCGGTCGTGTCCGCCTTGGCGGTCCCGTCGCCCTCGGTGCGCTGGTCGGTCGCGCCGGACCCGTCCGGTGCGGCGGGTGCTCCGGGCGTGTCCCCCAGCGCGGTCGCGTCAGGAAGTAATGCAGGCGGCGCGGACTGGGCGAACGCCAGGCCTTCTCCCACACCGAGAAGTACCAGCAGACCGAGACATCCCCTCAGCATGGTGGACTCCATTCCGCTCGCGTACAGGAAAGCAGCACTCCGCGGCCCGACTTCCCCATTCATCAGGGCAGGTCGCACCACCGAAGACCCCGCACAGGACTTCCGAAGCCCGGCAAGACGGGCTGGTAGTAGCTGTATCGACCGCACCGAGGATGCCTCTTGAGACGACGGAAGGAAAAGAAGCAGGAGAAGCGCTGGGGTGGAAGGAAGCGGAGAAGCGGATTGCGCCTGGGCGGTCTGGGGACGGGAGGGGAGGTAGAGCCCCGAAGCGGCGGCGACAGATGCTTGCAGGCGCCCGGCGCTGGCGCTCCGAACTGGTAGGCTGAGGGGGCGCTCCGGGCTCACGACGGGAGCACGATTGTCGGCGCGGCCGAGCTGGGCCGGTAGAGGACGAGGGAGCGGCCGACGACCTGAACGAGGTGAGCGCCTTCCACGCGCTCGGCGAGCGCGGCGGCGATCTCGGCGGCGGTCTGCGGCGATGCCTCCAGCACCTTGACCTTGACCAGCTCGCGCGTCGCCAGCGCGTCCCGGATGACGCGCTCGGCGGACTCGGTCAGGCCGTACTTGCCGATCCGGACGAACGGGTCAAGGGGGTGGGCCAGGGACCGCAGGTGAGAGAGCTGTTTCGGTGTCAGCACGTCGTGGGCCGCTCCTCGAAGCGCTCCGCCGTGCCCCACAGCCCCAGCGCGGGGTTGGAGATGTAGAACACCTCCTCGCCGTCCGGGAGCGTGTTCCAGCCGTCGCGCAGCCGCGCGAGGTCGTAGCGGGCGCTCATCGTGTCCAGGTTCGCGTAGCCGAAGCCGACGCCCTCAACCTCGGCGCGCGTCAGGTGGCCGGGGCAGTAGGTGACGGTGAAGCGGCCCTCGGACGAGCCGTGGATCAGGTGGGCGGCCGCCGACAGGTTCGCGCTCAGCTCCGGCTGCGTGCGGACCGCCTCCAGCGTCGTCGGCGTGCCGCGGTAGCCGTAGCGGCGCACCAGCCGGTCGATGGTCGGATCCTCGCCGAACGTGCGCACGCCCGGCGCCAGCACTACCAGCTCGCCGCCGTCCGCGATCGCCATCCGCGTTCGGTAGACTGCCTTGTTGCCGAGCCAGGTCGATTTGTACTCCAGCGGGTCGAGGTAGACGACGACCTTGCGCGGCGCCCGGTCCAGCAGATCCAGGTTCACCCGTCGGCACAGTTCGGCCCCGCGCCGGAAGCACGCCACGTCGTCCCCGGCGAACAGCCCGCGCGTCACCAGCCGGCCGTCGTCGCCGCGGGCGCGCACCGTCAGGAGGTAGACAAGGGGCAGGTGCTTCGCCAGGCGCTCGGAGGCGTAGTCGAGCAGCCGCCGCACCGGCGTCGAGGCGCGGCCCATGACGCGCTCGATCCCGTGGACCGCCCCGAGCCAGTGCGACTTGTTGATCAGGTCGCTCCCGCCGACGCCGATGAACACGTTCTTGTTGTGGTTGGCGATGCCGATGACCTCGTGCGGCACCAGCTGGCCGACGGACAGGATCGCGTCCCACCCGCCCTCGACGAGCAGCCGATCGACCTCGACGCGGACGGAGAAGTCGAGCCTGCCTGCCGACACGTCCTGGACGAAGGCGGCTGGCACCTCGCCGAGCGGCACGACGCCGTCGCGCCAGTCGTGGGCGTGGAACAAGGCGTGCGGGATGCCGGGGAACATGTGGTCGAGTTCGTCGCCGGTCATCGCGACGTGAGTGCCGGTCGCCGGCAGGATCGCGACGTCGGCCACACCGCGGAGCCGTTCGTGGAGGACGCAGGTCAGGAACCCGGCCCAGGAGTGCAGGCGGGTAACGTCGGGGGGCAGGATCAGCACGCGGCGCAGGGGGCCGCGCTGTCTCAGCTGCGCCAGCAAGGAATCGACCAGCTCCCGCCCGCGCGTCTCGTCGATCACGGCGTCGGGTGAGCCCTCGTGAAGAAACTCCATGATGATGCTCCTGTGGTACACACCATGCTGCCTGTCCCCTCAGTAATATAGCCGCCTTCGCGGAGGAGGAAGGCACGCGGATTGGCGGATAGAGACAGTTATTTGGAAAGCCCACGGGGCGCCACCCGTGGACCTTGAACGGCGACTCTCTGATCCCTGCCCTCGCAGTCGCGCGGGGGCGCTGGTTCGGCAAACTCGTCTGGATTCTTTCGCCCGCATTGACGACACTCGGGCCTCGCTCCAGGGTCCGCCCGTGGATCGGGGTTGTCGCTTTCCGGCGTTCGCGTTTGCAGTGATGGCGAAACACAGTTTCCTGGGACACGCCGCCGTCTACGCCCTGGGCGAGTTCCTCCTCCTGGCCGGCGGATTCGTGCTGCTGCCGCTGTACACGCGCCGCCTCGACGGCAGCGCGTTCGGCGCGCTGGAGGTGCTGGAGCGCTTCAGCGATGTCCTGGCCATCGGTCTGCTGACGCGCGGTATCCCCCTCGCCACCCTGGTCTTCTACAAACAGGCGCGCGACGACGCCGAGCGCCGCGAGGTCGTGTGGGCCGCCTGGCTGCTGGCCCTCGCCGGGGTCGGGTTCGGGTGCGCCGTCGTTCTGCCGCTCGCCGGCCCGCTGGGCGACCTGCTCGGCCTGGACCGGGCGGCCCTGCTGCAGGTGGCCGTCGTCGCTAACCTGCTCGACAGCGCGGCCGTCGTCGCGATGGCGGTGCTGCAGGCTCGCGTCGAGTCCGGCCGGTACGTCGCGGTGGCGGGAGTGCAACTGCTGCTGAAGGTTGCCCTCGGCGTGTACTTCGTGGTCGGGCTGGGCTGGGGCATCTGGGGGATCGTGGTGGCCTCGCTGCTGCGGGCCGGGGTGGTGGCCGGCTGCCTCGTGGTCCGCGAGTTGCGCCGCGGGTTTCGCCTTCCCCGGGCGGCGCTCGTGTACGACATGCTCCGGTTCGTGCTCCCGTTCGTCCCGGTCGGGCTGTGTGCCTTCGTCCTCAACAGCGGCGACCGCTTCTTCCTGCTGGGCCACGGCGGGCCGGCGGCCGTCGGCGTGTACGGGCTGGGGTATCGGCTGGCAATCCTCGCCGGGCTGTTCTCGCTCACGCCCCTGTACCGGGTGTGGAGCGTCCGCCTCCACGACGCCGCCGCTGCTCCGGACGCGCCCGCCGTCTTCGGCCGGACGGCGACGCAGTTGCTGGCCGCGTACACCTTCCTGGGGCTCGGCCTGTGCCTGTTCGCGGACGAGGCGGTGTGGTTCCTCGCCGGCACCGGGTACGCGGCCGCCGTCCCGGTCGTCGCTCCGACCGTGTTCGCCTACTGGTTCAGCGGAGCGGCCGTCCTCGCCGACGCACCGTTCTACCTGCGCCGCCGCGGCGGGTTGAAACTCGCGGTCACACTCGCCTCGACCGCGGTCATGCTCGCCCTGTACACCCTGCTCATCCCCGCTCACGGCTGCCTCGGAGCGTCCCTGGCGACGGTTGGCGGCTTCGTCTGTCAGGCGGTCCTCACCTGGGCGGTCGCGCAGCACGTCTTTCCCGTTCGATACGAGTTCGTCCGCCTGGGCGCTCTGCTCCTCACCGCTGCCGTGTGCTGGGGCGTGTCCCTCCTCCTGCCGGCGTCCGCCTGGGCCATCCCGGTCAAGGCGGCCCTGTGGGTCGCGTGGCCCGCCCTGCTCTGGGCGACCGGCCTCGTCTCTCCCGCAGAGAAGCAAGCGGCCCGGGCGGTCGTTGGTGATGCCGTGGCTGGCCTGGGCCGCCTGACGTTGCGGGCGCGTCGCGTCCCGCGCTCCCCCGCCAGTGCGATGACCGAGCCAGGTACAAGCCCCCCCGCTGAGGAGAAGCCATGCCCCCTGCCGTCTCCGTCCTGATCCCCGCGTACAATGGCGCCCCCTGGCTGCGCGCGTGCCTGGAGAGCGTGCGCGGCCAGACGTACCCGGTTCACGAAATCATCGTGGTGGACGACGGCAGTACCGACGACACGCGGGCGGTACTGCACCCGTTCGCGCCCCACATCACCCTGCTCGCACAGCAGCGGGGCGGCATCGGCGCGGCCCGCAACCGGGCGGTGGCGCACGCCTCGGGCGAGTTGCTCGCTTTCCTCGACCAGGACGACCTGTGGCGCCCGGACAAGCTGGAGAAGCAGGTCCGGTACGCGGTCGGGCGCCAGGACGTCGCCGTCATCTATACCGACGCCGAGGAGTTCGACGACGGCGGCACGGTCCACCCGTCCTTCTTCGATCTGTTCCCCGGGCTGCGCACGTCCGGCGACCTGTTCGGCCCGCTCATCGACCGCTGCATCCCGCTGATGAGCACGACGCTAATTCGGGCCGCATTCCTGCGTGCTTACGGGCTGTCGTTCTTCGAGCCAGCGTCCGGGGTGGACGACGTGGGCCTGTTCCTGGAAGTGTGTGTGCGGGGCGGCAAGTTCGGACGACTCGACGAACCGCTGACCCGGCGCCGGCTCCACCCGAATAACACCAGCAAGAACCATTACAACCGATTCGCGCGGCGCATCGTGCTGTATGAGGAACTGCTGCGCCGGCTGCCGGAGGCGTCCGCCACGCATCGGCGCGAGCTGCGGCGCGGGCTGCGCGACGCCCATTTTCGGGTCGGCGAGTGCGCCTGGGGCGACCTGGATCTGACGCAGGCGCGGCAGCACTTCCGCCGCGCCCTCGGCCCGGAGGCACACGGGGCCAGAGCCCTGCTCTGCCTGGCGCTCAGCTACCTGCCGCGGCGCGCGCTCCGGGGTCTGCGGGCCGTGAAGCAGCGCATCGCGCCCGCCCTGACGACCTCGCGGTAGTGCAGAGGCAGGAGCAACTTCTTTAAAGCCCATGGGGCGCCGCCCGTGGGCTTTCCACAGCAACTCCCTTACCTCCACATGAAAGCCCACGGGGCGTGCCCGGTGGCGAGTTCTCTTCATAATTTGCTTCCATCTCACCGCGAAGTAGATAATCTGAAAGGAATGGAACGGGTTCCGCCCATCGCTGCCCGCCGCTCGTCACTCACGCCGTCGAAGGTTTCGCCATGCTGACACCCGCTTGCGGACGTCGCGCCCGTTGGCTCCTGCTCGGGGCACTGCCCCTGGCGCTCCTTGTTCTCAACCAGGTTGGCGCCCCCCCGGCTGCCCAGGCCGACGCCCCTGTGCCGTCGGTCGTCGATTTCAACCTGCACGTTCGGCCGATCCTGTCGGAGCAGTGCTTCGCTTGCCACGGCCCCGACGACAAGAGCCGCAAGGCGCGGCTCCGCCTCGACACGAAGGAAGGCGCCTTCGGCAAGCTCCGCAGCGGTGGCTTTGCCGTCGTCCCCAGTAAGCCCGCCGAGAGCGAGTTGATCGCCCGCATCACCTCCCACGAGCCCACCGAGGTGATGCCGCCGCCGCGGAGCAACAAGAAGCTTACCGTCCGCCAAATCGACATCCTGAAGCGCTGGGTCGCGCAGGGAGCCCCGTGGTCCGTCCACTGGGCGTTCGTGCCGCCGAAGAAGGTCGCCCCACCGAAGGTCCAGCGCGCCGACTGGCCGCGCAACCCCATCGACCACTTCATCCTTGCTCGGCTGCAGTCCGAGGATCTGGCCCCGTCTCCCGAGGCCGACCGCCGCACGCTCCTCCGCCGCGTCGCCCTCGACCTGACCGGCCTGCCGCCAACGCCCGCGGAGGTTGATGCGTTCCTCGGGGACACGGCGCCCGACGCCTACGAGCGCGTGGTCGATCGGCTGCTGAAGTCGAGCCGGTACGGCGAGCACATGGCGCGCTTCTGGCTTGACGCCGCGCGTTACGGCGACACGCACGGACTTCACCTCGATAACTACCGCGAAATGTGGCCGTACCGCGACTGGGTCATCCGGGCGTTCAACGCGAACATGCCGTACGATCGGTTCGTGACCGAGCAGCTGGCCGGCGACCTGCTGCCGAATCCGACGCTCGATCAGCAGGTCGCGACCGGGTTCCTCCGTTGCCACGTCACCACCAGTGAGGGCGGATCCATCGAGGACGAGGTCTACGTCCGCAACACGGTCGATCGCGTGGATACCAACGGCGTCGTGCTCATGGGGCTGACGGTCGGCTGCGCCCGCTGCCACGACCACCGCTTCGACCCGCTGACGATGAAGGACTACTACCGGCTGTTCGCGTTCTTCAACAGCATCGACGGCGGCGCGCTCGACGGGAACAAGGCCCAGCATCCGCCGGTCGTCCGCATCCCGACGTCGGAACAGGCCGCGGCCCTCGCGAAACTGGAGGAACGAGCGGCCCTGCTCCGCAAGCAACTCGCCGACGCCACCGCGCGGGTGAAGTACGACGACTCGGCCGACGCTGATCTGCCGGAGGAGCTGCCGCGGAAGGAATACGTGTGGGTCGAGGGCGCGCTGCCGGCGGGCGCGAAGCCGGTCGCGGGCGGTGGGATCAACGCCCCGTGGAAGTTCGTCGATGACGCCGCGCGGCGCCCGGCGAGCGGACGGAAGACGGCGCGGCTCCAGGCGGAAGGCGTGCAGCAGCTTGTCTTCACCGAGGCGCAGCCCGCGCTCCGGGTCGGCGACGGCGACCGGCTCTTCGCCCACGTCTACCTCGACCCGAAGGATCCGCCGAAGGCGATCATGGTGCAGTGGCACAGCGGTGGGTGGAAGCACCGCGCGTACCTCGGCGAGAACCTGATCGCGTTCGGCCGCGACAACAGCCCGGAGCGGCTGCGCCTCGGGCCGCTGCCGCAGACGGGCGCCTGGGTCAAGCTGGAGATCGAGGCGGCTCGGGTCGGCCTGAAGCCGGGCGCGGAGATCAACGGTCTCGCCTTCACCCAGCACGGCGGCACTGCCTGGTGGACCCACGCCGGCCTTGTCACACGCGCCCCGCAGGGCAAGCTGACCTTCGACACCCTGACCTCCTGGCTCCGGCTCCAGCGCGCCACCGGCGGGGCCGGCCTGCCGAAGCCGATCCAGGACATCGTCAAGCTCGCCCGGGACAGGCGCACCGACGCCCAGCAAAAGCAACTGCGCGATTACTTCGTCGCCAACGCCTGGGCGAAGGCGAGCCCGGACGCGGCAGCCTTCAACCGCGAGCTGGCCGCTCTCGCGAAGGAGCGGGAGCAGGTGGAGAAGCAGGTGCCGACGAGCCTGGTGTTCAGGGAAATGGCGAACCCGCGGACCGCCTACGTCCTGAAGCGCGGCGAGTACGACCAGCGCGGCGAGTCCGTGGGCCGCGACACGCCCGCGTTCCTGGGGCCGCTGTCCGCTCACCTGCCGCGGAATCGCCTCGGCCTGGCGAAGTGGCTCACCGACCCGAATCACCCGCTGACGGCGCGCGTGGCGGTCAACCGGCTCTGGCAGCAGTGCTTCGGCACCGGCCTGGTGAAAACGGCGGAGGATTTCGGGTCGCAGGGCGAACCGCCCAGCCACCCCGAACTACTCGATTGGCTGGCGGTCCGGTTCGTCGAGGACAGGTGGGACGTCAAGAAGACGATGCGGCGCCTCGTCACCTCCGCCACCTACCGCCAGTCGGCCCGGGTGACGAAGGACCGGCTGGCCCGCGACCCGGCGAACCGGCTGCTGGCGCGCGGGCCGCGCTTCCGGCTCGACGCCGAGACGCTGCGCGACCAGGCGCTGGCGGTGAGCGGACTGCTGGCCGAGAAGCTCGGCGGTCCGGGCGTCAAGCCGCCGCAGCCGGGCGGGCTGTGGGAGGCGGTCGCGTATGTCGGCAGCAACACCGGCAAGTTCGTCGCCGACAGCGGCCACGAGAAGGTACACCGGCGCAGCCTGTACATCTTCTGGAAGCGGACCGCCCCGCCGCCACAGATGGGCACCTTCGACGCCCCGTCGCGCGAAAGTTGCACGGTGCGCCGTGAGCGCACCAACACGCCGATGCAGGCCCTGCTGCTGCTCAACGAGAAGCTCTACTTTGAATGCGGGCGGGCCCTGGGCGCGCGCGCCCTGCACCACGCCGGCACTCTCGAAGCGAAGCTGGCGCACGTGTTCCAGTTGGCGACGGCGCGTCCGCCCGACGCGCGCGAGCTGGCCGAGCTGGCGGGGGCATACCGCGACCACCTGGCCGAGTTCACGCGCGACGAGAAGGCGGCCCGGCAGCTGATCGGCGTCGGCGAGACGCGCCCCGACCCGGCCCTCGATCCGCGCGAGCTGGCGGCGTGGACCATGATCGGCAACCTGCTCCTGAACCTCGACGAGGTCATCAACCGCGGCTGAGCGCTGGCCCCCGCTTGTGGCCTGGCGACTTGATCGCCAGGCCGCAAGCGGGGGTAGATTGATGGAGGTATTCTCATGGACCCAGTCCGCGAACATCTGGCGGCGATGACCCGGCGCCACTTCTTCCGGCGCGGCGCGCTCGGCCTTGGCACCGCCGCCCTCGCCTCGTTGCTGCCGGCGAAGCCCGCGAGGGCCGACAACCCGTTCCGCTCCTCCGCGACCACCGGCGGCCTGCCCGAGCTGCCGCACTTCGCGCCGAAGGCGAAGCGCGCCATCTATCTGTTCATGTCCGGTGCTCCGTCGCAGCTGGACATGTGGGACTACCAGCCAACGATGGCCGACTGGTTCGACCGCGACCTGCCGGGATCGGTGCGCATGGGGCAGCGCCTCACCACCAGGACCAGCGGCCAGGGCCGGTTCCCCATGGCCCCGTCGAGGTATCGGTTCCACCGCCGCGGCAAGGCCGGCACCTGGGTGAGCGAGCTGCTGCCGTGGACCGGCCGCATCGTGGACGATCTCGCCGTCATCA
>JADLBT010000039.1 GCA_020847555.1 Gemmataceae bacterium
CCAGGGGTGGTTCAAAGATGATGGCCCGGTCGGGATCAATGGCTCGAATCGCCCTGGCCGCCCGCGCCGCCAGTTCCTCCCAATCGTCGAGTTCTGCGCCCTCTGCGCGCAGGGGCGTCTTTGGCGTGAGTATCTCTCCTTCAAACAGGAGCCCCGGCTCGATATTTCGAGGCGGCAGTGGTTCGTTCGCCAGGTCGTAGCCCCACACCGCGCGGGCGCCCTTGCAGCGGCGTGCGATCCGCTTCCAGACCTCAACAAATTTCGCCTGACACGCGGCGTTGGTGAACAGCGCGCCGCTGGTGCCCACATAACCGCTGGGTGTGCGCGCGCCGCCAGGCGGCGAATGCAGGTCCACTACCACCATCAACCCGTATTTCTCGCACAACCGCAGCGTCGCATCCAGGCGCTCCAGTTCGCCCTCCAACCAGCGATCGTAGGCGGCCAGGTCAAGGGGGTTGCCTTTCGCTTGCGCCCCGCGTTGGACCAGCATGACCCTGGCCACATTAGCGTTCCACTCCTGTCCCAGGACGCGCAGGTCGTTCTCGGTGATACCGGGCGAAATCTGCATCCCGCGCAACCGGGGCAGGTCATGGCCTTTGTAGGCCGCCTTCGCCACCACGCGCGGCGCGGAAACGTATGGCGGCTTGCGCACCATGATCTTGATGTTGTCGAACCAGGCCTTGCCGCGGACGCCTTGCAGGCCGACAAGGAGGGAGAAGGCCGTCGCATCGCGTGGCACCCGCACACGGAATGCGACCGGCTTCCAATCAAACGTCCCAAGGCCCACGACGGCCTCCACGTAGGATTTATCGGCGCCCTGGACGGCCAGGGTCATGAACCGGATCCCGCGATACCGCGCCGGCGTCTCGCGCACGTTTTCGGCCTTGATCATGGCCGCCAGGTAGACCTCATAGCCGCGCATCTTCTCCACGGGCAGCGCTATCTCCGCCAGCGTGGTGTCGCCCGCCGTGACCGCGCCGCGCTCGAAGTAAAGCGCGCGGGCGCTCTGGCAGCCGGAGTCCAGTTTCCCCGGTCTCTTCCAGCCGCGCAGCGCGTCCGCAGCCTCGAAGTCGGTCTCGAAGAAAACATGGCCGCGCGGCAGTACGGGCGCCTCCTGGCACCACCCAGGGCTCGTCAAGTCAGCAGGCCACAGGGCAAGCGACAGCAGCAACCAAACAGCAAGCGAAAGAGGAAGCCGCCGGGGAAGCCACAGGGCAACGTACCGAGCCATCTTCAATCCTCCAATCAAACTTGCGGGTTGCGGGTCCGCTGACCCGCGCTGGACCGCCGTCGAGCCACGTCATGCCAGGCAGCAGGGCCTCCCCTTTCCGTCCGCCGACTGCGGGCGTTGGCGTTGCTGGCATCATGACTGCTGCTGCTGTCGCGCATTGTAGCCCGCTGGCGACAGCACCACCATCGTTTCGTTCAGGTTTTGAGCGTCTGTGCGAAAACCTCTCCCCAGGCCCCCTGCCCGGTCGCACCTGAACATGGTTCTCCGGCCGGTTTACTGAAATGGCTGGGTAGACGTCCACCCTTGTCGGGTGTCGCGAGCGCGCTCAGCGCGTCATGGCAACCGAACAGCAACTGACCGCCCTGCGCCACCGCCCGCGTCTCACCTCGGTCACACCCCATCGACCTTTTCGCTGCCGCTTTCGGCGCTGGCAAGGCTCGCAGCGGACCCTGCCGTCCCGCGTTTGCGACTTGAACGGAGGGAGGGAGTGCGATACCTTCAATAACTGGCGGCCAGATGACATTTCGCGTCCTTCGACGCCCTGTGTGGCAGCGCCGCACCCGGGGAAAGGATTGGGGCATGGCCGAGAAACACACCCCTCCGCCGCCAACTCCTGGCGCCCCGGTCAACCGGGTCGCGGTGGACGCCTTCAAGCACGCCGAGAAAAGCCTCGCCCGCGGCGATTACGACTACGGCCTCCGCCTGCTGCGCGACTGCTGCCAGCTCGACCCGCTCAACCTCCGCTACCGGCAGGCGCTCCGGGCCGCGGAAAGCAAGCGGGCCGGCGCCAACAGCCCGGCCTCGCCGCTCGTCTTCTTCACCACCGCCGTCCCGCGCCTGAAGCTGCGGATCGCCCGCTGGCGCCGCGACTACCTCCGCGTGCTCGACTTCGCCGAGCGCATCCTCAGCCGCAACCCGCGCGACGTCAGCGTCCACCTCGCTCTCGTGGAGGCGTTCGTCAACCTCGACGCCCCGCTGCACGCGGTCTGGGCGCTGGAGGAGGCGCACCGCCAGGCGCCCCGGAATCTGAAGATCCTGCGCACCCTCGCCCAGCACTACGAGGGGACCGCCCGGTTCAAGCCGGCCATCGCGGTGTGGGAGACGATCCGCAAGCTGGCCCCGTCGGATACCGAGGCGGGCGAGAAGATCAAGGGTCTGTCGGCGAAGATCCTCATCGCGAAGATGGAGTCGTCAAAGGTGGACACGGCGGAGGCTCAGGCGCTGGGGACGCAGGAGACGGCCGCGGCCGCGCCCGAGCCGGCCGAGGGGGCCGCTCCGGCCCGCCCTCAGCCCGCGCCGATCTCCGCGGCCGCGGCCCGGCTGGAGCAGGAGACGGCGAAGCTGCAGGCGCGGCTCACCGCGAACCCGACCAACCCGCACCCGTACCTCGACCTGGCCGCCTGCTATCGCCGGGCGGACCAGCTCGACCGGGCGCGCGACGTGCTGGAGCAGGGGCTCGGCCCGACCGGGGACGATTTCAACCTGCTCATGGAACTGGCCGACCTCGCCATCGAGCGCCTCCGGCGGGAGCTGGCCCAGGTGTCGCGGCAACTCGCCGAGGGGACCGCCGATGCGGAGCTGACGGCGAAGCGCGACCGCCTGCTCGAGGAGATCAATACCCGCGAGCTGGAGTGGTATCGCCAGAAGCTGGCCCGCAATCCGGCTGACAAGGGGTGCGCGCTGGAGCTGGGAGTGCGCCTGTACCGCGCGCACCAGTACAAGGACGCCATCCCGCACCTGCAGGCGGCCCGAACCGGACCGGCCCAGCGCGTCCGGGCGCTGCTGCACATCGGGTACGCCTTCAAGGAACTCGGCAACTGGGATCTGGCGCGGCGGGCGCTGGAGGACGGCCTCCGGGAGTTGCCGCGGGAGGAGGTGACGCTGCGCCGCGAGTTCCTGTTTGAGCTGGCCCGCGGGGCGGCCGACCACGGCGACCTGACGGCGGCCGTCGAGCGCGGGAACGAGCTGGCGTTTCTGGACTTCAACTACCGCGACATCGGCCACCTCCTGGAGGAGTGGCGCGGCAGCCCGCAGAAGGCGTGACGGGCTGCCGGGGCGGACGGGCAAAGGGGACGACCATGCCGCAAGCGATTGTTGATCCGGTCGAGCTGCGCCGGTTCGCGCAGAACGTCAAGCAGTTCAGCAACGACCTGCACCAGCAGCTGCTGGTCCTGCACGGCCAGATGGTCGGCCTCGGCGCCACCTGGCGCGATCAGGAGCACGAGAAGTTCTCCAAGGAATTCGAGCAGACCCTGCTAATGCTCCAGCGCTTCATGGAGGCGGCCGAGCACTACGTCCCCTTCCTCCTCCGCAAGGCCGACCGCATCGAGGAGTATCTCCAGCAGAGGTAGGCTCATGGCCCGGTCCGCGCGCGTCACGTCCCTGGAACAGCTCGAAGCGCTCAAGGCGGCCCTCTGTCGCTTCACCGCCGCCGCGCAGAACGCCCTCGCGGGCGTCGAGGTGGACCTGCACCGCGTCGCCGACTGGCTGGACCAGCAAACCGACGACTGGCGCCGCGCGGTGACGCGCCGCGAGGAGTTGCTCGTCCGGGCAAAGGGGGATCTCACCCTGCGGCGCTACAGCGCCGGCGGCGACCGGGTCCGCGACTGCTCCGAGCAGGAGATGGCGGTCAAGCGTGCCGAGGCCGCCCTGCACCACGCCCGGCAGAAGCTCGACGCTTGCCGCCGCTGGTCGCGCACCCTGCCGCGCGAGCTGGAAGAGTGCCGCGGACCGACCAGCCAGCTGGCGTCCCTGCTCGACGCGGACCTGCGCCAGGCGGTCGCGTTCCTGGAGCAGAAGCTCAGGGCGCTGGAGGGGTACGTCGCCGTCGCTCCGGCCGACGCGCCGCCGAAATCCTGACGGAGGACACGATGGAGCTGGACGGAGGCTGGACCGAGCTGAACGCCGCGCTGAAGTCGCTGCGCCTGGCCTGGGAAGAGGTGATACCCGCCTGGAGCGACGCGGTGCGTCAGGATTTCGAGGGCCGGTTCTACGCTCCCCTGGTGGACCAGGTGAAGGCCGCGCTGTCGGCCATCGAACGCACGCGCCCGGTCCTGCAGCGGCTGCGCGAGGACTGCGGCTGATTGCCGCTTGCGGCCTGGCGAGTGGTCGCTCGCCAGACCGCAAGCGGCCAAAAAACTGCCACGGCGATGCCGAAATACGCCCAGGACTCAAGGAACCCGCCGGCGCCGCTTCGTGCAGTTGAACGGCGGGCTGTCACTCCATGACTGACTCCTCTCTGATCGAGCAGCAGCGTACCATCCTGCAGGAACTGGCGACCCTCGCCGAGGAGACCGCCGCGGCGGAGCGCCAGATCGAGGCCGAATTCACCTCCCGCCAGCAGACCGTCGAGCGCGAATTCCAGCAGGTGCGCCAGGAAACGACGACGCGCCACACCACCGAGCGCGAGACGGCCGAGAAGCGCCTGGCCGACGCCCAGACGCGCATGCGGGCGGAGTTCGACGCGGCTCACGTCGCCACCCAGAACGAGATCAAGGCGCGGCTCGGCGCCGTCACCCAGGCCTACAACGCCGGGAAGGAAAAGAATAAGGCCGAGTTCGAGGAGGCGAGTTGGACCATCGGGGCGGTTTGCGAGGCCGCCGTCAACCGGACCGCCACACAGCTCCGGGAGACACAGGAACACGTCGGCAAGCAACGGGAGATCCTCCGCGACCTGCAGGACCGTGCGGACAAGGCGGCGGCCGAATGGCGGCCGCGGGGCGACGACGAGGCAGACGGCCCGCCCCCTCCCTCCGCGGCCCCCGTCGATCCAGCCGAAGGCATCGCCGCCGCCGCAGCTGAGCTGGACCGGCTCGCCGACGCGGTTCTGCCGACGTTCGCGCGGCGCAGGCGTGTCGTCTGGCTGGCGGCGGTCGCTTGCCTGGTCGCGACGGCCCCGCTGCCGTTCGTGACGGACGCCCACTACTGGCCGGCCGTCGGCCTGGTCGCCGCCGTGCTCCTCGTCGTCCTCGGGAGCGCCCGCCTCGTCGCCCTGACCCGCCCGAAGGTCTTCGCTGCCCGCGCGACGGTGCGCCGCCTGGCGGCCGACGCCGAGGCCTGGTGCGTGCAACACCTGGAGGAGGTCCGGGCACAGGGGGCCGCCGAGCGCGAGGCGGCCCGCGCGAAACAGGCGCGCGACCTGGAAGACGCCCAGGCGCGCTACCAAACCCAGCGCACCATCTTGAAGCAGATCCGCGATACCGACTGGCAGCGGACGGAGCAGGAGCTGCGCGAGCGCTGGGCCGTGGTCCGCAAGCGTCACGACGCCGAGGCCCGCCGGCTCGAAGAGGTCGGTCGGGCCGGACTCGCCGAGATCGAGGAGCACTACCGGGCCGAGGGGCAGCAGATCGACGACAACTATTACCGCTCGCTGGAGGACAACCGCAGGCGCCGCGAGGCGGGGTGGACCGCCCTGATCGGGCGCTGGCGCGCCGGGCTGGACCGGACCGCGACGATGGCGCGCGCGATCGACGACACGTGCAATCGCTTTTTCCCCGCGTGGGACGATCCAGCCTGGGACGCCTGGACCCCGCCGCAGGACATCCCACCCGTGCTGCGCTTCGGCACTTACGAGGTTTCCCTGGAGCGCGTCAGCGCCGCCCTGCCGGAGGACGAGCGGTTGCGCGCGACGTGGCTCGCGCCGTTCACCCTGCCGGCCGGCCTGCCGTTCCCGCAGCGCGGCTCGCTGCTGCTGCGGGCGCGCGACGAGGGACGGTCGGCAGCCGTGGCCGCACTGCAGGCGCTCATGCTGCGGCTGCTGACGACGATCCCGCCAGGGAAGGTGCGGTTCACGATCGTCGATCCGGTCGGGCTGGGGCAGAACTTCGCCGCCTTCATGCATCTGGCGGACCATGACGAGGCGCTCGTCGGCAGCCGCATCTGGACCGAGACGACCCACATCGAGCAGCGCCTCGCCGACCTGACCGGCCACATGGAGAACGTGATCCAGAAGTACCTGCGCAACCAGTTCCAGAACATCCAGGAGTACAACGCCCACGCCGGCGAGGTGGCCGAGCCGTTCCGCGTGCTCGTGGTCGCCAACTTCCCGGTCAACTTCAGCCTGGAGGCGGCCCGTCGTCTCGTCAGCATCGCGACCAGCGGCCCGCGCTGCGGCGTCTACACGCTCATTGCCCTCGACGAGGCGCAGCCGGTGCCCCAGGGGTTCCGGTCGGAGGATCTCGAGGCCGGCAGCGCGATCCTGACCTGGGCGAAGGATCGCTTCGGCTGGCGCGAGCCGGACTTCGCGAAGTACCCGCTGGCGCTCGACGGCTCGCCGCCAGCGGATCTGTGCAACCGGCTGATGCAGCAGGTCGGCGAGGCGGCCCGCGCGGCGAATCGCGTTGAGGTGCCGTTCGAGTTCATCGCGCCGCCGGCTGAGCAGTGGTGGCAGCGTGACAGCCGTTCCGGCCTGGCCGTCCCGCTCGGCCGCGCCGGCGCGACCAAACGGCAGGAGCTGCGCCTGGGTCAGGGAACCGCCCACCACGTCCTGATCGCCGGCAAGACCGGCTCGGGCAAATCGACCCTCCTGCACGCGCTGATCACAAACCTCGCCCTGTGCTACAGCCCGGACGAGGTCGAGCTGTACCTGGTGGACTTCAAGAAGGGGGTCGAGTTCAAGACCTACGCGGCCGAGCACCTGCCGCACGCGCGCGTCGTGGCGATCGAGAGCGAGCGCGAGTTCGGCCTGAGCGTGCTGCAGCGGCTCGACGCCGAGCTGACTCGCCGCGGCGAGCTGTTCCGCCAGGCGGGGGCGCAGAACCTGGCCGGCTACCGCAACCAGCCCGACCAGCCGGTCCTGCCGCGCGTGCTGCTCATCGTGGACGAGTTTCAGGAATTCTTCGTTGAGGATGACCGCCTCGCCCAGGAGGCAGCGCGGCTGCTCGACCGGTTGGTGCGTCAGGGCCGGGCGTTCGGCATGCATGTGCTGCTCGGCTCGCAGACGCTCGGCGGGGCGAACACGCTGGCCCGCAGTACGCTCGACCAGATGACGGTGCGCATCGCGCTGCAGTGCAGCGAGGCCGACGCGCACATCATCCTGAGCGAGGACAACGGGGCCGCCCGGCTGCTGTCGCGCCCCGGCGAGGCGATCTACAACGACGCGAACGGCCTGGTGGAGGGTAATAACCCGTTCCAGGTCGTCTGGCTCGCCGACGCGGCGCGCGAGGAGTACCTGACCCGGCTGCGCTACCTCGACGCCGTCCACCCGCCGCGCCCGCAGATCGTCTTCGAGGGTGACGCCCCGGCCGACGCGAGCGGCAACCAGCAGCTCGCCGAGCTACTCCGAACGTCTCCTCCCGCCGGCACGAAGTCGGCGACCGCGTGGCTGGGCGACGCGGTGGCGATCAAGCCGCCGACCGCCGCAGTGTTCCGCGCCCAGACCGACAACCACCTGCTCATCCTCGGCCAGCAGGACGAGGCGGCCCTCGGCATGCTCGCGGTGGCGCTCGTGAGTCTGGCCGCCCACCACCGCTCACCGCAAGGCGCCCGGTTCTACATCCTCGACGGCACCCCGGACGATTCGCCGCACCGCGATTACTGGCCGCGCCTGGCGGCGCTGCTGCCCGACACGGTGCGCCTGGGCGGAGTGCGCGAACTGCCGGCGCTGCTCGCCGAGGTGGCCGCGGAGGTGGAGCGCCGCCAGGGGACGAGCGAGGCGGCGCCGTGCTACCTGATCGTGTACGGGCTGCACCGCTTCCGCGACCTGCGCAAGGCGGACGACGACTTCGGGTTTGGGCGGCGCGAGGAGAAGGCGACGCCGGCCCAGCAGTTCGCGACGATCCTGCGCGAGGGGCCGCTGCTGGGGGTGCATGCGCTCGTCTGGTGCGACACGCTGGCGAACGTGAACCGCGCCCTGGACCGGCAGGCGCTGCGCGGCTTCGAGATGAAGGTGCTGTTCCAGATGAGCGCGACCGACAGCAGCCTGCTCATCGACACACCGCTGGCGAGCAAGCTCGGGCCGTACCGGGCGTACTTCCACAGCGAGGACCAGGGGCGGTTGGAGAAGTTCCGCCCGTACCGCCCGCCGTCCCCCGCGTGGCTCGCCGAGGCTGGCAACCTGCTCACCGGGGCGCAGGAAGCCGAAAACCAGCCGGAGGCATGCGCTGCCCCAAAGTGAGAGAAGAGAGGAAGCGCGGCTGGCTCTGCGCACCAGCTGACATGAACGTCCTGCGCGGCACCGGCGGACTGGGTCCGGCCGCCGAGTCGCGGGAGAATAGAGACAGAATTGTGAGAATCCTCTTGCCTTTCGGCGCGCGGCCCGGATAATCCCTTTGACTCCGATTCATTAGCGCCATGAACGCGCTCCACCCGGCGCCCGCCCGCGCCCGCCGCCGGGCCAGGTTTGGCCGTCTCCCGCTTCTACCGGACGGCCGGAATTGCCTGTCACCTCGGCGGTTCGGGGCGTCGTCACCCACTCGAACCAACCGCCACCGTTCGCACCGGGACAGAAGGGGCCTGGATAAAGGATTCCTCGCGTGTTCGAGAGGGCCAGGTCATGCGCAAACCCCGAATCGGTAGTCGTCCCGCGCGCCGCTCCCCGGCGCCGCCCCTGCTGGAACTTTTGGAAGACCGTACCTTACTGAACGGCGCTCCCGCCGGCCCGCAGGCCGTCGCGCTGGATGCTGCCTTCGCTGCTGACCGCATCCTTGTCCGCTTTCGTCCGGAGGCGTCCGTCGCCGGCAAGGCGGCCCTGCCCGGCTCTCAGCTCGGCGCCAGCGCCGGCCTGGTCCCTGGTCTGCGCGAGGTCACCCTGGCTCCCGGCGTCTCCGTCGCGGACGCCGTCGCCGCCTACCAGGCCGACCCGTCCGTCCTGTACGCCCACCCGGATTACCGGGTCCACGTCGCCCTCGTGCCGAACGACCCGCGGTTCAACTCCCTCTGGGGGATGAACAACGTCGGCCAGACCGGCGGCACCGCCGACGCCGACATCGACGCCGTCGAGGCCTGGGACCGCACCACCGGCAACGGTTCGACTGTCGTCGCCGTCATCGACACCGGGGTCGATTACACCCACCCGGACCTGGCCGCCAACATCTGGACCAACACGCCCGAGGCGAACGGGGCAGCGGGGGTGGACGACGACGGCAACGGCTACGTCGATGACGTCCACGGGTACGACTTCGCCAACAACGACGGCGACCCGATGGACGATCACTTCCACGGCACCCACGTCGCCGGCACCATCGGGGCCGTCGGCAACAACGGCGTGGGCGTGGCCGGCGTCAGCTGGGACGTGCAGATCATGGCCCTGAAGTTCCTGGACGCGAACGGGAGCGGGTTCCTGAGCGACGCCATCCGGGCCATCGATTACGCGGCGGCCATGGGCGCCACCGTCTCCAACAACAGCTGGGGCGGCGGCGGGTTCGAGCAAGCTTTAAAAGACGCCATCAGCAACGCAGCCTCTCGCGGCCACATCTTCGTTGCCGCTGCCGGCAACGACGGAACCAACAACGACGTCTTCCCGGCCTACCCGGCCAGTTACGACCTGGACAACATCATCGCCGTCGCCGCCACCGACCACAACGACAACCTGGCCGGGTTCTCCAACTACGGCGCCGCCGCGGTGGATCTCGGCGCCCCCGGCGTGGACATCCACAGCACCCTGCCCACCCGCGTGACCGACGCGATGCAGCAGTACGGCCTCAGCGCGAACTACGGCACCATCAGCGGCACGTCGATGGCCACCCCGCATGTGACCGGCGTGGTCGCCCTGGTCCACGACCTGCACCCGACCTGGTCCTACACCCAGATCATCAACCAGGTGCTCGCGACGGTGGACCCGGTCAGCGCCCTGGCAACCACGACCGCGACCGGCGGCCGGCTCAACGCGGCGGCCGCCATCGGCAACCCGCTCCCGGACTCGACCGGCCCGCGCGTGACCGCCGCCACCCCGACCGGCACCACCGTCGGCCCGGTCGAGCGTGTCACGCTGACGTTCAGCGAGGCCGTCACCGGGTTCGCGGCCGATGACGCCACCTTCACCGGACCGTCCGGCCCGATCGCCGTCACCGTCGCCGAGGTGGCCGGCTCCGGCGGTAAGCGCTTCGACGTCGCGTTCACCCCGCAGGACGAACTGGGCGACTACACTCTCACCGTCCGCCCGGACATCTTCGACCTGGCCGGCAACCCCCTCGATCAGGACCGCAACGGGATCGGCGGGCAGCCCGGGGACGTCTACACCACCACGTTCACCCTGAGTGGGGCGCTGGTCGTGGAGTCGGCCGACGTGCCTGCCCCGCTGCCGCCGTTCAGCATCCTGATCTCGGAGCTGGTCGTCAGCCAGGACGTCACCATCGGGGATCTCAACGTCCAGCTCGACATCACTCACGGCGTCGTTGGCAACCTCTACATCTCGCTGATCTCCCCCGCCGGGACGGAGGTCATCCTCTCGTATTTCAACGGCGGCTCCGGAAACAACTTCGCGGACACCATCTTCGACGACGAGGCGGCCCTGCCCATCAGCTCGGGGGCGGCCCCGTTTGCCGGCTCGTACCAGCCCGATATGCCCCTGAGCGACCTCGACGGCGAGAACGCCCGGGGAACCTGGTCGTTGTGGGTGGAGAGCTGGGAGTTCTTCGAGTCCGGCACCCTCAACTCCTGGTCCGTGATCATCCAGCCGAGCGGCGGCGGGCCGCCCCCGCCGCCCCCGCCGCCGCCGCCCCCGGTCAACTCCCCGCCCATTCCGGCCGACGACTGGGCCGACACGTTGGAGGACACCGCCGTCACGGTGCGGGTTCTGGACAACGACACCGACCCGGACGGCGACTCGCTCCGGGTGACTGCCCTCGACTCCGTGTGGGGGGGGACGGCAGTGATCAACGCCGACAACACGATCGCGTTCACGCCGGACCCGAATTTCAACAGCTACTGGAACGGCGACGCCTCGTTCGGCTACACCGTCGAGGACGGCCGCGGCGGCTCCAGCTGGGCGTGGGTGACGATCCACGTCGAGCCGGTCAACGACGCCCCAACCGCCGTAAACGACCAGGCGGCCGGCTACACGGACGTCCCGCTGACGTTCAGCTGGACGACCGCCGACTCGCCGCTGGACGCGAACGACTACGACGTGGATGGGGACCTCGTGTGGCTCAGCGCGGTCGTCAACGCGACCCACGGCACGGCCGTCCTCGCGCCGGACGGTTCCGTCACCTTCACCCCCGAGCTGGACTACATCGGCACGGCCACCTTCGAGTACACCCTGACGGACGGCGCGCTGACCTCCGTCGGCCGGGTGACGATCACGCTCACGAAGGTCGTCTACCTCTCGACAGCAGAACCGGGCACCGTGACCGGGACCGACGGCGTGCGGGTGGCGTTCGACGACAGCGACATCCTGCAGCTGACCGTCAGTCCCGGCGGCACATATGGATACCGTCTGTACTTCGACGCCAGCGACGTCGGCCTGACCACCAACAACGAGGACGTCGATGCGTTCACGGTCCTGTGGGACGGGTCGATCCTGATCTCGACCGTGGGCGCGTTCTCCGTCCCGCGCCTGGGCGGCGGTTCGATCACCGGGTCCGGGGAAGATCTGCTGATCTTCTACCCCAACAGGGTCGGCTCGAGCACGGCCGGGTGGTGGGATCTGTACTTCGACGGGAGCGATGTCGGCCTGAGCGGGACGGCCGAGAACATCGACGGCGTCGCCGCCCTGAGCGACGGCCGAATCCTGATTTCGACGACCGGCAATGTCAGTGTTCCAGGCGTCTCCGGCGCGGACACTGACCTGCTGGCCTTCACGCCCTGGCTCCTGGGCACGGACACCGACGGCTGGTGGGAACTCTACTTTGACGGCAGCGACGTCGGTCTGTCGAACAGCACTGCCGAGGACATCGACTCGGTCGCCGTGCGGGAGGCTCCGCTCGGGCTACCGACCCTGTACTTCTCGACGCTCGGCAATTTTGCCGTCCCCGGGCGGAGCGGCGCCAACGAGGACGTCCTCGCGTTCAACCCGACAAACCTTGGCCCGACCACCAGCGGCACGTACCGCTCGACCCTTGTGCTGGACGGCAGTACGTACGGGCTGGCCGCCTTCAACGTGGACGGGTTCGCCTTCGCGCCCGTTCCGCCCGTGGGCGGGGCGGCGAACACGGTCCCCCACACATCCAGGGGGTTCGGGGCGAGGTCGCTTCTCGCGCCCGGCGTCGCCGTTTTCACGTCCGGCCGGCAGGGGGCCGCGGAGGGCACGGGCAGGTGGGGCGAGCAGCCGGTTCAGGAACGGGGCCGGTCCTCGACCAGAGCCCGCGCGGCAGCGGCCGAGCCCGAGAGCCCGCCCGCCGCGGTCTCCCCGTCAGCGGAGCGCCACGGGGACGCGGCGCGATCCAGTGGTTTGCTGGCGCAGTCCCCGCTGACCGACGTGGTATCCGCCCTCTTTGCAGCCCAGGAGAAGGATCGGCGCGACCGCGAGGCGTCGCTGCCGTCGGGGCTGGACGCGGTCCTTGAGATCGATGACGCGGGCGGGGGATGGATGGGCCGGCGGGGCGCAGGACGAAGGGGAGGCCGGGCGTAACGGTAGAGGGAAGCCGGAACCCCTCAGTGGGTCCAAAAGGAAGAATGAAAGCCCGTGAGTGGTATCCCGTGGGCGCAGTGCTGGAGACCTGGCCCACGGGACGCCACCCGTGGACTTTCGAGCGAGCGGACCAAAAGCCAGTGC
>JADLBT010000040.1 GCA_020847555.1 Gemmataceae bacterium
ACGCCCCCTCGATCTCCGCCGTCCCCAGGCGGTGACCGGCCACGTTCAACACGTCGTCCACCCGCCCCGTTATCCAGTAATAGCCGTCCCGGTCCCGATAGCACCCGTCACCCGTGAAATAGCGCCCCGGATAGGCCGACAGGTACGTCTGCACGAAGCGCTCATGGTCGCCGTACACCGTGCGCATCATCCCCGGCCACGAGGCGTCGAAGCACAGACGGCCAACGACGTCGTTCCCTTCCATCTCACGCCCGTCCTCGTCCACCACGCTCGGCCGCACGCCGAAGAACGGCACCGTCGCCGCCCCCGGCTTGGTCTCGATCGCCCCCGGCAACGGCGTAATCATGTGCCCGCCCGTCTCCGTCTGCCAGTATGTGTCCACCACCGCGCAGCGTTCCTCCCCCACCACCCGGTAATACCACCGCCACGCCTCCGGGTTGATGGGCTCCCCGACCGTCCCCAGCACGCGCAGCGACTTACGACTGTAGCGCCGCACCGGCTCGTCCCCCTCCCGCGCGATTGCCCGGATCGCCGTCGGCGCCGTGTAGAAGATAGAGATGCCCAGCCGGTCCACCATCTCCCAGTACCGTCCCGCGTCTGGATACGTCGGCACCGACTCAAACATCACGCTCGTCGCGCCGTTCCCCAGCGGCCCGTAGACGATGTAGCTGTGCCCCGTTATCCAGCCGACGTCCGCCGCGCAGCAGTACACGTCGTCGTCCCGCAGGTCGAACGCGTAGCGGTGCGTCACCATCGTGTAGAGCAGGTATCCCGCCTGCGTGTGCAGCACCCCCTTCGGCTTCCCCGTCGATCCCGACGTGTACAGGATGAAAAGGGGGTCCTCCGCGTCCATCACTTCCGGCGCGCACTCCGTCGCCTGGCGCGGCACCTCGTCGTGCCACCACGCGTCGCGCCCCGCCGCCATCGGCACCTCGGCGCCGGTCCGCCGGTACACCAGCGTCCACTCGACGCTGTGCCCCGGCTCCTTCAACGCCTCGTCCACGTTGTGCTTGAGCGGCACCGCCCGGCCGCCGCGCCGCCCCTCGTCCTGCGTGATGATCGCCCGGCAACCCGAATCGTCGACCCTGTCCCGGATTGAGCGCGCGCTGAAGCCCCCGAAGATCACCGAATGGATCGCCCCGACACGGGCGCACGCGAGCATCGCCGCCGCCAGCTCAGGCACCATCCCCATGTAGATCGCCACCCGGTCGCCCTTCCCGATCCCCCGCGCGCGGAGGTAGTTCGCCAAGCGGCAGGTCTCGTCGTTCAGCTCCCGATACGTCACCCGCCGCGTCTCGTTCGGCTCGTCCCCTTCCCAGATGAGCGCCACCCGCTCCCCCCGCGCCGTCAGGTGGCGGTCCAGGCAATTGACCGCCACGTTCAGCTTCCCCCCGATGAACCACGCCACCCTCCCCTCCTGCAGATCCTCCTCGTGCACCTTCCCGAAGGGCGCCATCCACTCCAGGTACCGGTTAGCCATCTCTCCCCAGAATCCGTCTGGGTCGCTAACACTGCGGTCGTATAGCCGCTGGTACTCCTCCCGCGACGCGACGAGCGCACCTTCCCGGACATGCGCCGGCGGCGCGTACGTCTCACCAACAGGCAGACCGATCTCCGTCGTGTCGGGCATCCCGCGCCAGCCTCCTTTTCCGCCGCGCGCCGCCTCCGCCAGCGCGCCGGTCTCGCTCATCCTACCGCAGCCGGTCCCGCCTCCGGTCGGGCGGCCTCGAGTTCGCCCCAACCCGCCGACACCCCGCCCGCTGCAACGATATCGCAAGACCAACATCCCATTTGGGTAGCCCTTGGAGATGCCAGCCCCCCGTAGCATGGCCCGGGCGGCTGGCACACCGGTGATCGACCAACGGGTCTTCGCCGCTGCCCGGCCGTACAACCCCCGCAGGACATGCCATGCAAGACCCACCGCTCGTCCTGGTCGTCGACGACGAGCCGAGCGTCCTCCGTCTCGTCGAGCTCGAGCTCCGCGTCCAGGGCTTTCGCGTTGCGGCCACCAGCATTCCCGATCAGGCGCCTGCCCTCGCCCACGACCGCCGCCCCGACGTTGCTGTCCTCGACGTCGTCATGCCCGGCCTCTCCGGCCTCGAGCTCATGGCCCGCCTCAAAGCCGACCTGGGCATCCCAGTCATCCTCCTCACCGCCAAGACCAGTTCCCACGACAAGGTCCGCGGCCTTGAGCTCGGCGCCGACGACTATATCGAGAAGCCCTTCGTCCCCGAGGAGCTCGGCGACCGCATCCGCGCCGCCCTGCGCCGGGCAGCCACCGGCCAGGTCGCCGACGTCTTCTACGACGGCGAGACGGAGGTGGACCTCAAGCGCCGCCTCGTCAGCCGCGGCGGCCACATCGTGCCCCTCTCACGAACCGAGTGGATGCTGCTCCACCACCTCGCCTCCCACGCCGGCGCACCTGTCGCCGCCTCCGATCTCCTCACGGCCATCTGGGGCCCCGACTACGCCGACGACATGCCCTTCCTGCGCGCCTGGGTCGCACGTCTCCTCAACAAGGTCGAAGCCGACCCCGTGGCCCCGCGCGTCATCCGCAACGTCGACGGCGAAGCCTACGTCTTCTCCATCCCGGCGCGCGCTCCTGCGAGTGCCACCAATTCTGGCCGCTGAGCTCCGAAGGGGACGCGTCGCATCGCACCACGGGGCCAGGGCACGTCCGGCTCAGATCACCGTCGGTGGGTGGTACTCGCCGAACACCTCGCGCATTGCCCCGCAGATCTCCCCGAGCGTCGCGTACGCCCGCACCGCCTCCAGGATCGGCGGCATCAGGTTCCCGCTCCCCCGGCAGGCCGCCGTCAACGCCGCCAGCGACTCCCGTGCGCGCGTCTCGTCCCGCTCCCGCCGATGATGCTCCAGCCGCTTCAGCTGGTGCTCCACCAGCCGCCGGTCCACGCTGAAGATCGACGGCCGCTGCTGTCCCCCGTCGCGGTACTCGTTCACGCCCACCACAATCTCGCGCTTCTCGTCCACCCGCCGCTGGTGTTCCCAGCTCGCCTCCGCGATCTGCGCCTGCACCCACCCCGCCTCGATCGCCGCGATCGCCCCGCCCATCTCCTCGATCTGCCGCATGTATCCCCGCGCCTGCTCCTCGAGAGCGTTCGTGAGATGCTCGACGTAGTAGCTGCCCGCGATCGGGTCGACCGTGTCACCGGCACCCGTCTCGTGCGCGATGATCTGCTGCGTCCGCAGCGCGATCCGTTGCGCCTCGTCCGTCGGCAGCGCCAGTGCCTCGTCGAAACAGCTCAGAGCGACGCTTTGCACCCCCCCGATCACCGCCGCCAGCGTCTGGATCGCGGCCCGCACGACGTTGTTCTCCGGCTGCTGCGCCACCAGCGTGCTCCCGCCCGTCTGCGTGTGCGTCCGCAGCGTCATCGAGCGCGGGTCCTTGGCGCTGTATTTCTCCTTCAGCAGTCGCGCCCATAGTCGGCGCAGCGCCCGGTACTTCGCGACCTCTTCGAAGAAGTTGTTGTGCGTGTTGAAGATCCAGCTGATGCGCGGCGCGAACTCGTCGATCGTCAGCCCCTGCGCCAGCGCCGCCTCGATGTAGGCGCAGGCATTCGCAAAGGTGAACCCGATCTCCTGCGCCGCCGTGCAGCCGGCGTCCCGCATGTGGTAGCCGCTCACGCTGATGGTGTTCCACTGCGGCACGTGCCGCGCGCAATACCCCATCACGTCGGCCGCCAGCCGCACGCTCGGCCCTGGCGGGAAGATGTACGTCCCCCGTGCCACATACTCTTTGAGCACGTCGTTCTGCACGGTGCCGTTCAGCTTGGCCGGCGCCACCCCCTGCTTCTCCGCCGCCACCACGTACATTGCCAGCATCACCGCCGCCGGCGCGTTGATCGTCATGCTCGTCGAAACCCTGTCCAGCGGAATCCGCTCGAACAGCGTCTCCATGTCGTACAGCGAGTCGATCGCCACCCCGACCTGCCCCACCTCCGCGATCGCCATCGGGTCGTCCGAGTCGTACCCGAGCTGGCTCGGCAGGTCGAACGCCACGGAGAGCCCGGTCTGTCCCTGCGAGAGCAGATAGCGGACCTTCTGGTTCGACTCCTCGGCTGTCCCGAAGCCCGCATACTGGCGCATCGTCCAGTACCGCCCGCGGTACATCGTCGGCTGCACCCCGCGCGTGAACGGGTATTCCCCCGGGAACCCAAGGTCCCGCTCGTAGTCCAGCTCCGCCACGTCCAGCGGCGTGTACAGCCGGTTCACGGCCTGGCTGCTCGTCTCGAAGCTCGCCGCTTGCTCCGGCTGGCGCTGGAGCGTCCTCGCCAGCGGCCCCTCCTCCCAGCCATGCACCGCTCGTGAAAGCGCCGCCAGCGCCTCCGCCGAAAAAAGCGTCGGCTGCCCCACGTTGCTCTCTGACATATCCGGCCTCCAGTGTCGGACCAGTGTACAGAACGGCCGCGAGCCCGGTCATGGACGTCTGCGCGTGGTGACACTGCGCACGCCACCGCCATCCGGCTGCCAGCTCGTCTCCGAGGAACGCGGGCCCGGTGGCTACGGCCGCTCGTTCCCCAGAATGATCGTCCCGGCCGCGCCGAACATGCCGCCCACGCCGTGACAAACGCCCACCTTGGCCCCGGGCACCTGCGCCGGCGCGATCCCTCGCAGCTGCCGCACGCTCTCCTGCAAGGCGTACATCCCGTACATGCCGGAGTGCATGTAGCTCAAGCCGCCGCCGTTCGTGTTCGTTGGAAGCCGGCCCCCGGGCGCCGTGTTCCGCTCCCAGATAAAGCGCGGCGCCTCGCCTCTCCCGACGAACCCCAGGTCCTCGAGCCCGTAGATCGGCAGGTGCGCAAACGCGTCATAGATCATCACGTGGTCCACCTCCGCGTGCCCGATCCCCGCCTCGGCGAACGCCGTCTGCCCCGACACCACGAACGCCCGCGAGCTCGTCATGTCCGCCATCTGGCTGATCATCGGCGTCTCCACGCTCTCGCCCGTGCCCAGCACATACACCGGTCGCGTCGGAAAGTTCGCCGCCCGCTCTGCGCTCGTTAGCACCAGCGCCCCGCCGCCGTCTGTCACCAGGCAGCACTCCAGCAGGTGGAACGGATAGGCAATCAGGCGCGAGTTCAGCACGTCCTCCACCGTTATCGGCTCGCGCATGCTCGCGCGCGGGTTCATGCCCGCCCACTCCCGCTGCACGACCGCCACCATCGCCAGTTCCTCTTCCGTCATCCCGTACTGCTTCATGTAGCGAACGACGGGGATCGTGAATGTGCTCGGCGGCCCCGCCAGGCCGTAGGGCTGCTCGAACTGCCCGGCCAGGCTCCCTGGCGCCATCGCGAAGCGCCCTGCCCCGACGCGCGACCGCCCGGACTCGCCGTGCGTGATCAGCACCGTCCGGCACAGCCCCTCGTTGATCGCCGCCGCCGCGTGCCGCACATGCAACATGAACGAGCAGCCCCCCACCGCCGTCCCGTCCACCCACGTCGGCGTGATCCCCAGGTAATACGCCACGTTCACTGGCGACTCCCCCGCCGTCGCCACACCGTCGACGTCGCTCGGCTTCAGCCCGCAATCGGCCAGCGCGTTCAACGCCGCGTCGGCGTGCAACCCCAGCTGCGACAGCCCGGGGATGAGCCCCATCTCCGTCGTCTCAGCCGCTCCGACAATGGCTACGCTCCCCGGCTTCACCGTGCCGCCCCCGCCGGCCGAAACTTCGGCAGGCTGATCTGCTCCGTCGCTGCCTCGAAGGCCACCTCGAGCGGCATGTCGACCATCAGTGCCTCCGCCGTCTGCTCCACCCCCACGACGTTCGTCATCAGCCTCGGCCCCTCCTCCAGCTCCACCACCGCGATCGAGTAGGGCGCCTCCTCTTCGAAGCCCGGCGCCGGCCGGTAGTTGATCACATAGCTGTGGAGCCGCCCCTTGCCGCTCGCCGTGAACGCTTCCACTGTCCGCGACGCGCAGCGCGGGCAGAACGGCCGTGGCGGGAAATACACGTGTGCGCACCCGGTACATCGCTGCAACCGCAGCTCGCCCCGCCGGGCGCCCTCCCAGTAATCGCGCGTCTCCGGTGTTGGTTCGGGCAGGGGTTTGCGGTACGTCGTCAACAGTTGCCTCGAGCAATGAGTCCGGGCCGCCATGGTTCCGGCTGCTCCCCGAGGTCTACCGGCTGGACCGCCGAGGAGCAAGCGCCCACATCGTTTTGTCGTCGTTTTCACATTCCGGGGGTTGACGCCCTGCCCCTTCGCGCGTTATTGTCACTCCTACTTCGCGAGAAGATGCGGCTATTTCCGCTGGAGGCCGAGCAATGGTGCAAACCCGTTCCCTCCTCACCATCAGTGGTGAGTACATCCTCAGGCCCTAGGTTCCGGCTCGGCTGCGCGGTCATCACGCCGCACCGCTGAACGGTGCGGCGTTTTCTTTTCCCTGCCGTACCTCCTGTTCCTGGCCCTGTATGAACTATTCGCAGCGGGGATAGTGTCAGCTGTGCGCTGTTCCTTCCCACCTGCCAGTCACGACAGAGAGTCGTCGTGAGACAGCTAGCTGTGCCCCGAAGGAAACGAAACAACACCAGCCAGCAGGAGTAATGAAGTGCTGAATCTCGTCCTCACCGACACGCGCCTCGCACGCCTGATGTCGACTCGCGAACACCGTCTCGCGCGTCGTCGCTGGTTCGAGTACCGCCCCCAACGGTTCGCCCGCGCCGTCGCCGCCGCCCCTGCGTCCCCCGCAATGAACGGAGCAGCGCCTTGTTCCCCGAATGCACGGGCAGCCTCGGAGACTCCGCCTTGATCGGCCGCCACAGGGTCGTCCTGCCCGGCGACCGCAACCTGAGTGGCTTCGCCGCGCCGCCGCCAAGCACAGCACCCTCGAGGCTCTCCGCGCCGAGCGGCGGAGAGCGCGCGTCGACGCCCCGCGCGGCCTCACCCGCAGCCGGCGTCTCGCCTCCGTCCGCCAGGGCGAGCGCTACAGTCGGCGAGTGGGCGGTCACACCCTCAGGGCCGCCCCTCTCTGTCCCCGCAGGGCTGACCCCGGCCAAACCTGGCGCCCTCTCACGGGGCGCCAGGACCAACTGGCACCCCGCCCACGAAAGCCTCGCCTCCGATCGAAGCCGCAACCGCCGCGGTTTGTGATCGTCTATCCCCGTCGTAACCTCTTGTCCACCCTCCCCCTCCTGCCGACTATCCAGACGAGGTCAGGAGGTCATACATGCCCGCGATCGAATCAAGCTGTCCCTTCCCCCGCGCCAGCCGCGCGAACCATTGCCGCCAGTGCTGCGAGGCGACAGCCGCACTCCCCCCGTGCATCCGCGCCTGGCTTGCCGGAGCCGCCAGGCAGTCGCCCCGGCGAACGCAGCCGCGTCCGGCGAAGCTCCCGCGCGTCGCACCCGTCTGGCCGAAAGCCGCCTGAAGCCTCGCCGTCCGGCTCCGCGCTGGCGGCAGCCGTCCCCGCATGGCAACATCCCGTCGTCATGCCCAAGCAGGTCTCCAACGTCGCCACCGACGACTACCTCACCACCGTCTACCGCCTCGACCACGACGAAGGCCAGGACGTCATCGCCGTGCGCCTCGCCGACCGCCTGGGCATCACACCCCCCTCCGTTGCCGGCATGCTCAAGCGCCTGCAGCGCGACGGTCTCGTCCAGGTCGACAGCCGCAAGATCATTCGTCTCACCGCCGAGGGCGTCCGCCGCGCGGAGCAAATGGTCCGCCGCCACCGCCTCGCCGAATGCCTCATCACCGACGTCCTGCGCGTTGCCTGGTGGCGCGCCTATGAAGAAGCCCACCTCCTCGAGCACGGCATCTCGGACGTCACCGAGCCCCACCTCTACGAAGCCCTCGGGCGGCCCGCCCACAGTCCCTTCGGCTACCCGATCCCCGGCCCCGGCCCCACTCCCAGCCTCTCTATGACAACCCTCGCCGACGTCCCCGAAGGAGAGACCGTCGTCGTCGACCGCGTGTTCGAAGAGGACGAGCAGCTCCTCCAGTTCTTCGACGAAGAAGGCATCCGCCCGGGCGAGACCCTCCGCCTCGAAGCCCTCGCCCCCTACCGCGGCACCGTCACTGCCCGCCTCGGCGACCGTCTCGTCGTCATGGGCACGCAGGTCGCCCGGCGCATCTGGGTCGTCCCGCCCTCCGCCTAGGCGCCCCCCGCCCCTCCCTCTTTCCCGTTCACCCTCTGCCGACAATCAAAGCACATGTCCGAGCCGCTCGCGCCCAAGGATGGCCCCGCCCGTCAGCTGCTCCTGGTCGAAGACGACCGGCTCCTCGCCAGGGTCGTCGAGCGCGTCCTCGCCCGCTTTGGCGCCCGCGTCGTTCTCGCCAGCAAAGGCGCCGAAGCCCTCACTCTCGCCCGGGACACCGCCTTCCACGCCGTCGCCGTCGACATCACCCTCCCCGACATGTCCGGCGTTGACGTCATCCGCCGCCTGCGTGCCTCCTGCCCCACCACTGGCGTCGTTGCCATTACCGGCTTCGTCGACGTGGACGTCGCCGTCCGCGCCATGAAAGCCGGCGCCGACGACTTCCTCGCGAAGCCCTTCGACGCCGAGCTCCTCTGGCACGTGCTCAACAAGGCCGCGGAAAGCCGCAACCGCCACATCGAAGCCGAGCAGGCTCGTCTCTACCGCCAGCTCGCCTACACCGACGCCCTCACCGGCTGCCCCAACCGCCGCTTCATCGACGAATTCATCGTCCGGGCCGTCGATCATTCCCGCACCCGCGTCGATCCCCTCGCCGTCGCCTACCTCGACGTCGACAACGTCAAGCTCCTCAACGACTTCGTCGGCCACCAGGAGGGCGACCGCCTCCTCTGCCGCGTCGCCGACGCCCTCGCCGACCTCGTTCAACCGCCCGCCGTCTTCGGCCGCTTCGGCGGCGACGAGTTCGTTCTCGTCTTCCCTGGCGCCACGGTGCAGGAAGCGCGCGCCCTGCTCGAGGAGATCCGCCGCGCCGTCGCCGCCGTGACCGTCGTCAACAGCGCCCGCGTCCTGCTCCCTATTCGCGTCAGCTTCGGCCTCGCCGCCTTCCGCGGCCACGAATCACCGCGCGACCTCGTCGCCGAAGCAGAAGAGCAGATGTACCTCGACAAGTCCCTCTCGCCCGGTCTCCTCACCGGCCTCCCCGTCCCGGACGAGATTCCCGGGACGCCCGTCGCTGTCCCCAACCTCAAGGCGCTCCGCACGCTGGTCAAGGCCATCGACCGCCGCGACAGCTACACCCGCTTCCACAGCGACCACGCCACCCAGCTCGCCCTTGCCCTCGCCCGCGACCTCGCCCTCCCCCAGGCCGCCACCAACGCCATCGCCGTCGGTGGCCCCATCCACGACCTCGGCAAGATCGTCGTCCCCGACGACGTCCTCCGGAAGCCTGGCCCCCTCACCACCGAGGAACGGAAGACCATGGAGTCTCATCCGGCCATCGGCGCCGCCATCACCGCCGCGATAACCGACTATGACGCCGTCGTCGACGTCGTCCGCCACCACCACGAACGGTTCGACGGTGCTGGCTATCCCGCCGGCCTCCAGCAGGAACAGATCTCCCTTCCCACCCGCCTCTTCACCATCGCCGATTCCTACAGCGCCATCACCACCGACCGTCCCTACCGCCGCGGCCTAACCCCTGAACAGGCCGTCGAAGAGCTCCGAGTTGGCGCCGGCACCCAGTTCGACCCCGACCTCACGCGCCAGTTCCTCGCCGTCCTCGAACGCCAATACGGCGCTCGCGCCGCCGCCGCCTGACCGCCGTCTACGGCCAACGCCTCCCACCGCTCTGATAAGCTGGCCTCGTGGCTGCCCTCCAGATAGACCGCCGACCGGACCTGCACGACCCCGTCGCCGTCGTCGCCTTCGCCGGCTGGAACGACGCCGCCAACGCCGCCACCGACGCCGCTCGCTTCATCGTTCGCCGCCTTGGCGCCCGCCGCTTCGCCAGCATCGACGCCGAAGCCTTCTACGACTTCCGCCAGGTCCGCCCCACCGTTGCCGTGGGCGTTTCCGGCGCGCGCGACCTCTCCTGGCCCCAGAACGACTTCTTCTACGCTCGCAACCCCGCCGGCCCTCACGACGTCGTCGTCGGCGTCGGCGTCGAGCCCAACCTCGCCTGGAAAACCTTCACGACCGCCCACCTTGAGCTCTACCGCACCGCCGGTGCCGGCCTCGTCGTCTCACTCGGTGCCCTCCTCGCCGACGTGCCCCACACGCGCGAGACCCGCGTCACCGGCACCGCTCTCGACCCTCAGGTCGCCGCCCGGCTCGACCTCACCACCTCCCGCTACCAGGGCCCCACCGGCATCGTCGGCGTCCTCCACGACGCCCTCCGCCGCGACGGGCTCCCCGCCGCCAGCCTCTGGGCGAACGTTCCCCACTACATCACGACCAGCCAGAACCCTCTCGCCACCGCCGCCCTTCTCACGCGCCTCCAGGAGATCCTCGGCCTCCCGTTCGACCTCCGCGAGCTGCGTGCGGCCGGCGAGCGGTTCATCTCCGAAGTCGATACCGCCCTCGCCTCCAACCCCGAGATCGCCGGCTACGTCCGCAAGCTCGAAGAGACGGTCGACACCGCCGAGCCCGACGCCCCGCCGGCACCCGGCGCCCGCGGCGACGACCTCCTCGTCGACATCGAGGAGTACCTCCGCCAGCAGCGCGACGACGGCTGAGCGGTCCCGATCAGATGGAGAACTGCATCCCCAGCAGCCCCTTGATCAGGTTGATCTCGCCCAGGTGCATAAAGCCGTGCGTCATCAGCACCTGCCGCACCACCCGCCACTTCGGCATCTCCCCCAGCGGCTTTATCAGCTGCACCTCCTCCAGCTCTGCCAGGTCCACCCCGCGCAGGTAGCCCACCACCTCGCCCCGCACCGCCGCTCCGTACTCGCGCAACAGCCCGACGTCCGGGATCGCGATCCCTCTCGCCTGCTCCAGACCCATCCCGGTCCCCTGCTCCACCTTCGGCAGGGCCATCCGCTCCAGGAACCCGGCCGCCATCCAGACAGGCGGCTTCTTCTGGAAGACGAAGTTCACGATGTTGTCCTGCGTCCGCAGCACGTGCCAGGCGTTGAACCCCGCGCTGACTGTCTTCCCCTCCGGCAGCCAGTTGACCTGCTCCGTCGACATCTACGCGAGCGCTTAGTCCAGCCAGTCCGCCAGCTGCTCCACCCCGTCGACCAGCACCTCGCGTAAGTCCATCTTTCATGCCTCCTCGCCGTGCCCGCCAGTCTACTCCCGCCCCTTCGGCGCCGTTCAGAGCACGATCACCGGCACCTCCCCTCGCCGTCGCCGGTCCGCGAGCGCCACCAGCGCATACACCGCCGCCACAGTTGGCGCCGCCACGCCCAGCGCCTCCGCGCGCCGCGCCACCTCCCCCAGAATCGCCTCCACCTCCAGCTCACGCCCCAGCAGGTAGTCGATCGCCATGCTCGTTCGGTAATCCCCCATCGTCTCCGTCTGACGGAACAGCCACGCGACCGTCTCCTCCTCGTCGATCCGCGAGTTGCTGCCCGACGCCGCGAGGTCCGCGTTACCGATCGCCACCACCTCGCGCATCGCCCGCTCGGCCGTCGCCCGCAAGGCTGCGTCGCCACAGATCACGGCCGTCCCGATGCCGCCACCGGCCACGCTCAGCCCGTTGAACGGCACATTCCAGCAGAGCTTCTCCCATCTCGCCTGCCGCAGGCTCGCCGCCACCGACACTTCGATCCCGGCCGAGGCGAGCAGTGCCCGCAGACGCTCGGTCTCCGCCGGGTCGTCCGGCAGGTGCCCGATAGACACCCGCCCGTACTCCAGATGGTGCACAACCCCCGGCGTCCCCCGGTTGACGCACACGAACGCCATCCCGCCGAAAAGCCGCTCTCGTCCGAACCAGGCCGCCAGCCGCTCCTCCACGCCGAGACCGTTCATCAGTGCCACCAGCCGCGTCTTCTCGCCCATGCAGGGCTCAATCAACCCTCGCGCCGCCTCCAGCGCCGTCGTCTTCAACGAGCAAACAACCCATTCCACCGGCCCGATCTCGGTCGGCGTGCCGAATGCCGTCACCCCCGTCAGCCGAAAATCCCCGCGCGGGCTTCGCACCTCGAGGCCCCCCGCCCGCACCGCCGCCAGGTCGCGCCGCATCAGGAAGCGAACGTCGTGCCCTGCCCTTGCCAGCAGCGCGCCGTAATAGCATCCGACCGCTCCCGCACCGATCACAGCCACCCGCGCCATCGGCGCAGAATACCCCTCTCCCCTGCACCCCGGTAGCGACACCCCCGCGCCCTCCCTCCCCCATTTGCTTGACGACCTCCGAACCGCTGCCCACAATGGCCTCGCGTTTGCCCCTGACCGGGGGCTGGCTCACGCCGCGTCGTTCACCCGTCCATCACAGTCAAAATCTCTGCAAGGGGGAGTTCGCTTGGCTGACCAGGCTACCGCCGCACCCGAAATCCGGCCTCTTGTCCCGCACCTCAAGCTCGGAGAAACCCGCGAACAGGACTACCTGTTCGGCAGCCGCTGCCAGAACTGCCAGACCCTCTACGTGGGGCCCCGCCTCTTCTGCGGCAAGTGCAGCAGCGCCGGCCCCTTCGACACCGTCCGCCTCAGCAGCCACGGCGAGCTCTACGTCTACTCCGTCATTCACCAGGCGACCCCCTACGTCAAAGCCCCTTACGTCGCCGCCATCGTCGACCTCCCCGAAGGCGTGGCCGTCAACAGCAACATCGAAGGCCTCGAGCCCGACCCCAAGAACCTCAGCTTCGGCATGAAGCTCCAGATGTACACCGAGAAGGTCTCCGAGGACAAAGAAGGCAACTCCTACATCGCCTACAAATTCCGCCCGGCCTGACCGCCCAGCCAAAGGAGAGTCCCATGCGCGAAGTCGCCGTCATCGGCGCATCCATGATCAAATTCGGGCGCTACCCGGACAGGGAGGTCGCCCAGCTCGCCGCCCAGGCCGGCCTCGACGCCCTCAAGGACGCCGGCGTCGACATGAAGAGCATCCAGGCGCTCTACAGCGGCAACCTCTACCAGACCAGCGGCTCCGGCCAGCGCATCCTCCAGCAGATGGGCCAGACCGGCATCCCCGTCGTCAACGTCGCCAACGCCTGCGCCACCGGCTCCACCGCCTTCCGCGAGGCCTACTTCGCCATTGCCTCCGGTGCCTACGACATCGTCATGGCCGTCGGCAGCGAGCAGATGGGCAAGCAGGGCCTCCTCGGCTCCCGCGGCGACCCCGCCACCAGCCTCGAAGGCCGCGTTGGCTCCTACATGATGCCCGCCGTCTTCGGCATGGCCGGCATGGAGCACGCCCGCGCCTATGGCACCACCCAGGAGCACTTCGCCCTGGTGAGCGTCAAAAACCACTACCACTCCACCATGAACCCGCTCGCCCAGTACCAGAAGGAATCCCCCCTCGACGAAGTCCTGGCCGGGCGCGTCATTGCCTACCCCAACACCCTGCTCATGTGCTGCCCGACCGGCGACGGTGCTGCCGCCGCCATCCTCTGCTCCATGGACAAGGCCCGCCAGTACACCACCCAGCCCATCAAAGTCGCCGCCAGCGTCCTCACCAGCGACCCCTTCGCCGACCGCGACCTCACCCTGCCCGACATCAACACCCTCACCCGCAATGCGGCGAAGATCGCCTACGAGACGGCCGGCGTCGGCCCCCAGGACCTCAGCCAGGTTGAGCTCCACGACTGCTTCGCCACCGCCGAGCTCCTCCACTACGAAAACCTCGGCCTCTGCGAAGACGGCGAAGCCGCCAAGCATGTCGCCAGCGGCGCCCCCTGGCTCGGTAACAAGATCCCGACCAAGTACCAGGAGGACGTCGCTCCTCTCCAGGACAAAACCTACAAGCCCAAGACGACCGCCGTCGTCAACGCCAGCGGCGGCCTCCTCTCCAAGGGCCACCCCCTGGGTGCGACCGGCGTTGCCAATATCGCCGAGGTCGTCTTCCACCTGCGCGGTCAAGCGGGCGCACGCCAGGTCGAAGGCTCCAAAGTCGGCATGGCCCACGTCATCGGCCTCTGCTCCGCCTGCACCATCCACATCCTCACCAAATAGCCCCGGCCGTGGCCGCAAACCGAAAGGGGGCTCGCCTGCAAAGGCAGCCCCCTTTGAGCGTCTATCCTCCGAGTTTCCTCCCCGCTTCTCTTCCCGCCGCCGTCAGGGCCAGAGCCCCTCAGCGCGCCATTCCGTGGTACTCCCGGTTCGGCATTATCCCTGTCGCCGAGGCCAGCCGGTTCGTAAAATTGAACATCGCCGCGATCTCCGCAACATCCCAGATGTCCTCGTCGCAGAAGCCGAGTGCCCGTAGGCCCTCCACATCCCCTTCCCCACAGGTTGCTGGCTCCCGCGTGATCTTCACCGCCCAGTCCAGCAGCGCCACCTGCCGCTCCGCCAGCCCGGCCCGTCGATAGTCCAGCGTCACACGGTCCCCCTTCACCGGATCCTTCAGCAGCGCCCGCACCGCGAACCCGTGCGCCACAAGGCAGTAGAGGCACTGGTTCTGCATCGAAACCACCACCGAAATCATCTCCCGCTCCGCCTTGCTCAACCCGGGCGACGGCTGCATCAGCCCGTCGAAATGCGCCAGCCACCGCCGGAACCGCTCCTCCCGCCAGGCGAAGGCCAGGAACACGTTCGGCACGAACCCGAGCTTCTCCCGCAACTGGCCGAACAGCGCCCGCGTCTCCGCCGACAGCGTCGACTCCTCCGCAACCGGAAACCATGAGATCCGTTCCATCGCCGCAGCATACCGCCTCGTGTCCTCCCCTTCCTCGCCCTTGCCCGCCTGCCCCTGTACCCTACCCAAAGAGATGCCCCTCCTCTCCTTCCTGCCCTTCCTCGGCATCACCGTCGACATCGACCCCACCATGGCCGACCTCGGCCCCTTCACCCTCACCTGGCATGGCTTCTTCACCGCCGTCGGCATCGTCGCCGGCGTCTCCCTCGCCGTCTGGCTCTGCAAGCGCGACGGCGTCCCCACCGAGATCGGTCAGGAGATCGCCCTCGTCGCCGTCCCCAGCGCAATCGTCGGCGCCCGCCTCCTCTTCGTCGTCGAACACTGGGACAAGTACAGCGAAGACATCCCCAAGATCGTCACCGGCATCACCGAGGGCGGCATCACCCTCTACGGCGGCCTCATTGGCGGCGTCCTCGGTGGCCTCGTCTACGCCCTCTTCCGCAAGTGGCCGATCGCCATCGTCCTCGACGCCGCTGCCCCCGGCATGATCCTCGGCCAGGCCATCGGCCGCCTCGGCGACCTCATCAACGGCGAGCACCACGCCACCATGAGCGACCTCCCCTGGGCCGTCCGCTACATCAACCCCAACACCCTCGGCCAGGCCTTCGACAGCCGCGGCAACCCCGCCTACTTCCACCCCACGGCCGGCGGTTATGAGCTCCTTGGCGACGTCGTCATCCTTGCCCTCCTCCTCTTCGTCGCGCGCCGCTTCATCAAAGTCCCCGGCTGGACCTTCTGCAGCTACGTCATCCTCTATGGTGTCATGCGCTTCTTCCTCTCCTACTTCCGCATCGACGAGCAGGAGCTCTACGGCGTGCCCGTCCCGCAGGTCATGAGCGCCGCCTTCCTCGGCGTCGCCGTCATCGCCGCGGGCGTCCTCATGCGCCATCCCGGGCCCATAACCGAAGAGTACGCCGAGCGTGTCTGGGGTGAAGACCGGAGCGAGCCCCCAAAGAAGTCCGGTCAGGCTGCCCATGCCTGAGCGCGACCTGGCCCTGGTCACCCTCTACGCTCGCGCCGGCTGCCACCTCTGCGACGCGGCCCTTTCGCTCCTCCAGCGCCTTGCCCCTCGCCTTCACTTCCGCGTTCACGTCGTCGACATCGAGACCGACGACGACCTTCACCGCCGCTACCTCTACGAGATCCCCGTCGTCGCCCTCGACGGCCGCGACCTCGTTCGCGCACCCATCTACCCCCGCCCGCTCGAAGACGCCCTTACCGAAGCCCTCAAAGCGCGAAGTACAGCGTAATCCCCGCCGCCGGCACCACCACCCACAGCAACGCCGTCAACACGATCGCCAGCGTCGCGAACAGCAAGCTGTCGTCTTCCGGTGGGCTGCCGGCATGCCCCACCGTCTCCCACAACGCCGCCAGCGGCCTGGCCATGATCAACCGCGACCGCCGACGTGCCACCGCCGCCCCGCGCAGCAACACCGACGACAGCGCGAAGAACAACAGCATTACCAGCGCAAATCCCGGAAAAACGACCGCCCGGTTCGTCAGGTCCACGGCGCCCAGGAAGTTCGTCAGCGACGCCAGCGCCGGGAACGCCACCCCACCCACCAGCAAAATCGTGCCCAGGTGCCCCCCGCCTCCGTACCCCGGCGCGATCCGCTCCGTCTCCATCCGCGCCCGCGCGAGCAGTCTCCTCTCCGGCGCCTCCGGAGGGCACTGCACCTCCCGCCCCGCGTACAACGACCGCAGCCGCCCCACCACCGCCTCCGCATACGACTGCACAATGTACTCCGCCACGAACTCCACCGCCCAGCGCGCCATGGGCGTCAGCGGCCCCAGCCGCGGTACCCGCGGGTCGCGCGATCCCTCCCGGTCCAGCACCTCCAACGCCCGCATCGTCAACCGGTGCGCCTCGGGAAAGCGCTCTGGCGAAGCCAGCGACTCCGTCATTGCCAGCTCCGCCGCGATCCGCGCCTCCGCCCCGTCCCCCGCGCCTGCCCGCTCTAGCGCCCGCTCCGCCGCCCCCTCCGGGCTCCCCATCAGCAGCTGACGCGTTCGGTCCAACTGCCCCGTCAGCTCGTCCAGCAGCAACTCCTCCGGTAGACCCGGCAGACGCGACGCCAGCTTGCGGACCTTCGGTTCCCGCCCCGCGGCCATCGCCCGTCAGTCTACCCTCGTCCGTCGCCAAAGAGCATTGGGGAACCCACGCTACAATTCCCCCGTGACACCCTTCCAGGCGGCTCCCCGCCCGTGCGCCTGATCCTCGTCCGCCACGGCCAATCCGAAGGAAACGCCTCCGGCGTCCTCCAGGGCCGCCTCGACTTCGGCCTTACCCCCCTCGGCGTCCGTCAGTCCCTCGCCGTCGCGCGTCGTCTTGCCCCCGTCGATGGCCCCGCCCGCCTCCTCAGCAGCCCCCTCAAACGCGCCGCCGACACCGCCGCCGTGATCGCCACCCGCATCGGTCTCCAGGTGCAATTCGACACCGCCCTCGCCGAATACGACGTCGGTGCCGTCAGCGGCCTCACCGCCGCCGAAATCCGTGCCCGCTTTCCCGACATCCTCGACGCCTACCGCCGCGGCGACCGACCCTCCTTCCCCGGCGAAGAAGGCCGCGACCACTTCGCCCGCCGCGTCTCCTCCGTCCTCGACCAATGGCAGGACTCGGGCGGCACCGTGATCGCCGTTGCCCACGGTGGCGTCATCGCCGCCCTCTGCAGCCTCGTCCTCGGACTCGACCTCCATCGCCCCGGCCTCCTCGAAGTCGCCAACTGCTCCCTCACCGAGATCGTCCGCGACCCGCGCGGCCGTCCCGTCCTCGCCCGCTCCAACGACACGTGCCACCTCCAGCACGTCGATTCGCCCGAGACGGATTAGCGAGGCATCCCCTGCCCCCGGACGCTACAATCCCCCTAAGGGCTGCCCAGGAGGAAAGGATGCCGCCACGCACCGGCGAGCAATTCCTCGCAGGCCTGCGCGGGGCCCGTGCCGTCAGGCTCGAAGGCCACCCCGTCGCCGACGTCACCTGCCACCCCGCCCTTGCCGGCGCCGCACACACCCTCGCCGCCGTCTTCGACCTCCAGCATAGCTTCCCCGACGACTGCCTCGCCGAGGGGCCCGGGGGCCATCCCATCCCTGTCAGCCACCTCATCCCTCGCTCCCGCGGCGACCTCCAGCGTCGCCACGCCGGCCTCCAGCGCGTCGCCGAATTCACCGCCGGCCTCATGGGCCGTACCCCGGACTATCTGAACGTTACCTTCGCCGGCTTCGCTGCTCGCCCCGACGAATGGTCCATGGGCGACAACGCCGCCGGTGCCGCCGCCCTCCTCGCCTTCCAGCGCGAGATCGCCGTCCGCGACCTCGCACTCACCCACACCATCATCCATCCCACCGTCGACCGCGCGCAGGGCGACGCGCCCGCTCCCGGCAACACCGTCGCCCTCCGCCGCGTCGGCAGCACGGCCGGCGGCGTCGTCGTCCGCGGCGCCCGCGTCCTCGCCACCCTCGCCCCCTTCGCCGACGAGATCGCCGTCTACCCCGGCCACCCACTCCCGCCCGGTGCCGACGACTACGCCCTCGCCTTCTCCATCCCCCTGTCCACCCCGGGCCTCACCATCCTCTGCCGCGACAGCTTCTCCCGCTGCGGCAGCCCCTTCGACCACCCCCTTTCCGGCCGCTTCGACGAACAGGACGCCTTCGTCGTTTTCGACGACGTCACCGTCCCCCGCGACCGCCTCTTCGTTGACGCCAACCTCGCTGCCTACAACACCGTCATGCGCACGTCCTGGTTCCCGAACGTCGCCCAGCAGACCATGATCCGCGCCCAGACCAGGCTCGAGTTCGCCTACGGCCTTGGCTGTCGTATGGCCGAAGTCCTCAACGACACCTCACCCGCCACAAATGAGCTTCTCGGCGAAATCTGGACCTACGCGGAATTCGCCCGCGCCGCTGTCCGCACCGCCGAGGAGGAAGCCGCCGACTGCGGCACCGGTGCCTGGTTCCCCTCACCCGGCCCAATGAACGCCCTCCGCGCCGCCCTCCCCCGCTGGTTCCCCCGCGTCAACGAGATCCTCCGCCTCGTCGGCTCCCACAACCTTCTCGCCACCCCCGCCCACGGCGACCTCGCCGACCCGGCGGTGGGCCCACTCGTCGACCACTACCTGCACGGCGCCGCCGACCACTCGGCACGGGAACGCGTCTCCGTCTTCCGCCTCGCCTGGGACTTCGTGGCCAGCGACCTCGGTGGCCGCAATGAGCAATACGAACGCTTCTACCTGGCCTCCGCCGCGCGCTGCCATCAGCTCGCCCACGCCGCTGCGCCTCGCGATCGTGCCCGCCTCCTCGTCGACCAGTTTCTCGCCCCGCCTACGCCTTACCACTGAAGACCGGATACGCCGTGCCGTCCTCCAGCGCCTCAGCACCCTCCGTCGGCAACTCCTTGAAGTAGTTGAACGCCTCGTCCAGCCCCTCCTCCCACGCCCCGCGAGGCAGGTCGTACAGCACTTCGATGCCGTGCCCGTCCGGGTCGGAAACGTACACGCTGTGGCTCATCCCGTGCTCCCCGCGCAGGTGGAAGGTCACCCCGCAGGCACGCAGGTGAGCCACCTGTCCCAGCCACGCCTCCCGGTCCGGATACGCGATCGCCACATGGTTCAGCCCCGCTCGCCGCGGCGCCATCGACCACGCCGCGACTTCCGGCTGCTCCTCCCGCCGCCGCACCTCCGCCAGCGCCAGGTCGTGATGGTGCCCCTCCGTCCCTCCCCGGTAGAAACGCATCTTCATCCCCGGGCTCGTCTTCAGCTCGCCGCATTGCTCGAAGCCCATCACCTCCGTCCAGAACCGGTGCGACGCTTCGAGATCGCGCACGTTCAACACCAGATGGCTCACCCCCACAGGGCGCGCCGCCGCCGTCTTCGCCTCGGGCTCCATGACGTCCTCCTTCCGGACACCATTTTGCCATCCGGCCCACACCACGAAGCCATCCCATCGCCCTGCTCGCCGCGCCGTTCGCGCTCTCAAACAGAAGGCGGCGTCCTTCTTAGTCCCCGCGACCGCGTGCTCATCAGGCGCCGAACGTCGTCGCGCTCGTCACAACCCCCGGCTCTCCTCGCCGGCGGGGAACACCTTCACCCCTGCCCGCGACGCCGCTCCTGCGCCTCCAGGATCGCGTTCGCGATCAGCCGCGCGTGCGGATACGGCTTCCACCCCGCGGGCGAGCTGTAATACCGCACGCCGGCCTGGTACTCGTCCGGCTCCCGCTCCCCGTACTCTACGTCCACCCCGTCTACCCTGATCGTCGGCGAACCCAGAAAGCGCTTCGTCCGCGCGTCTTCACTCCCGTCCACCTCCACATAGTCGACCGTGAGGCCCGGGTCCGTCGCCTCGATCGCCAGCCGGAGCGCCTCCTCGGCCTCCGCCGTCCGCCCGACGTTCCGCGCATACAGGTATTCGACCCTCATCGCTCCTCCTCTGGCGCCTCTTCCGGGGGCGTCTCCGGGAGCCGCCGGAGCTCCGTCAGCCGTCGCCAGGCGTCTGCCTCGAACCCGACCGCTCCCGGCCGGTAATACTCCGACCGCCCGAGCGCTTCCGGCAAGTAGGTGGCGCCGCGCGCGAAGTGGTCCGCCTCGTCGTGCGCGTACCGATAACCCCGCCCGTAGCCGAACTGGCGCATCAGCCCCGTGACCGCATTCCGTAGGTGCAACGGCACCGGCAAGTGCGACGTCCGCACCGCGTCCTCCTTCGCCCGCAGGTAGGCAGCGTTCGCGCTGTTGCTCTTCGGCGCCAGCGCCAGGTACAGGCAGCACTCGGCCATCGGCAGGAACCCTTCCGGCATCCCCACGAAGTGCACCGCCTGCTGGCAGGCCGTCGCCACCACCAGCGCCTGCGGGTCCGCCAGCCCCACGTCCTCCGCCGCCAGCAGCACCATTCGCCGCACGATGAACAGCGGGTCCTCCCCGCTCTCCACCATCCTCGCCAACCAGTAGACCGCCGCATCAGGGTCCGACCCGCGCACCGATTTGATGAACGCCGAGATCGTGTCGTAGTGGAAGTCCGCCTGCTTGTCGTAATAGGGTCGACGCTCCTGCAGCGCCTGCATGATCGCGCGCGCCCCGATCGTGGTCCCGCCCTCTGCTGCCGTCATCTCCGCGGCGATCTCCAGCGCCGTCAGCGCCGCCCGGCCGTCGCCGCTCGAGCCCTCGATGAGCAACGCCCGGCCTGCCTCGTCAAGGTCCAGCCCAAGCTCGCCGAGCCCGCGGTCCCGGTCTGCCAGCGCCCGTCCCACCAGCGTCGCCAGCGCCTCGTCGGCAAGCCCCTCCAGCCGCACCACACGGACTCGGCTGAGCAGCGGCGCCACCACCTCGAACGACGGGTTCTCCGTCGTTGCCCCCACCAGCGTGATCGTCCCGTCCTCGACATACGGCAGCACCGCGTCCTGCTGCGCCTTGTTGAAGCGGTGGATCTCGTCGATGAAGACCACCGTCCGCCGTCCCGCCTGCCGCCGCGCCTGCGCTTCCGCCACGAGCCGCCGCAACTCCGCCACCCCCGACGACACGGCCGAAATCCCCACGAACTCCGCCTTCGCGTCCCGTGCCAGCAGCCGCGCCAGCGTCGTCTTCCCGCAGCCAGGCGGCCCCCACAGGATGATCGACGGCAGCCGCCCTCGTTCCACCGCGCTGCGCAGCATCGTCCCGGGCCCCACTGCCTGCTCCTGGCCCACCAGCTCCTCCAGCGACCGCGGCCGCATCCGTGCCGCCAGTGGCGCGTCCCCTGGCAGCCCCGGCTCCGACGCCGAAAACGACGCCTGGCGCGGGTCGGGCCGCTTCATCCCCGCTTCCTCAACGGGTCAGCCACGCGAACTGCTGCGGCCTCCGGTTCGCTCGCGGATCGATCATGACGTTCACGACCGTTGGCACGTCCGCTGCCAGCGCCTCCTCCAGCGCCGGTCGCAGCTCATGCGGCTCCGTCACGAACCACCCTTTCCCCCCGAACGCCTCCACCACCTTGTCGTAGCGAGCGTTCGGCGTGTACGACCCCGGCGGAACGCGCGACCGGTCCAGCCGCGTCGGCCCGCCCCCGATCCCGTTATTGTTGACGATGACCATCGTGATCGGCAGGCCATAGCGGAACATCGTCTCCACTTCCATTCCGCTGAACCCGAACGCCGAGTCGCCCTCCACGGCCACGACTTTCTTGTCCGGGTGCACCGCTGCGGCCGCCATCGCGAACGCTAGCCCAACCCCCATCGTCCCGAAGGTCCCCGCGTCCAGCCGGTGGCGCGGCAGATAGTTCGGCAGGATCGTCCGCCCGATGTCCATCGTGTTCGCGCCCTCGCTCGCGACAATCGCGTCCCGCGGCAGCACGTCCCGGACTTCCCGCAGCACGCGGTAGTACCCCATCGGCACAGCGTCGTCGTTCAGCATCGGCTCCGTCTGCGCCCGGTTCTCCTCGATCTTCCGCTGCAGCCCCGTCCACCACGTGCTCTCCGCCGGGTATTGCCACGGCTGCCGGGCCAGCGCAGCGTTCAGCTGCGCTGTCACCGCCTTCGCGTCGCCTACCAGCGCCACCTCCGTCGGCACGTTCGTCCCGATCTCTTCCGCTGCAATGTCGACCTGCACCACCCGCACCTTCGGGTCGAACCGCGGCGGCTGCCCGAAGTGCATGATCCAGTTCAGCCGCGCCCCCAGCAGCACCACAAGGTCGGCGTTCTGCAGCGCGAACGAGCGCGCAGGTGCGATCGACTGCGGATGGTCGTCGGGCAGCACGCCCTTGCCCATCGGCGACGCCAGAAATGGGAGCCCCGTGGCCTCGACGAAGGCTCGCACTTCCTCCTCCGCGCGGGCGTACGCCGCCCCCTTCCCGACGACGATCAGCGGCCGTTCCGCCGACCGCAGCGCTGCCAGCGCCGCCTCGACGCGCTCCTCCGGCGCCAGCGTTCGTGGCGCGTCCGGGCAGCGCGCCGGCCAGCGCACCTCCTCCTCCTCGGCCGTGGCCCCGATCAGGTCCCCCGGCAGGTCCAGGTACACCGCCCCCGGACGGCCGTAGATCGACGTTCGCACCGCTTGCTCCACGTACGCTGGCAGTCGCTGCACCCCGTCCGGCCGCGCCGCCAGCTTCACGAACGGCCGCGCGGCCTCGATCTGCGGCGCCTCCTGGAACGCCCCCGCCTGGTTCTGGTACGAATCGTTCGCCCCCGCCAGGAGAACCATCGGCCAGCAGTTCGCCCACGCGTTCGCCAGCCCCGCAATCGCGTGCACCATCCCCGGCCCCGACACCGCCAGGCACGCCCCCGGCCGCCCGGTGAGATAGCCGACCGCTCCCGCCGCATAGCTCGCCGCCTGCTCGTTCCGGAAGTTGTAGTACTTGATTCCCTCGCGCTGCGCCGCGAGCGCGATCGGGATCACCGGCACCCCCATGATCCCGAACATGTACTCGACGCCCTGCTCCTTCAGGCAGCGGGCGATGATGGTGGCGCCGTCGATTGTGGCCATCGGCAACTCTCCAGGTCAGGGCTCTCTGCCGATTCTACAGCCCTTCCGCATGAGCGCCGGTAACCCCTATCCCGACTCCACGATCCGCAGGATCTGATCGGCGTGATCGTGCGCGTGCCGCCCATAGATCTCCAGCCACCGTTCGACGCCGTACGCCCCGAGGTCGCTGTGCGTCGCCTTCCGCTTCCATTCGTCGTCCGACAACCGCCGCAGGATCCCCACCGTGCTCGCCCGCGCCCAGCGAAAGGCCTCCAACGACTCCTCGATAGGACGCCCGTCGTAGTACAGCCGCTCCGCCCAGACCCGCTCGTCGAACGCCAGGATCGCGGGCTCGTCCTCCGCGACCATCCGACGCAGCCTCAGCGCCGACGTCATCTCGCTGTCCGCCAGGTGGTGCGTTATCCTCCGCGCTGTCCAGTCGTCCCCGTCCGACGGCTTGACGTCCAGCCGCGCCGCCCCCACCTTCTCGACCGCCTCCCTTACCGCCTCGTAGCCGCTCGCGTACTGTTCGATGAGCGCCCTTCGCTTGTCGTCATGCATGGTTCGGTCCTCCCGGTGTCGGCCGTCGCAGTCCTTCCTCGCGGCCGCTCAGGCATCCTGCCAGACCGGGTCGCGGCGCTCGAGCCAGGCCTTGCTCGCCTCGGCAGCGTCCGCCGTCGTCCCGGCGAGCGCCTGGTTGCGGTTTTCGAGCTTCAAAGCGTTCTCCAGCGAGACGCCGGTGATCGTTTCGTTCAGCACCTCCTTGCTGAGCCTCAGGCCGAGGGGGCTCGAGCGGCGCGTCATCTCGCCGGCTATCGCGATCGCCGCCGGCAGCAGCTCCTCCCGGCTCACAATGCGGGTGACGAGGCCCATCTCCCGCGCCTCCGCCGCGTCGACCAGCCGCCCGGTGTAGATCATGTCTGCCGCGTGTGCCGCGCCAACGATCTTCGGAAGATGGTACGAGCTCCCCACGTCGCAACCGCTCAGCCCAAGGTTGAGGAACGAGCAGGCGAAGCGCGCCGCCTCCGTCCCGATGCGGACGTCGGAGGCCAGCGCAATCGAAAGACCGCCCCCGGCCGCCGGTCCATTTACCGCCGCGATGATCGGCTGGGGGCAGCGGCGCATCTTCACCACCAGGTCCGCGATGTCCTCCTGGAAGGTGTAGACGCCCTGGACGGCACCCACGCCCGGCTGCCAGTCCCGGGACGGCCGCGCCTTCAGATCGAGCCCCGCGCAGAAGCCTCGCCCGGTGCCTGTGACGATGATGACGCGGCAACCGTAGTCGCGGTGGCGTTCGTCGAAGAAGGCGCGCAGGGCGCGCAGCATGTCAGCGTCGATCGCGTTCAGCCGCTCTGGCCGGTTCAGCGTCGCGATGCCGATCGGTCCTTGCCGTTCGAAAAGCAGTTCGTCCATGGCGCTGCAGTCTGCACCGTCTTGGCGCCAGCGGCCAGCGCCAGCCTCGTAGACCTGTTCTACCCCTTAGACCAGAACGAGCGATCCTTCCGGCGCCCCGCGCAGCGAGAACGGCCCCGCATGCTCGATCCGAACCTCGACAAGCTCTCCCACGCGCGCCGGTGCATCCAGGTGCACGAGCTTCCCGGTCCGCGTCCGCCCGAAAAGCTGGCTCCCGCGTCGCCCCTCGACCAGGATCTCCTGCGTCGTCCCCCGGTACCCCTCGTTGATCTCCAGTGAGATCCGCCCCTCTATCGCTTCTACCGCGTGCAGCCGCTCAGCCTTCACCTCCGGCGGTACGTCGTCTTCCAGTTTCCGCCAGGCGATCGTCCCCGGCCGCGGCGAATACGCCGCCACGTGCACCTTGTCGAAACGCAGCTCCTCCAGCAGCGCGCAGGTCTCCGCGAAATCCTCTGCCGTCTCCCCCGGATAGCCCACGATCACGTCCGTCGTGATCCCCGCCGTCGGCATCAGCGCCCGCACCTCTGCGATCTTCGCCCGATACTCGGCCGTCGTGTATCCACGTCGCATCGACTCCAACACCCGGTCGCTCCCCGTCTGGACCGGCAGCGAAAAGCACTCCATCACCTTCGGCAGCTCCGCCACCGCCGCCAGGATCTGCCCCGTCATGTCCTTCGGGTACGACGTCAGGAACCGGATGCGCGCCAGCCGCTCCAGCTCCGCGAGCGCCCGCATCAGATCACCGAGGTCGGGCTGCTCCGGCAGGTCGTGCCCGTACGCTTCGACCGTCTGGCCCAGCAGCGTCACCTCCCGCGCCCCCTGCGCCGTCAGGTACGCCACCTCCCGCACGATCTCGGCCACCGGCCGGCTCTTCTCTCGCCCCCGCCGGTACGGCACGATGCAGTAGGTGCAGAACTTGTTGCACCCGTGGACCACCGGCACGAACGCCGTCGGCCCCTCCGGGATAGCGTACGTCGTCGGCCAGAACTCCCCCCCCAGGTCCTCGGCCGGACCCTCGACCAGCTCCAGGATCGGCGCGAACTGCTGCGGCCGCGCGAACACGTCCACGTATGGGAAGCGGTGCGCCAGCTCCTCTGTCTTCAGCCCCACCATGCAGCCCATGACCGCGACCTTGAGCCCCGGCCGCTCCTTCTTCAGCTCTCGCACCCGTCCGAGCTTCGAATAGGCCCGGTCCTCCGCGTGCTGCCGAACGCTGCACGTGTTGATCACCACCAGCTCCGCCCGCTCCGGCCGGTCCGTCGCCCGGTGCCCCAGACGTCTCAACCCCGCCGCCAGCCTCTCGCTGTCCGCCTTGTTCATCTGGCAGCCGACGGTCCAGAGATAGTAACGCATCGCCTTCTTCGCCCCACCAGCCCGGTTCCCCGCTGCCGCGCCACCTGCGACGGCGAAGTCCCTCTCTCTTCGAAGCGCCGGCCCCGCGGCCCGGAGCCGGCCTGGCGGAGGGGGAGGGATTCGAACCCTCGACTGACGTTACCGCCAGTAAGCGCTTAGCAGGCGCCCGCACTCGGCCACTATGCGACCCCTCCGTGCAGGAAGAACCATCATAGCCGCCGCTCCCCCCCCTGGTCACGCCGCGCCGGCCGCCCCTCGCCTCTCCCCTCAGCGTCCCAGCCAGTTCGGCGCACGCTTCTCGGCGAACGCCCGCGGCCCCTCGATTGCGTCCTCGCTCTGGCGGCGCCGCCCCTCCCATTCGAAGCGCGCCGCCACCGTCTCGGGCAACGCCATCTCCAGCCCCCTTGTCGCCGCCTCCTTCGTCGCCCGCACCGACAGCGGCGCGCAGCGCAGGATGTCCTCGACCCAGCCGTCCACCGCCTCGTCCAGCCTCGCCAGCGGCGCGACCTCGTTCACGAGCCCCAGCTCGTACCCCCTCTGCGCTGACATGTGCCGCCCCGTCAGCATGTACCCCATCGCCGTCTTCAGCGGCGCCTGGCGCGGCAACCGATGCACGCCCAGCGCCCCGGCGATCAAACCGCGCCGCGGCTCTGGCAGCCCCAGCTCAGCCCCCTCCGCCGCTACGATGATGTCGCAGGCCAGTGCCATCTCCATCCCCCCACCCAGCGCGAAGCCATTCACCCGCGCGATCAACGGCTTGAACAGGTCGAACCGGCTCGTCAAACCGCCGAAGCCCGATGGCGGCATCCCCGTCGGTGGCCTCTCGCCTGCCGGCAGCCGCGACACCTCCGCCGTGTACTTCAGATCGTTCCCCGCCGAAAAGGCCCTCTCCCCCTCCCCCGTCAGCACCGCCACCCACGCGTCCTCGTCCGCGGCGAACTTGTCCCACACTCCGGCCAGCTCGCTGTTCGCCGGCGCGTGCAACGCGTTCATCACCTCCGGCCGCGTAATCGTGACGAATGCCACGCGGCCCCGCTTTTCGTAACGACAGAACTGCATGTCGGCTCCCCCGGCAACGCTGGCCGCATCCTACGGCGACCGCCGACCCGGCGCACCCCCGCCTCAGTCTCGTCGTCCGGCCGACCGGCGCGACCCCAGGTACGACATCAGAAAGCCCCGCGCGATCGAGCACAGCTCCACCGCCAGGTCCGCCAGGTTCGCCGCGTCCTCCTCCGTCGCCCCAAAGCTCGAGGCCAGCCAGGCGCCCTCACCGCTCACTCCCGCCAGCCAGCTCTCTGCCGGAACCGGATGCACGGCCAGGCCGGGCAGCAGCAGCATCGGATGCGCAGACGTCGCGGCCGCGACCAGCCCCTCCAGCTCGGCCAGCCCTGGCTGGCTGCGCAGGTTCCGCGCCTGCGGCAGCGCCTCCTCCCCCAGGCTCAGCTCCCACAGCATCTGCTCCGGCGTGAACGTCCCCGCCTGGTGCGCCAGCACCCGCCACTCCGTCACCCCCGGCAAAGGCCGCATCAGCGAACGCGCGATGCTGTACCGGCGATCCCCCAACGCGAGGTGCACCGCCGTCAGCCGCCGGCACGCTTCTGCCAGCTCCACGCCGATCAGCCCCGCCAGAATCGCCCGGTCCGCCGACTCCGCGAACACCAGCGCGCGCAACGCCGCCTCTGCCGCCATCTGCGGCTTGCGCAGGGCCGAACGCGCGTATGCCTCGACGAATTCGAGCTCTGCCATACCGCCCGGAAACTGGGAGTCGGTCATCCTGCGATTCTAGCCTCCCCAAGCTCGCCCCATCAGCACGTTGATCGCGCCTCTCGAGCGGGCAGAGCCGCAGCGCTGCCCGCGAATCGCTCGCCCCCCGGGGCGGACGGCGCCAGCCCGCTCAGCCGGATCGCCGCGCCTCGGCCCTCTTCCGAGGCAGCCGCTGGCAGCGCGGGCAATAGTGGGTCCCCCGCCCCGCCACCACCGTCCGCGCGATCGTCGTCCCGCAGCGGTAGCACGGCTGCCCCTGCCGCCGGAACACCTGCACGTACATGTGCTGCTGCCCCGGGTTCCCCTGCCCGTCGACATAGTCGCGGAAGCTCGCCCCACGGTTTGCGATCCCGCGCTCCAGCACCGCGCGCGTCGCCTCGGCTAGCCGCCGCACTGCCGCCGCCGACAGCGCACCCGCCGGCGCGTCCGGCCGCACGCCCGCCTCGAAGAGCGCCTCGTCCACGTAGATGTTGCCGAGCCCGGCCAGGCGTCGCTGGTCCAGCAGCACGGCCTTCGCCGGCGCCGTCCGGCCGGTGAGCAGCGCCCGCAACGTCCGCGCGGAGAACTCGGGGTCAATCGGCTCCGGCCCGAGCCTCGCCGTTACCGCCGCCTGGTCTTCCACCACGCACCATGTCCCAAACTTCCGCAGATCCGACCAGCGCAGCTCCGCCTCCCCGTCCAGCACCAGTTTCGCCCGCTCAAATGCCTCCGCTGGTGCCGGGCCCTCCCGCCATACCAGCCGGCCCGTCATTCGCAGGTGCATGGCCAGCGTCTGGCCGTCGTCCAGGGCGAAGAGCAGGTATTTCCCACGCCGCCCCAGTCCCTCTATCCGGCGCCCCACCAGAGCCGCGCGGAGCCCCTCGATTGGCACTCCGGCCAGCCGCTCGATGGTCCCTCTGTCGACTTCCACCCCCACGATCCGGCGCCCGGTCACCAGCGGCGCCAGGTCCCGCCGGATCGTCTCCACCTCGGGCAGCTCGGGCACTTCCCTAGCGTAGCGGCCGCCCCCTCCCCGCGAGAAGCGCCGCGCCTCGCCTCACTCCCCGCTCTCCGTCATACTCCGTAGGCGGTCGCCGACCTCCGCCCCGACCCTCGCCAGCATGATCACCCACCTTTCCGGCACCCTCGCCCGCATGGACATCAGTGGTCCGCTCGTCGAGATTGACGTCCACGGCGTCCGCTACGAGGTCCTCGTCCCCCTCTTCCTCTGGCCCGAGCTGCAGGCCCTCGCCGGCGAGGCCGATCTCGGCGACGCCGCCGGCCCGCCCCTCGCCCTCCATGTCCACTACTCGGCGACGGCCAACCAGCCCGTCCCCGTCCTCGTCGGCTTCCTCCGCCGCCCCGAGCGCGACTTCTTCCGCAAGTTCACCACCGTCGAAGGCATCGGCCCCGCAAAGGCCGTTCGCGCCATGAACGTCTCCGTCAGCACCATCGCGCGGGCCATCGAACAGGAAGACCGCCTCGCCCTCACGCGCCTCCCCGGCGTGGGCACCCGCGCCGCCGACAAGATCATCGCCACCCTGCGTGGCAAGGTCGCCGCCGAAGCCGCCCTGCAGGACACGGGCATCGAACGCCCGGTCGACGCCGCCCGCCTCCAAGAAGCGCGCCTCGTCGCCGACACCGTCGAGACCGTCTGCGTCCTCGGCTATCCCCGTGCCGACGCCCGCCGTTGGGTCGAAGAGGCTCGCCGTGCCAGCCCGGCCCTCGCCACCGTCGAAGAACTGACCCTCGCCGTCCTGCGCGCTCGCGACCCAGCCCACCGTTCGCCTGCTGCCGGTGCTCCCTCTACCATCAGACGGTGACCTCTCCCGGCGAAGAGCCGCCGCTCCCCCAGTCCCCTCCCGTTCCCGCGCCCCGACCGGCCTGGACCTACGCCCTCATGCCCGCTGCCGTCCTCCTCGGCGCCCTCGCTGTCGCCGGCGCCATCTGGGTCACTCGCGGGGACGAGAGCCAGCCCACGCCCGCCCAGGGTGACCTCTCTGCCGCCGGGTCCCGCCTGCAGACACCCGCCGCGCAGTCCTCTCCTTCACCCGCGGCCACACAGGACCTGCGCGCCGTCTTCGCCGGCTACGCCCGCCAGGTCGGCCTCGATCTCGACCGCTACCAGCAGTGCCTCTCCCGCCCCGAAAACCTGCAGCTCATCCAGCGCCAATTCCAGCGCGGCGTCGCCCTCGGCGTCGATGGCACACCCACCTTCGTCATCAACAACAAGATGGTCGTCGGCGCTCTCCCCGCCGCCGTTTTCGACGAGATCATCACAGCCGAGCTCAACGGCAGCCCCACCTCCCTCGACGCCTACTCCAACAACATTCGTCAGCTCGCCGCCACGAACCCACCCCGCTTCAAGATTCTCGATGGCCCCGTCGACGTTTCCGACGCCGCCGTCGAGGGCAGCCGTTCCGCTCGCGTCGTTGTCGCTGAGTTCAGCGACTTCCAGTGTCCCTTTTGCAAACGCTGGACCGACGACACGCTGAAGGGCATCCGCACCCGGTTCGGCGCCGACGTCGCCCTCGCCTTCCTCCACTTCCCGATCGCCCAGATCCATCCGAACGCCGCCAACGCCGCTCTCGTCGCCGTCTGCGCCGCCGACCAGGGCAAATTCTGGCCAATGCACGACCTGCTCTTCGCCCGTCAGGCCGAATGGCAGAGCCTCAAGGCCGGCTCCTGAAGCTCCTAGCCCGAGGCCGCGGCCCCCATGCATCCATCCTCACCCAGCCGCGCTACGATGTGGCCAACGATCCGTCCCGTCCGGTCCATTCCCGCGCTGCAGTGCACGAGCACCGGCTTCGGCAGCCGCAAGAACGCCGCCCAGGCCTCCTCGTACTGCTCCGTTGTGAACGGGTGTGTTAGCTGGTCCAGCGTTGGCAGGTGGTGCACGACGAAGCCAGCCTCGCGATACGCCGCGAGCAGCCCGTGCGGCAGCGCCCGCCGATAAAGCCATAGCTGGTCGTTCCCGATCAGGCAGAGGATAGACGAGACACCGAACTCCCGCGCCGCAACACACCACTCCTCCACGACCCGCGCCTCCACGCGGTGCTCCGGGCCCGGCTGGTACCCCGGCCGCGGGCTCGTCGCCAGTACACGCTCGATCACCCAGTTCGGCATATGCGAACCATTCTAGCTTCCAGAGGTCGCTCGGGGCGAACGTGCCAGCCCGCCTGCGCGCTCCCTCAGCCTGACGCCTGCTGGCTCCGCCCCCGGTCCTGGATGCTCGCCCGCCGCGCGCGCACCGCCTCGGGTGTCGCCTCGCTCCGATGCGCTGCCGACACCGCCCGCTCATGCTCCAGCGCTGGCCCGAACGGCATCGCCAGCCCTTCGTCCACCACGCGCTTGTACTTCCGCACCATTCCCGGCACGCAGGAGCGCATGTCCTGCGCCACCTGCAGACAGAACGGCAGCAACTCCTCGGGCGGCAGCACGCGGTTCAGCAGCCCCCAGCGCTCCGCCGTCGCCGCGTCCAGGTAGTTGCCCGTGAAATGCAGCTCTTTCGCCCGCGACACCCCGATCAGCCGCGGCAGCCGCTGGCTCAGCCCCCAGCCCGGCATAATTCCTACCCGCGCGTGCGTGTCCGCGAAGCGCGCCTCCGTAGACCCAATGAGGATGTCGCACATCAGCGCGATCTCGAACCCGCCCGTGATCGCCACCCCGTTGATCGCCCCGATCAGCGGCCGGTCGAACCCCAGGATCGCGGCCGCCAGCTCCTCCGACGACACCGCCTTCATCGCCGCGTCCGCGTCCCCTGCCTCGCCCCCGAGCTCCTTCAGGTCCAGCCCGGCGCAGAACGCACGCCCCGCGCCCGTCAGTATGGCCACCTCCACCTCCTCGTCTGCCTGCAACGCCGTGAACCCGTCGCATATCGCCCGGCGCAATGCATTCGAGAGGGCGTTCATCTTCTCCGGTCGGTTCAAAGTGACCGTCGCAACACCGTCCCTCCTGTCGACCTTCAGCAGCGGCTCCGACACGCAAACCCTCCCGCAACAGCGCTTTCGAGCCGCATCCTACGGCCAGCCCGCCGCACAGTCATGCCCTAAGCCCGTTCTGCCTCCCCCGCCAGCACCTGCCTCGCCTCCGCCAGTGCCGTCGCGCATGCCCGCTCATGACTCGCTGCTCGCCGCAACGCCTGTGCGGCTGCCCGGCGCAGGCCCGCGTTCCCCACATTCCCGTGGCCGCCCGCGGGAAATGGGAAGAGCGTCACCAGCGGCGCCAGCGCCTGCGTCTCCGCCGAAAGCGCCCTCTGCGCCTCGCCGAGCGCCCCACTCAGCTCCGGCACGGCCGCCGCCACGTCCGCCAGGAATGCCCGGCCGTCCACCCTCGCCGCCTCGAGGACCGCCAGCGTGTAGGCGTTCCCCGCCCGATCGACCTCCGACTCCCCCTCCAGGGCGTCCGCCCAGGCATCCAGCCCCGCCGTTCCCCGCGGCTGGCCATCTGCCGGCCCGTCCTCGCCGGCCAGGCTCGCCAGCGCCGTCCCCAGCGCACCCCTCAGTGCGTCCAGCGCGTCCACCTCGATTGGACCGACCGGCGCCAGCAGCTCAAGCCGGCCCACGGTCGAGGGCCATTCCTCCCAGCCCACCTGGGGCCCGAGCTCCGGCGTCAGCAGATCGTCCACGAGCAACGTCCGTTCCCCCCGGTCGTACCCGAACACCACGCTGTGCTCATGCAAGCGCAAGTCCCACCCGATCAAAGGCCGACCCTCGTCTATCCGTTCGATCGCCCAGGCAACCGCCGCCGCCCGCCGCCCTTCCCAATCGCCGCCGGCCGATAGCCCCCCGCCAAAATGCTCCCAGGCAAACCCCGTCCGCGCGTAGTTCCCGGCCATCCGCTCCCAATCGAGGTCGCTCGGCCCCGAGGGCAGTGCCACGACGCCGGCGCGCGACCCCAGACAGAAGTGCCACGCGTGCCCCGTCAGCCCCATGATGGCGTGTCGCGGCAGCGGTGCGCCAAGATAGGAGAGAACTCCTTCGAGCGCGCCGGCCGCCGTCGTCCAGTTCGGCACGAAATGGACGCCTTCGATCCGTGCCACACGATCGAGTCTAGCCCGCCCGTTCCTGCCCGTCCCGGCGCTTTCGCCAGCGCCGCGGACCCGTAGAATACGCCTTCATCTCGCTGGGAGCCCGCCCTTGGCCGTCACCTGGGACCTGACCACGTTGCCCAATGGCCTGCGCGTCGCCACCACGCCGATGCCCGCCACACAGGCCGTCTCCGTCAACCTCTTTGTCGGCGTCGGCTCCCGCTCCGAGCCGCAGCGCCTCAACGGCATCACCCACTTCCTCGAGCACATGGTCTTCAAGGGCACCGACCGTCGCCCCGACGCCATCATCATCGCCCAGGAGATCGAAGGCGCCGGCGGCACCCTCAACGCCTACACCAACAAAGAGTTTACCTGCTACTGGAACATCGTCCCCTTCGATCGCCTCCCCATCGCCCTCGACGTCACCGCCGACATGCTCCTCCATTCCCGCCTGGAGCAATCCGAGATCGACCGCGAGCGCACCGTCGTCCAGCAGGAGCTCAAGCGCAACCACGACAACCCCGGCGCCTGGGCCGGCCGCCTCATCGGCACCTCCGTCTATGGTCCCCAGCCCTCCGGCTGGGACGTCGGCGGCACCGTCGAGCTCGTCCAGGAGATGCACCGCCCCGACTTCATCTCCCACATCAGCAACTGGTACCACCCCCAGAACATCGTCCTCTCCGTCGCTGGCAACACCACCCACGACCAGGTCGTCGCTCTCGCAGAGCCCCTCTTCTCCGGCATGCCGCCGGGCGCCGTGCCCCCCATCGTCCCCTACGACCCCGCTGTCGCCGGCCCTCGCGTGACCACCGAAAGCCGCGACATCGACCAGTGCAGCCTCTACCTCGGTCTGCCCGTCTTCGGCCGTGACGACCCCGACCGCTTCGCCCTCCGCATCCTCAACGACGTCCTCGGTGCAGGCATGTCCTCTCGCCTCTTCCGCGAAGTCCGCGAACGCCGTGGGCTCGCCTACTCCGTCAGCTCCGGCTACGGCTTCCTCGCCGACGCCGGCGTCTTCACCATCTCCGCCGGCGTTAACCGCGACAAGCTCGCCGAAACCATCACCGTCTGCCTGGCCGAGCTCCGTCGCCTCGCCGACGACGCAGTCCCCGCCGAAGAGTTGCGCAAGGCCAAAGACCACAGCATCGGCCGCTTCCGCCTATCCCTGGAAACCGCCTACTCCCTCGGCCAGCGGCACGGCGAGCTGCTCATCACCCGCGGCGAGATTGAATCCATCGACGACGTCGTCGCCCGCATCGACGCCGTCACCGCCGAGGACGTGCAGAACGTCGCCCGGCGCATCCTCCGCCCTGGGCGCCTCCACTGTTCCGCCGTCGGCCCGACCCTCGACGACGACGAGATCGCCGTCGCCCTCGACCATGCTTGAGTGAACTCCGCTGCCCGGCCCTATGCCGGCTGCAACACCGCCAGCTCCTGCCGCGGGACCATACCCTCCAGCACCCGCTCAAGCGCCATCGTGTGGCTGCAGACTCCCCAGCTCGTGAAGAAATCGCAACTGCACGTCCAACGGCCGTCGGCGATCGCTACCTCGTGATCCCCATTCTCCCCGTGGAAGCTAACGTGCAGGCCGTCGATCTGCATGCGATGCCGCTCCCTCGCATACACCTTCGCCTTCTCCACTTTTCCGATGAGGCTGGACTGCATGAGTAGCGCACCCTCCTGAAATAACAAACGACGGCGCACAAAGCGCCGTCCTTACGCTGGCATGCCGCTGTGGAACACGTCCATAGCACCCTGAACCTACGCCGCCCGCCGATCCCCTGTCAATGATGATATTGATCATTGACCCTCGCCCATCGCCCCGTCTACTCGCCGGCGACTGTTCCCTCCCCGAGCGACTGGCTATACTCTGGGCTCTGCTACAAATCACAGTCGCCGCGCCTCCGGGAGCGGAACGGGAGTCCTCCGGTGAAAAAAGTCCTCGGCCTCTTCGCCATCCTCGGCGCTATCGCCGCCGCCGTCATGTTCTGGCGCCGCCGCCAGGATGACGACGAATTCCTCGACGAGGAACTGGAGTAACCGACTCTCCCCGCCCTCCCTCCGCGCCCCGCCCGATCGTCTCGGGCTACGGCCTCGTCACCACCGCCGGCGCCGGCCCCGATCGCGCCTGGGCTGCGCTCGCCGCCGCCCATCCCGCGGGCCGCCCGTTCTCCCTCGATGGCCAGACCGCCTTCGCCGCTCCCCTCCCCCACGACTACCAGCCCCATCCGGCCATTCCCCGTCACCTGCTCGGATCCCTCGACCAAGGCTCTGCCATGGCGCTCGACGCCGCCCTGCAGGCTCTCACCATGGCCGGCCTCGGTCCCGGCGCCGGCGACGCGCGCCGCTTCGCCCTTTGCGATGGCCTCCCCCTGCGCGCCCCCGGCCAGGCCACCGTCGTCGTCCCCTACGGCCACCTCGTCGCCCGCGCCCTCGGCGTCCGCGGGCCTGTCCTCGCTCTCGCCGGCGCCGAAGCCAGCGGCTTGCTCGCCGTGGTCGCCGCCGCCCGCCTCATCCGCGACGGTGCCGCCGACGTCGTGCTCAGCGGCGCCGCTCAACCCTTGCAGGCCGCCCTGCTCAACCACCTGGAGAGTCTCGGTAT
>JADLBT010000041.1 GCA_020847555.1 Gemmataceae bacterium
AGGTCGTCACGGCGTTCTACCCTCCGCTGGAGGTGGACACGGTCAAAGGTGCTGGGAACAAGGCTCCCGCGCTCGACTACAAACGGAAGTGGGGAGAGGCGGAAGAGGAGTTACAGAAGGCACGGGGAGAACTCACCGCCACACTTCTCAAGGCCAAGACAACCGAAGCCGAGCGCCTCCAGACGCAGGCCCGAGAAGAGGCAGCGAAGCAGGACGCGCTCAAGGTTCGCGGCCAGGTGGAGGCACTGGAAAAAAGGGTGAGCCAGGCCGAGGACGAGCATCGGCAGTCGATGGCCGTGCTTCAGGAGCAGCAGAAGAAGGCCGAGGCCGTTCACAATGAGACCCGGGCCGTTGTCAAGCTTACCAATAACACCGACCGCGATATCGCTTATGAGATGCGCTGCCAGCGGTGGGATGGCACGCAAACCAGCTGGGAGAAAGTCCTAGGGGGCACGATTACGGCCAACGGCAATAATTCTCATCTGCTCTATCCGCGAGGGGTAATCTGGATCTGGGTCCGCTACGAGAAGATTCCCGGCATGGAGGTCGTGACGTCTGTTGGCTTTGAACAATACGGCCAGTCGGAGCCCGCGGCTGAACTATGGAAAACTCGGGTCGCCTACACCTTCGAGCAGGAGGGGAAGGAAGTGGTCCTGCGCAGGGCAGAGCCGAAGTAGCGGCCGGAGATCATTTCGGTGATAGGAACTCGGCTGCGCTGCTATTCAGTCTTGCGCAATCCAGGATCTGGGCCACCTCGTCCTGTCGTGGGGTATGCCGCGGTCGGCGGACCGACCTCCGCCGGGTCGAAAAAATGCCTGTCCCCCGCGGCCGGCTCCTGGTGTAAGATGGCCGATTGAAGAGGCCGGGGCCGCCTGGCCTTGCCTCACCGACCACTCCCCCAACCAGGAGTCCCGCCGTGTCCTACCCCAAACTCCTCCGCCTTCGCCAGCACTTCGAGCGCCCCACCCTGGAGGACATCCCCGGTGCCGTCCGCGCGTCGCTGGAGTCCCTCGACCTGGGCAAGACCATCAAACCGGGCCAGACCGTCGCCCTCACCGCCGGCAGTCGCGGTATCGCGAACATCCCGCTGGTGCTGCGCACCGTCGCCCATTTTCTCAAGGATCTGGGGGCGCGGCCGTTCCTCGTCCCCACGATGGGCAGCCACGGCGGCGGGACCGCCGAGGGCCAGCGCAAGGTGATCGAGAGCTACGGCATCACCGAGGCATACGTCGGCGCTCCCATCCGGGCGTCGATGGACGTGGTGTCGCTCGGCACCACGTCCGAGGGGTTCCCGGTGTTCCTCGATCGGTACGCCTCCGAGGCGGACCACATCGGCGTCGTCGCCCGCGTCAAGCCGCACACGAGCTACCACGGCTCCGTCGAGAGCGGGCTGCTGAAGATGATGATGATCGGCCTGGGCAAGCACGTCGGCGCCCTGGCGTACCACCGCGTCCTGCTCGACTACCCTTACGATCAGGTGGTGCGCTCGGTCGGCCGGACCGTCCTCGCCAAGGCGCCGGTCGCGTTCGGGGTCGGCCTCGTCGAGAACGCCTACGACGAGACGGCCCGGGTGGCGGCGGTGCGCCCGGCCGAATTCGAGCGGCGCGAGGAGGAATTGCTCGCCCTCGCCAAGCAGTGGCTGGCCCGGCTGCCGTTCCAGGAGGCGGACCTGCTGATCGTGGACGAGATCGGCAAGGAGGTCAGCGGGTCCGGGATGGACACGAACGTTGTCGGCCGCAAGCGCGCGTTCCGGGCCAGCCCGCCGGAGGGGCAGCCGGAGATGCGCTTCATCTTCGTCCGCGGCCTGTCGGAGAAGACGCACGGGAACGCGGCCGGGATCGGGCTGGCCGACTTCACGACGACGCGCCTGGTCCGCTCGATGAACTACCGGACGACGATCATCAACTGCCTGACCTCCGGCTATCCGGACGTGGCCAACCTGCCGGTCCACCTCGACACCGACCGGGAGGTGATCGACGCCGCTCTCGCCATCCTCGGAACGCGCGACGCCAGGGACGCCCGCATCCTGCGCATCCGCAACACGCTGTGCCTCGAAGAGGTCGAGGCGTCCGAGCCGTGCCTGGCCGGGCCGCGCGGGCCGGTCCCGTTCAGCGTCCTCGGGTCGCCGCGCGACCTGACCTTCGATGCCGACGGCAACCTGCCGCCGCTCTGACCGCGGCGACCGACGCCCTGCAATCCTCGCTTGGCAGGTAAGACCGCTGCGGTACAATGGAAGTCGTCCTCTGGCCCAAGCCCTCGGCCCTGCCTGTCTGACCGGGACGTGAGGAATCATGTCAAAACTCGATGCTGCCTCGGTTGCCCAGCAGGCGATCCGGCTAAACCTGTTGACCCTCGATCAGACCCAGCAAGGCTGGGACGAACTCGGCAAGCGCAACGGCGACCCCGAGTCGTTTCTGCTCGTCATGGAGCGCAAGGGCTACCTCACGCCGTGGCAGAGCAGCAAGCTGCTCAAGGGCGACCCGGACGGGTACTTCCTGGGCGGCTACCGCATCCTGTACAAGATCGCGTCGGGGAGCTTCGGCCGCGTTTACCGGGCGGACGACCCGCGCAGCGGCAACGTGGTCGCGATCAAGGTGCTCCGCCGCAAGTGGAGCGACAACAAGCACAACATCGAGCTGTTCGAGCGCGAGGGGAAGGTCGGCATGACCCTGCGCCACCCGAACGTGGTCGAGATCCTCGCCGTCAACCGCGACCCGGTGTCCCGGCAGTACTTCATCGTCATGGAGTTCGTCGAAGGCTACAACATGCGCGACTACCTGACGACGCGCAAGAAGCTGGAGCCGGCCGAGGCGCTGCGCATCATCGAGGAGGCGGCCAGCGGGCTCGCCTACGCCTTCTCGAAGGGGCTGACGCACCGGGACATGAAGCTGACAAACATCCTGCTGTCCAGCCAGCGCGTCGCCAAGCTGGTGGACTTCGGGCTGGCCGGCGAGGGTCCGCGGGCCGCGAAGCCGGACGAGATCCAGGTGGACCGGACGGTCGATTACGCCGGCCTGGAGAAGGCGACGGGCGTGCCGCCCGGGGACGTGCGCAGCGACCTCTACTTCCTCGGCTGCGTCCTGTACGAACTCCTCACCGGCCGGGCGCCGCTGGAGATAACGAAGGATCCGCGAGCCCGGATGCGGCGCGAGCGGTTCAGCCAGGTCAAGCCGATCGAGCCGGAGGAGGTCGGCGGCCAGCGCGCCGTGATCCGCCTGGTGGGCACGATGATGTCGCTCAACCCGCAGGAGCGGTTTCAGACGCCGTCCCAGCTGCTCGACGCAGTCCGCGAGGTCCGGCGCGAACTCGAGGGCGGCGGCCGCGTCGGGCCGGCCGCCGCAAAGGCCGGCTCCCCGTCCGGGAACTCCGTCTTCATCGTCGAGAAGGACGAACGGCTGCAGGACGTTCTGCGCGACAGATTGAAGGGCCACGGATATCGCGTCTTCCTCGCCGCCGACCCGCTGCGCGCCCTGGACCGCTACCGCCAGCAGCCATACGACGCCCTGATCGTGGACGCCCGCACCACCGGCGACGAGGGCCGGCTGATCTTCGACCGGGTTCTCAAGGAGGCCGACCGGCACCACGCCCCGTGCGCCGGCATCCTGATCCTGGCCGAGGAGCAGAAGGACTGGAAGGACAAGGTCGAGGCCCGCGAGCGCATCGCGATCCTGTTGCACCCCGTCACCATGAAGCAGCTCTCCCAGAAGCTCCAGGACTTCCTCGGGGCGCCCGCCAAATCCGGCTGACTTCGCTGGCGAGCCCGCAGCGCGCGACGGGCGCTTGCAGAACCCGTCGCTCGCGCTCCGGGCTCGGCAAACCGCTCCCGCCTTTCTCGTTGCGGGCCGATCCGGGCACCGAGTCAGGAGGCTCCTGCCATGCCGATTCACGACTGGACGCGAGTGGACGCGGGGACGTTTCACGCCTTCCACACCCTCTGGATTGCCGAACTCATGAAGGCGCTGAACGCCGGGCTGCTGCCCGACGGCTACTACGCCCTGGCCGAGCAGGTCGCCACCCGCATGCAGACCGACCTGCTCGCGCTGCAGGCGGCCGCGCCGCCCGACACCCCCTGGCCGGCCGCCTCAGGCGGGGTGGCCGTGGCCGAGGCGCCGCCGGCCGTCGGCATCCGATTGCGCCCCGACCCGAAGCGGAAGCCCCGGCACTCGCGCCGCCGCGGCCGCCACCTGGTCGTTCGCCACATCAGCGGCCATCAGGTTGTCGCTCTTGTGGAGGTCGTTTCCCCCTCCAACAAGGATCGCAAAGCTCTCGTTCAGGAGCTGGCACAGAAGATCGTCCGCAGTCTGGAGGCGGGCATTCACGTTCTGATTCTGGACCTGCTCCCCTCTACCCCACACGATCCCGGCGGCATGCATGCCGCCGTGTGGCACTGGTTTGACAGCGCCCCTTACGCGCCGCCCGCCGACCAGCCCCTGACGCTGGTCTCCTACGCCTGGGACGGGGAGGAACCGCAGGCGTTCCTCGCACCCA
>JADLBT010000042.1 GCA_020847555.1 Gemmataceae bacterium
GAGGGCGAGGAGCCTGGCCACATCCACGATTGGTTCATGTGACCCGTCCTGACTTTCCTGGCCGACATGAAAGGAGGTTCTCGCCCCATGGCTGACCTTGTGCCCAGCCAGCGCTGGTGGATAGGCCGTGACGCCTACCGCCCACCCGACGAACCGATCCGCACCCGAGAGTATGACGTTGCCGAGTTGCCCGACGACCGTCTCGCCAGGGCGTTCGTCCTGGAGCACCACTACGCCGGCAGTTACCCCGCCGCCCGCTGGCGCTTCGGCCTGTTCCGCCGGGGCGTGCTGCAGGGCATGGCCGTCTTCTCACACCCCTGCAACGACCGCGTGCTCACCTCCGTCTTCCCCGGCAGCGCCACCGACTCGGTGGAGCTGGGTCGCTTTGTCCTGCTCGACGAGGTGCCCGGCAATGGCGAGACCTGGATGCTGGGCCGCTGCTTCCGCCTGTTGCGCCGCGAGGGGCTGGCCGGCGTGCTGGCCTTCTCCGACCCGTGCCGTCGCTTCAACCGGCGCGGGGAGGTCGTCTTCGGCGGCCACATCGGCCGCATCTATCAGGCGCACAACGGCGTCTACCTTGGGCGCTCCGCACCGCGGACGCTCACCCTGCTGCCCGATGGCCGGGTCTTCTCCGACCGGGCGCAGCAGAAGGTCCGCGGCGCCGAGCGAGGCGTGGCCTACGCCATCGGCCTGCTGGTCGCATGCGGCGCAGAGCCACCAGGCTGCGACGACCCCGACGAATTGAGCGCCTGGCTGCGCCGGTGGAAGGCGCGGCTGTGCCGCACGCTGAGGCACCAGGGCAACCACCGCTACGCCTGGCCGCTGCGCCCGCATGTGCGGCTGCCGCCCGGCCTGCCCTACCCCCGGCAGATCGACTCCTGATCCGACCCAGTTCCCCGTGCCAGCCCGTCGTCCTCGTCCATTCCTCCTTCACGCTTCGGTGTTGATCCACACGAACTCTGAAAGGAGTCCTCTGCGATGAGCGCACCCACCGGGGCGCACGCCACCGATACGGCGCGTGACCTGACCGCCTTCATGGCGCAGCGCGACCGTCTGCCCCGGCTGGGAGATTCCCCGGCCCCCTGGCACTACCGCGGCTGGCTGTTGCCCTACGTCATCCAGCTCCACGCCATCATCCCGGCGGTCGCCGACCGCTGGGGCTACCACCTCCGGACGCTCGAAGCCGGCCGGCTACTGGAGGAACCCATCCCCCAGATCACCTTCGGCGCACCTGACAACAAGGTCTTCGGGCTGCTCCGGAGCTGGTCCCGGATGGTCGGCCGCGAGTGCGGCGGCTGGAGCGACTTCCGCACCTTGCTCGACTGGCTCTGCTGGGCCCTGAGCCTGTGCGGCGAGGAGCCTCGCCTGTCCGAAGCTGTGCAGGAGCAGCTCTACCGGGAGGTCAATCTCGCGCCGCTTCTGGCACACCCCCATGACCACCTCGGCGCCCACGTCGCGGCTGGCAAGGCGCGGGGCTGGAACCCGACCGCCTTCTTCCCGACGCCTCACTCTGTCGTCGAGTGCATGGTGCAGATGACGATGCACGACGCCGGCAAGGACGGCCGCGACCCTCGGACGCGCAGCGTCTGCGATCCGTGCGTCGGCAGCGGGCGGGTGCTCCTGCACGCCAGCAACTTCTCCCTCAACCTCTGGGGCCAGGACATCGACCCGCTCGCCGTCGCCATGTGCAAGATCAACGGCGCGCTCTACGCCCCCTGGCTCGCCTTCCCCCTCCCCGCCTCCATCCTCGGCGCGCAGGTCGAGGAGTCGCCAGCCGAACCAATTCCCAAGGGGGTGCGGATCTTCCGGACCGACGACCGGCGGCAGGGGCTTCTCTTCAACCCGTAACGCAGGAAGGAGGTCCTACATGCCCGGCAACACCGGCCAGAATGTCTATCTGATCCGCCAGGACATCGACCACCTGGACGGCGAACACCTCGTCCGCGCGGTCGTCATCGCACCCGGACCGGGGCGAGCTGTCAAGGACCTGCTCCGGCAAGTCCGCTTCCACCACCCGGCCGCCATCGCCCGCCGCAGCCGCCTCAGCGTGGTCTGCATCGGCGAGAACGCCCCCGCGCGGATCGGCCCTGAAGATGCCGACCACGCCGGCAGCGCGGCGACCATCGTCGCCGTCGTCATCGCCACACCATCCCCATCCGAGCCTTCCTGAGGAGCCAGGCATGAAGGTCACCATCGAGGGCGGCGAGCTGGTCATCCGGCTGCCGCTGCACAATCCGCCGGCCCTCTCGGCCAGCGGCAAGACGCTGGTCGTTGCCTCGACCCGCGGCAACCAGAAGACCGAGGCCGTCGTCAACGGCCAGCCCGTCACCATCGGCGTCAACGCCTACATCCCGCGCCTCACGCGCTGAACCTGCGGCGCGGCGCCGAACCCGGATCGTCTGACGAATCGCATCCATCCCGAGGAGGAACCCGCTTCATGTCCCACATCGTCACCGTCCAGACCCGGGTCCACGACCCGGCTGCCATCGCCGCCGCCTGCCAGCGGCTCGGACTGTCCGCCCCCGCACAGGGTACAGGTCGCCTCTACAGCGGCGAGGCGACCGGCCTGCTCGTGCAACTCCCGGGCTGGCAGTACCCCGTCGTCATCGACCCGCTGACCGGCGCCGTGCGCTACGACAACTACGGCGGCGCCTGGGGCGAGCAGGTACATCTGGACCGCTTCCTGCAGGCCTACGCCGTCGAGAAGTGCCGCATCGAGGCCAGGAAGAAGGGCCTCCAGGTCAGCGAGCAGCCGCTCGCGGACGGCAGCATCCGGCTGGCCCTCGCCGAGGGAGGCTGAGCGATGACCCAGCCCCGACGATGTCTCATCCGGACGCCGCCCGCTCCGCCGACCCCCAGCGCCAGGACGCAGGACAGGATCCGCCGGCTGCGGGAGCGGCTGGCCGGCGAGCGGGCCACCCTGGCCCGTTGGATGACGCGCCTGCGCCGCGCCTTCCACAGAGTCGAGCAACTTCAACGCTCCGTCGCCCGCATCGAACGACAGATCACCCGACTGGAGGAGCCCTGATGGCCAGGATCATCGAGGTCACCGTCTCGCCGCAGGGCGAGGCCACCGTGCAGACGAAGGGCTACGCCGGCGCCGAGTGCCGCCAGGCCAGCCAGTTCCTGGAGCAGGCGCTGGGCGTGGCCATGCAGGACCGCAACACCGCGGAGTTCTACGCCGAGGCCCAGGCCCAGCAGCACGCCCAGCAGTAACCCCCTCGTCCCAGCCCGACGACCCAGGAGTGCCGCCGCCCCGGCCCCTGGGTCGTTCGTTCTTCCACTCCCCGCACTCCGGAGATTCAACCGCACCATGAACCTGACCGAACAGCTCACCGACTACGTCCGCGCCGCCTTCAGCGGCCTGTACCTCGTCACCCACGAGCCCGACGAGGCCGAGCGCGAGATCGCCGCCCTGGCCCGCGCGCACAACTGGAAGCTCGCCTGCTGGGACATCGCGGCAGGCCTGCGCTTCCCCAATGCGCCCCGGAACGCGCCCACCGACGTCGGCGCCGGCGACCCGCTCGCCGTGCTGCGGGCCGTACCGGCGCTGGCCGAGTCCGACGGCACCGCCCTCGTCCTGCTGCACAACTACCACAAGTTCTTCGGGAACCCGGAGGTCGTGCAGACCACCTTCGCCCAGCTCGTCGCCGGTAAGCAGCAGCGCACCTTCCTCGTCGTCCTCGCACCGATCGTGCAGGTCCCGGTCGAGCTGGAGAAGCTCTTCGTCGTGGTCGAGCACGCGCTGCCCGACCGTCAGCAGCTCGAACGCATCGCCTGCGGCGTGACTGCGGACCGTCCCGAGGAGATGCCGGCGGGGGAGGACCTGCAGCGCGTGCTGGACGCGGCGGCTGGCCTGACGCGCTACGAGGCGGAGAACAGCTTCGCGCTGTCGCTGATCCGGCATGACGCCCTGCGGCCCGAGAGCATCTGGGAGATGAAGGCTCAGGCCCTCAAGAAGAACAACCTGTTGACGCTGCACCGAGGCGGCGAGCGCTTCGACTCGCTGGGCGGCCTGGCCAACCTCAAGGAGTTCTGCGCCCGCGCCCTTCGCCCTGGCCGATCAGTCAAGCCGCGAGGCATCCTGCTCCTGGGCGTGCCCGGCGTCGGCAAGAGCGCATTCGCGAAGTGCCTGGGCAACGAGACAGGGCGCCCGACGCTGCTGCTCGACCTGGGGGCGCTGTACGGCTCGCTGGTCGGGGCCACCGAGGCCAACGTCCGTCAAGCGCTGCGCGTCGCCGACGCCATGAGCCCGGCGATCCTGTTCTGCGACGAGGTCGAGAAGGCCCTCTCCGGCGTGGGCAGCAGCGGCGACAGCGGCGTCGCCACCCGGCTGTTCGGCACGCTGCTCACCTGGCTGTCGGACAGGACGAGCGACTGCTTCTTCATAGGCACCTGCAACGACATCAGCAAGCTGCCCCCGGAGTTCACGCGGGCCGAGCGCTTCGACGGCGTCTTCTTCCTCGATCTGCCCACGGTCCCGGAGAAGGACCCCATATGGCGGATGTACCGCCGGCAGTTCGGCGTCCCCGAGGGGCAGGCCCGGCCTGACAACACCTCCTGGACCGGGGCCGAGGTCCGCTCCTGCTGCCGGCTGGCCGCCCTGCTCGACATCACCTTGACACAGGCGGCACATCACGTCGTGCCGGTGGCCGTGACCGCGGCGGAGCAGGTCGAGCGGCTTCGCACCTGGGCCAACGGCCGCTGCCTGTCGGCCTCGACCCCCGGCATCTATCGCCGCGACGGTGAGCCGGCCGGCCGGCCGGGCCGCCGCGTCCAGCGCGGCGGCAGCAACAACTGATTCGGGACCTTCGTCGTGTTCCATTCACAGGCCCGGCCGCTCATCCGAAGAGCGACCGGGCCTTCTTCCTTCCGAGGAGACCCATGAGCACCCTGACCGTTAGCGACATCCCCCTGAGCGCCGAGAGCCCGGCCCAGCGCCTGCGCCGCACCGCCGCGGCCGTGCGCGTGATGCTCCACTGGTGGGGGGTCCACCGCGCCCTGACGCCCCAACAGCGCGAGGAGATCGGCTCCGTCACCTCTGCCGACTCCCGTTTCCTGACCGCCGGCAAGAAGCTGGTGGACGTGCGCCACGAGGCGTTCCGCCGGCTCACGTCGATCCGGACTCGCCTGTCCAACTACTGGCGTGGGATCACGCTGCCCTACACCGAGCCGGGCGTGCGGCTCATCCGCCAGTCCGACATCGAGAGCTTCGTTCATACCCTGGAGGGCTTCCGCGACGAGCTGACCGGCGCCGAGACTGACCTGAACGCGGTCTACGACGAGATCAAGAGCGACGCCCGACGCCGGCTGGGCCGCCTCTTCAACCCGGCCGACTACCCGCCGGAGGTCCGCGGCCTGTTCCGGGTGGACTGGGACTTCCCCAGCGTCGAGCCGCCCAGCTACCTGATGCGGATCGCGCCGGAGGTGTACGAGCAGGAGCGCCAGCGCGTGGCGGCCCGCTTCAACGAAGCGGTGCGCCTGGCCGAGCAGGCGTTCGCCACCGAGTTCGCCCGTCTGCTGTCCCACCTGACCGCACGCCTTGCCAGCGGCGAGAACGGCGAGCGCCAGGTGTTCCGCGACTCGGTCGTCAGCAACCTGACGGAGTTCTTCCAGCGGTTCAGCGAACTGAACGTGCGCAGCAACCCGGACCTGGACGCGCTGGTCGAGCAGGCGCAGCGGCTGGTGCGGGGCGTCACGCCGCAGCAACTCCGCGGCAGCGACTCGCTGCGCCAGCACGTCGCGGCCGAGATGGCGCTCATGCAGGCCCGGGTCGAGGGGCTGCTCACCGACGCGCCGCGGCGGCGCCTGATCCGCAACCGCCCGTCCGCCAACGGAGGGGGCCATGCAACTGCGGGTTGATCCAGACGGCAGCGTCTGCTGTATCTACGCCGAGAGCATCGACCTCTCTGCTCTCGGTGTCGTCACGATCCGCCGCGCCAGCCACGTCGAGCCGGATGAAGAAGGCCGTTGGTGGGCGGACCTCATGCCCGTCGGCGGTCCGCTACTCGGCCCCTTCCCCATGCGCACGCCGGCACTGGAGGCCGAGCAAGGCTGGCTGGACGCGCACTGGCTGGAGCGACCGTCTGCAGCGAACGCACCGTGAATCACTTCTCCGATCCATTCCTGCGAGATTCTGATGACTTCCATTCTCACGCCGGGTGAAACTGCCCGGGTCCGCACGCTGCACTTCCTGGCGCACCGCGAGCTGTGGCCGCACTGGCCGAACCTGCCAGTCGTACGCCGGCGCCCCGGCCAGGACGAGGAGCTGGGCGTCGTCTTCGACGCGCTCGGCGCCTATGGCCTGGCCGGATACTCCGCGACCGTCTTCAAGACCAACCTGTTCCTGCTGCCGCCGGCGCTGAACCAGTTCCTCGCCCTGCCGCACGAGACATTCGACACGCCGGAGGAGCTGTTCGACGCTGGCTGGACGGTCGATTGACCGCCCCGCAGCTGAGGCAGTTCGCAACAACTGACAACTCTGATGGAGGTAAGCCATGATAACCATTCCCCGCGCGCTGGCCCGCGTGTTGCGGGCGGTGCTGAGGCGCTCGGTCGTCGAGGAGGAGCCGAAGGGCGAGTGGCCCCTGCTCCTCTGCCGTGGCGGCCCGGACGGCCTCGCGCTGGAGGCCCACCGCGCCAGCGTTGGTGTCCGCTACCAGCTCGATGGCCCGCAGCCCGCCGGCGTCCTCACCTTCCGTTCGACGATACTCGCAGAGTTCGAGGGCCGCGGCAACGATCCCGTGACGCTGGAGCCGACCGGCCCCGGCAAGGCGCGGGCGCGCTGGCAGGAATCTGGTGTGCCGCGCGTCCTCGACCTGGAGACAGTCGATCCCGAGACCATTCCACCGCTGCCCGCCCAGCCGGCTCGGTGGGCGGCTCTGCCCGATTCGTTCCCCCAGGTCTTGCTCGACGCGGCCAACACCACCGCCCGCGAGTCGGGCCGGTTCACCCTGACGCGCGTGCAGCTCCGCGGCAGCCGCGGCCAGGTGGCCGCCACCGACGGCCGGCAACTCCTGATTCGCAACGGCTTCGACTTCCCCTGGAAGGAAGATGTCCTCATCCCTCGGCTGCCGGCGCTGGGCCTGCGCGAGCTGCGCGACGAGAGGCTGATCGGCATTCGCCGCACCGAGGAGCACGTCGTGCTCCGCATTGGCGCCTGGACCTTCTTCCTCGCCATTGACCGCACCAGCCGCTTCCCCGACGTGCAGTCCGTGGTGCCCCGGCCTTCTACCTTCACCTCCCGGCTGCGCCTGGCGCCCGAGGACGTTGCCTTCCTGGCGAAGTCGCTGCCCGGCCTTCCCGGCGCGGACGACGATCACTCGCCCGTCACCCTCGACCTGGGGGAGCGAGCCGTGCTGCGCGCCCGCGGCGAGGGCGAGGCCCCGAGCACCGAGCTGGAACTGGCCCGGTCGATTGTCGAGGGCAAGGCCGTGAGGATCTCTGCCAACCGCCTCTACCTTCGGCGAGCGCTGGCGCTGGGCTTCCGCGAGCTTCAAGTCGGCGCGCCGGGACAGCCCGCCGCCTGGCGCGGAGGCGACGATGTGTACCTGTTCGTCCCGCTCGACGCGGGGAGCACAATACCCCCGAGTCAGGACGCCGTGCGCGTCACGTCCGCCCCAGGCGTCCCCCGGCCCATCTCTGACCACCGCCCCGATCCCGAACCTGAAAGGAGCGAACACACCATGCCCGAACCGAATGGCAACAGCCACGCCACCAACGGCCCGCAGGACCACGCGGCCGGCATCGAGGAGTTGATCGACGAGACCGAGGGCCTGAAGCGTGCCCTGCAGGAGGCGGCCACACGGGCCGGCCGGCTGGCCGCGGCCCTGCGGCAACAGCGCCGCCAGAGCCGCGCCGTGCAGGCCGCCGTCGAGGCTCTGCGTGGCCTCAAGATCGGCCGCTGACAGCGCGACGATGCACCGCTGACACCTTCACTCCCTGAAACACCCGAGGACCATAATGTACTACAACACCCCGCACATTGCCCCGGAGGCGCGCCGCTGGCTGGTGCCCCGCCACCTCGACCTACTCGGCGCGGCGCTGGAGCGGCTCTGCGGTCAGACCCGAGCCGAGTTCGCCCGCACCCTGGCCGAACTGGCGGCGGGCTTCGTCTGCGAGGCCGTCTCCACGGCGCTCGCCGCCCCCGAGTACCGGACGCCGCGCGACTCCCTGGTCCGGCGCGACCGCCGCCGCTCGATTCTCAATGTCTTCGACGACCCGGCGGTGGAGTACGACGACGACCTGGCCGACGGCTGGGAGGAGGAGCGCTTCCCGCCCACGTACTCCAACTGCGATCGCCCGGCGCTGGCCGCTGGGGAGGCCGTGCCGGCCGCGCTGGCCATCGGCCTGCGCGTGGCGGCCTGGTGGCTGGGCCGTCGCCCGGGCCGGCTGCCGCTGCTGTCCGCCATGACGCTCGGCGCCGCTACCACCGTGGTCGCAATGGCCGGCGGCCCGCTGGCGCTGGCCGGGTTCGGCCTGGCCGAGGCGGTGCTCAGCATCGCGGCCGCTGACGGCGCCGGTCGGCTCGCGGCCCGGCTCCTGACCCCTTCCAGCAACTGATCTCCACCCATGCCCTGGGCCCACCGGCCGCGGGGCAACAACCACCTGACCTTAACGCATCGCCACGGAACGCACGTCTTTCCGATGGTCGTCCGCGGCTCGTGGGCCTTCGTGCCTGCCGGCCGGGACAGCCCCGGACACAACCCCATTCCACCAGAACACACCAGACCGAGGAGAAGAACCATGAACGCGACGATGACCAACGGTAAGACCCGCAAGACGCTGAGTGACCAGCTCGATCGCCTGGACAACATCCTGGACGCCCTGAGCGAGGGCCTCAACGGCGCGGTCGCCGACGCCGTCCGGGAGGCCGCCGGCGCCGCGGTGCAGGAGGCCGTCAAGCAGGCGCTCATCACGGTGATGACCGACAGCAACGTCCTGGCTCTGATCAGCGGCGCCGCCCGGGCGCAGGCCGACGCGCCGCCCGCCCCCAACGTGTCCACCGCGGCCGCTGCCAGCCGGCCCGGCCTGCGCGAGCGGCTCGGCGCCGTTGGCGCCTGGGCCGGTCAGAAGGTGCGCGCCGCCCGTCGCGGCCTTGGCGGGCTGGCCGGCCGACTGGCGCCGCTGTGGCAGTTCCGCAAGCAGTTGCTGGTCGCGCTGGGCGTCGGC
>JADLBT010000043.1 GCA_020847555.1 Gemmataceae bacterium
CCGGCCCGGCGGTTCGGGTCGGTGTTGAGGCGAATCGTGAACCCGGTCCGTTTCGCCAGGTCCGCCCCGGCGTCGGCGAGGGGGGTCTCCCTGTAAGCCAGGCGGACCGTGCGCGGCGTCAGCACGCGCTGGGTATCGAGGCGACGCTCGATGCGGCGCACGAGCGTTTCCGCGCGGCGGCGGACCTCGGGAGAGGGATTGCCGCGCGCGGTGCGCAGGGCGTCCAGCGCCGGCCCGCCCGCCGCCTCCAGGAGGTGCGTGGCGCGCTCGCGCTCGGCATACGAGGGAGAGCCGAGTTGGCGCACCAGCACGGCGAGGCGCTCCGGCGTCAGCGGCTCGCGCGGCGCGACCGCGTTGCACAGACCCAGCCCGGCGACGAGACCGTGAAGCAGAGCGAGGGAAAACATCGACAACGCCCTCCGGGCTGGTCCGACGGCGACGGGCCAGGTAGTGCTACGGGCGAGGCGGGGTACTCGGGACGACGGCATACGCCGACACGCGGGTGGACGTTTGCGAGAGCAGTTCCCGGTCGGTCAGCACGAGGTTGCCCGGGGGCTCCTCGCCCGGCACAAGCGTCCGCGCGACGATGCGTCCTGTCGCGACGTCAACCGCCAGCAGGGCAGGTCCGCCGGCCGTTTCGCAGCGCCGCACCGGGAGGTAGTAGCATTTCCCCGCCAGCACCCCCTGTCCCGAGACCCGCGGCGTCTCCGCCCCCCACATCATCTTGCCGTCGGCCAGCCGCACCGCCCCACAGCGCTGCCGGCCGACGACGAGAGCCCGGTCCCTGTAGACGCCGGCCACGTACAGATCGCAATCGTCGTACTTCGCGCGCCAGAGGAGCGCGCCGGTCCACAGATCCACGCAGTCGAGGCCATCTCCGTCCGGCGCCGCCACCAGCACCTTGCCCTGGTGAATGAGGGGGGCACAGGCTTTCCACGTCACCTCGATCGTCGGAGCCTGCGGGCCGCGCACCCTGCGGGCACCGCGGACACGCCTGCCGAGGGGTATGGGCGGCGGTTCGTCGCGATAGACATGCGCCCAGAGCAGGCCGCCGGTCGCCTCGTCCACGGCGAGCACCGCCCCGGCGTTCGTCGGGCAGATCAGCACGCCGTCCGCCTGGGCGATGTGAGCGGCCCACGTCCGCCGCGCGCCGTCGATCAGCACGTTGCGCTTCGGACCGGCGAGCCCCTGCGACCAGATCCCCTTCCCGGTAGCCGCCTCCAGGCACACCAGCCGCAGGGTCTGGTCCTGCTCGGTGACGGCATAGAGACGGCCGCCCAGGACGAGCGGCGGGCCGAGGAAGTGGACCGACGGCACCGGCTCCCGGGACCAGTCGCCCTCCGCCTCCCACACCACGCGCCCGGTATCCAGCTCGATGGCCACCAATCGGCTACGGTACACCGCCCAGGTCAGGTCAGCCGCGCCGGCGAACCGGAGCCCCTGGCCGTTGCGACTGTACAATGCTCCATAGTCGTGCGGATAAGGGGGAATTGCAAGATCTTCCACCGCGAAGACGAGACGGCGGTCGGTGCTGAGGGTGCCAACGGTCGAGTTCTCCAGCACGACGTGCGCGAACGCCTGGATGTAGGAACTCACCCACTGCGGGGTGTAGGGGAGCCAGGCCGATTCGGTCGCCAGCTGTTCGAGGCTGCCGTTCAGCCGCGCCTCCCACAGGAGGCGGCCGGTCCGGCGGTCGAGCGCGGTCACCCCGCGGCGCGTGCGGAAGACGACCCGGTCGCCGGTGACGAGGGGAACGGCGCCGGGCACCACCACCTCGGAGGGGTTGCTGGCCACCCGCTCCAGCGCCTCCTCGACCCACGCACGGGTGTGCCGGTGTTCGGCCGTCGGCTGCTGCCAGCGCGACTCCAGCGACCCGACGATGCCGGGAGCGCGGGCGGCGCGGGCCACGTTGCCCCGGAACGCCAGCCACTCGTGCGCCGGCGGGGGCTCGCCTCCGGCCCTGGGCGGCCGCGTGACCTCGCTCTTCAGCTCGGCGGGACTGCGCACACGCCCATCGAGCACGAGTCCGCGCGGGGACCGCGCGGCGAGGCGCTTCCACGCTGCTGCGGCCCCGGTCGTGTCGCCGGCACGGTGGAAGGCGAGGGCCGCCTTGAACAGCGTCAGGGGCGCGAGGCGGTCGGCGTCGGGGCGCGCCAGCAAGCGCGCGAAGTGGTGAGCGGAGGCCGCGTACCTTCCGCGGTCCAGGTGGTGCGTCGCCAGCAGGTCGGCCGCGGCGCGGCCGGCCGCCGTGTATGGGTAGCGCTGCGCGACCACGGCCACCTGGAGCAGGTCGCCGCGCTTGCGGCCCTCCGCCAGCAGTTCGGCCGCCTTCGACCCGCAGAATATCTGATACAACTCCAGTCCCTGCGGGGGGAGGGTGCCGAGGATCCGCGCGGCCTCACCGCGGACGCTCACCCACTGGAAACCCTCGGTTCCGTCGGCACCGCGCCGCGACACGCGCACGAACCCGTCCTCGGGGTGTTCGAGGACGGACTGGAGCAGCGCGATCGCGCGCTCCCAGGCGGCCGCCTTCAGGTAGTCGGGGGCTGCGTCAAGCTTGCGCTGCAGGTCGTCGGCGGTGGGGAGGGTTATCAGTCGGCTGAACCGGGGCGGGGCGCTGGCCGGCTCCTCACCGTTCGCCGCCGGCACCTTCTCCTGGCCGCACGCCTGCGCTGCGAGGAGAAACAGCCAGACCGCGTGCCCGGCGACGGTACACAGCCTAGCGGGCAGGCCAGGCGTCCGCGACATGGTGATCCCTCGTGCAGGTCCAGAGGCAGCAGTCGACGAAGGGATTACCGATGGGCCGTGTTCTGAAGGCTCTGGGCACTGTCCCGCCGGCCGGCGCCCCCTCGGAACGGCTGAAGTCAAAACCACAGGCATTGTCATCCGCCGGCGCGCGCGGGTCAAGCCGCGGGATCGTTGCGGCCGGCGGTTTGTAAACGCTCTGGCTCGCCTCCTCTCCGTGGCAAGGAATCACCGGGCAGGAAGGGGATGGAGGTGCGCTTCCCATCCGTGGGAAGGTGACAGAGCATTGTCGCAGAGGCCGAAAACGAAACAGGGGAGGACAGGATTGTCCTCCCCCGGCTCCAGGTAGCCTGAGCGAACCCCGCGACCACCCGACCCACCAGTCGGATGGTCAGGAAGCGTACCTCCCAGGACTGCCCAGTTTCACCTGCTTGCCGTTGCGGCCACCGCCGGGATGTCCAGGGTGACCTCCGTCTTGCGCCCGGGCTGGACGGCCACCTGGCGGGTGGTTTCGAGCATCTCCCCCCCGCGGTTGACCTGCGCCCGCAGCGTGTACGTGTAGTTCCCGGGCTCCAGCGGCGGGGAGACGAACACGCGCCGACCCGACGTCGAGTTGGTCTTCGTCCCATCGACGGTCAGCCGTGCGTCGGCGGGCAGGTTGACCACGATCGTTGCTCGCCGGGTCGTGGAAGCCGGCTGCGTCACCGGGACGGTGGAAGGCTGCAGGCTGGCCCCGAACATCGGCGGGGCGGCGTAGAGCGGGGAACCCCCGCCGTAACTCCCGCCGCCGTAGTAACCGCCACCCACATAACCGCCACCCCAGCCGCCGCCAGTCATGGAACCGCCGCCCCAGCAGCCGCCGCCCCAGCAACTGCCGTAGCAACCACTGCTCACGTAACCGCCGCCGTAGCAACCGCCCCAGCAGCCGCGGGAACACCCGCCCCAGCACCCGCCGCCAGAGCAGCCGCCCCATCCCCCGCCGCCGCAGCAACCGCTCCAGCCACGGTGACATCCGCTCCAGCCCCCGCCGTAGCAACCTCCGCTGCATCCGCGGCGGCGTCCGAAGTCGGGAACCTCGCCGCTCGTGCTCAGCGCGGCCATCAGCACGATGCTGTACATAGGCACCTCCTCATAGCGATGAGCCAACTGAATGTGTGAAGCCCGCTCTGACCCGGAGCGTTGTGGAAAAAAATCAAATGAAGTGCCGCGGGACAAATAGGCAAAATGGGTGCCATCGGCAAATCCTGCCGGCAGCCGAACTGAAGCGGCGCGACCTGGAAGACAGGGCGCGGCTGGTGACAACGTGGTTGAAGCGAAGAAGCCCGCGTCAGCTGACGCGGGCTTCTTCCTGATAGTTCGACGCCGATGCAGGAGTCGCTCAGCGGCTTGCGGTTGCCACCGGGTCGAAGCTCCTGAACGCCACGCTGACCTCGCGTCCGGAAGAGACAATCACGCGCTGCGTCTCGCGTCGGGTCCGGCCGTCGCGGACGACCTCGGCGCGGAGGGTATAGTAGAAGTCCCTCCCCGGCTCCAGGGCAGGCGTGTTGAACGAGCGGGTGCCGGACGTCAACGGACAGACGACGTTATCGACGTAAAGCCGAGCGTCGGCCGGGAGGCGGACGGTGATCCGGGCCGGAGCGGTGGTCTGCTTCACCACCTGGGCGACGGTCTGGGAAATCTCCTCGTCCTTGCTCTCGCGCAACCGCCGGAGCAGTTCGCGGACGGCGTTGCGCTCGCGCTCGTCCTTCGGGGTCGCGGCCGGATCCACCTTCGGTGCCTGTCTCTGCCTGCCGCCTCCCGCAACAGCTGTGGGGGCTCCACCCCCGGTGCAGGACCAGCAACCCGCACAGCCGGCATCCCAGCACCCCGAGCACCACGCCCCGGCGCAGGAGGCGAAGCAGCTGGTGCAAGTCCAGCACCCCGAGCAGCCGAAACTGACCGACGCGGCGCAACCCCAGCACCCGGAGCAACCCCAGCAGCCTGAGCAACCGTGGCAACCCCAGCAACCCGAACAGCTCCAGCAGCCCGAACAGCTGTGGCAACCCCAGCAGCCGTGGCAGCCGTGGCAGCTCCAGCACCCGTGACAGCCGTGACAACCGCCGCCCCGATGGTGCCAGGTCGGCGCCTCGCCGCCGACCGACAACATCGTCGCCAACACCACGCTATACATGCGCAGAACCTCCGGTGCAGTCCCGACGCCCGGCGTCGCTGGAACGCCCGACGCTTTGTTGAGAGTCCTGTTCTGACGCCCTTGCCACCCCGCCCACGAACACGGTACAGAACGACGGCACCCATCGAAGGGCGAGAGTGGACTTTAACGGCTAACAGGCCGTCTGGAGCCCAGAATAGACCAGAGCACCCCATCCGTCAAAGGCAATTTGGGTAATTTCGGCAAGGGAGAAGGAGAAGAGAGCCGTTACGGCCTGTACGCACCGCCCGGTTATCGCGCGCCGGCAGGCTGATCTCGGAATGTTGATGCAGGGCGCCGCTGGCTGGGTTAGGATGACGAGGATCGGTGCCCCAAACTGGTCCAACCACATGCCCGAAGTCACCCGCATCCTGTCGGCCATCGAGCGGGACGACCCCTCCGCGGCCGAGCAGTTGCTGCCGCTGGTCTGCAACGAGCTGCGCCGGCTCGCCGCGCAGAAACTGGCGGAGGCTGCGACGTCGTTCAGCTGACCTTTGCCTCTCTACTTGACATGACCGCCTATTCCGTGTCTGGTTCCTGTCTCTCCCCGCGCTGACGCTGCGGGCTCGGACAGGAGTTTGGTCCGCTAGCCCTCAGTGCGCATGCGCCGGGGCGATCCGGCCCTCCATCGGGCTGGATGCCTGAGCGTAGAGCTTGCGCGGGATGCGCCCGGCGAGATAGGCAAGGCGGCCTGCCTCGCAGGCCTGGCGCATGGCGTGAGCCATCCGCAGCGCGTCGCGTGCCCCGGCAATCCCCGTGTTCAGCAGCACCCCGTCGCAACCCAGTTCCATCGCGACCGTGACGTCGCTCGCCGTCCCGACGCCCGCGTCCACGATCACCGGATAGTCCGGGTCGCCGTCCTTGAGGTATTCGAGGATGATGCGGATGTTGTTCGGGTTGAGAACGCCCTGGCCGCTGCCGATCGGGCTGCCGGCCGGCATGACACTCGCTGCCCCGGCCGCCTTCAGGCGCCGGGCCACGATCGGGTCGTCACTGGTGTAGACGAGCACCTGAAAGCCTTCCTTGACCAGTTGTTCGGTCGCCTGCAGGGTCGCGACCGGGTCCGGCAGAAGGGTCTTCGGGTCGCCGAGGCATTCGAGCTTGACCCACTCGGCGCCGGGGTTGCCCAGGTTCGTCAGCAGCTCGCGCGCGAGGCGGGCGTGGCGGATGGCGTCCTCGGCGCTGAAGCAACCGGCCGTGTTCGGCAGGATCGTGTACCGCTTCAGGTCGAGGTAATCGAGGATATTCTTACCCTGCTTGTCCACCAACCGCTCGCGCCGGACCGCCACCGTCGTGACCTCGCAGCCGCTGGCCGCGAGGCAGTCGCGCATCAGGTCGTAGGTGGCGTACTTGCCGGTTCCGGTGATGAGCCGGCTGCGGAAGCGGAACTTGCCGATCGCGAGCGGTTTGTCTTCGAGATCCCCCTCGGGAGAGCCGCCGCCGGTCAGGGTGGTGATCTCGACGGCGTCGCCGGCGCGCAGCTGGTGCTCGCCGTGACGTGGGGCCGGAACAACCTCCTCGTTCACCTCGACGGCGACGCGGCGGCGGTCGAGGTTGAGGTGCCGGAGCAGTTCGGCCACCGAGAGTGCCTGCGGGAGGGAGCGGGGCTCGCCGTTGATCGTCAGCTGAAGCATGGGACCGAGGGGTCTGGGGTCTGGGTCGGGGGCCAGCAGGGTGCCATTCCCCCACTGACCACTGTACAATGACCTCAAATCGCCGACAACCGACCCCCTGACCCCGGACCCCGACCGCCATGTCATCCCATTACGTCCCGCACACCAAGATCCCCACCCTCGGCTTCCCCACCAGCTCGCAGGCATCGCGCCACGTGGCGCTGATGATCGAAAGCCTCATCCGTCAGAACAACTCCGCCAACCGTCCGACGGTCCTCGGTCTGGCGACCGGCTCGACCCCGGTCGGGCTGTACCGCGAGCTGATCCGGCTGCACAAGGAGGCGGGCCTGGATTTCTCCCGCGTCATCACGTTCAACCTCGACGAATACTTCCCGATGCCGCCGGACAACTCCCACAGCTACCACCTGTGGATGCACGAGACGTTCTTCAACCATGTGAACATCTTGCCGCAGAACATCCACATTCCGGACGGGACCATCGACGCGGCCGAGGCCGAGGATTACTGCGCCCGCTACGAGCAGCTGATCCGGCGCGCGGGCGGGATCGACCTGCAGATCCTCGGCATCGGCCGAACCGGACATGTCGGCTTCAACGAGCCCGGCTCGACCCGCCACAGTCGGACCCGGCTGGCCACCCTCGACCCGGTCACGCGGCGCGACGCCGCGTCCGGGTTCTTCGGCGAGCAGAAGGTTCCGCACCAGGCGCTGACGATGGGGGTTGGAACGATCCTGGAGGCGCGGAAGGTCGCCATCATGGCGTTCGGCGAGCACAAGGCGCCGATCGTTCAGAAGGCGGTCGAGGGCGAGATGACCGACGCCATCGCCGCCAGCTTCCTGCAGAAGCACAACGACACGACGTTCCTGCTCGACCAGGCGGCCGCCGGCCACCTGACCCCGGTCCGCCGGCCGTGGGTGATCGGGGCGGTGAACTGGACCCCGGCCCTGATCCGCCGGGCCGTCACCTGGCTGAGCCTGAAGGTCGGCAAGGCGCTGCTCAAGCTCGACGACGACGATTTCCGCGAGCACGAGCTGTACGAGTTGCTCCGCGAGCACGGACCAGCCGAGCGCCTCGGCCGCCGGGTGTTCGACGAGATGATGGGGACGATCTGCACCCAGCCCGGTCGGGTGAAGAGTGCGGACTGGGGCGTGGGGACCGGGGAGAGGCCCGGCTCGGCCCCGCTCGCCGCTCCCCACGCCCCCCCCATTCTCGTGTTCAGCCCGCATCCGGACGACGACGTCATCAGCATGGGTGGGACGCTCATCCAGCTGGTCGAGCAGGGCCACACGGTCCACATCGCCTACATGACGAACGGAAACATCGCCGTCTTCGACCACGACGCCTGGCGGTTCGCCGACTTCGTGGTCGAGTTCAATCGGCTGTTCGCCATCGACGAGCAGCACACCGAGGCGGTCAAGGAACGGGTGATGGCGTTCCTGCGGGAGAAGAAACCGGGCCAGTCGGACACGGAGGATCTGCTCGGGATCAAGAAGCTGATCCGCGCGACCGAGGCGCGGGCGGCGGCGCTGGCGTGCGGCATCCCGCCGGAGCAACTCGAGTTCATGGACCTGCGTTTTTACCGGACCGGCACGATCGCCAAGGCGCCGATCCACCCGCAGGACATCCGCGACATTGTGGCGTTGCTCCAGCGACTGCAGCCGGCTCAAATATATATCGCGGGAGAGATGTCAGACCCGCACGGCACCCACCGGGTCTGTGCCGACGCTGTTTTCCGGGCGGTCAAGGAGGTGCGCGAGCTGGGCCAGCACTTCGAGGTCTGGCTCTATCGCGGCGCCTGGGAGGAGTGGGAACCGCACGAGATCGAGCGCGTCGTGCCGCTGTCCCCGGACGACCTGGAGCGCAAGAAGCACGCCATCTTCCGCCACCAGTCGCAGAAGGACCGGGCCATGTTTCCCGGCGGGACGGACCGCCGCGAGTTCTGGCAGCGGGCCGAGGACCGCAACCGCGACACGGCGAAGCTGTACGACCGCCTGGGACTGCCGGAATTTTATGCCTTGGAGGGCTTCGTACAATGGAAAGGAGATTGAGAGGAGGGGTCAGGGGTCAGGGGTGAAAGAAGGAATGGCTTGTCCTTCGTTCCTCGTCCCTCCCCGCGGGGGGTGCCGCTGCGGCGTCATTTCCCTTCAGCCATCCTCTCTCGATTTCCGACGTATGATTAAGTTGGAAGGATCGAGGGCCTCCAGACCCTGAAGGGGGGAACGAGCGATGAGCGGCTTCCCTGGCAACACGGCGTCCAACGCCTCCGAACGACCCGAGCGGCGGGAGCCGGCGATGAGCCTGGCGACTGCCCGGCGCATGCTACCCCTGGTGCAGCGCATCATCGAGGACATCCTGGCGGACCGAAAGGCTCTGGTTCGTCTTCAGCCGGAGCAGGAGCGCCTCGACCGCCACCGCCGGGATCTGAGCTGGCCCGAGCGCCAGCGCCGCTACCAGGTGCGGGACGAGATCGCGGCCCTGGAGCGCCGCCTGCAGGAAGCCGGTTCCGAACTGCAGTCCCTGTCCCTGTCTCTGCTTGAGCCGGTCGCGGGGCGCGTCGGTTTCCCGACCATCGTCAACGACCGCCGGGCGTACTTCTCGTGGCGCCCCGGCGAGGAAACGATCCGTTCCTGGCACTTCGCCGAGGAGACGGCATGCCGGCCGATCCCGCCGTCCTGGCTCAAGGTCAGCGATATCAGCCTGACCGGCAAAAGCTGACCGCAGGGTATTATTCCTTCAGTTGTTATTCCCACCGGCCTGGGCCATCCCCGGGCCGGTTTCGTTTCCTCTCCCCTCCAGGTCGCCCGGCCCCCGCTGCTGCCCATCTCTGCCCATCCATGTACAAAACCCGTATCTCTCCCGAGAGGACCATCAGGATCCCGGTTCGCTCGCGGGGCGTATCGCGGTCTCCACGGGGAACAACGACGTGCCTGCGCAGACGCCAACCAATGCCGAACAGCAACGCCTGGAAGAAGATCGCCTGGGGCAGCAGCCGTGGCGGCGCTGGGGGCCGTACCTGAGCGAGCGCCAGTGGGGGACGGTCCGCGAGGACTACAGTCCCGACGGCGATGCGTGGAACTATTTTCCCCACGCGCACGCCCGCAGCCGCGCGTACCGCTGGGGCGAGGACGGCCTGGCCGGGATCAGCGACGAGCAGCAACGCCTGTGCCTGGCGCTGGCGCTGTGGAACGGCAAGGATCCGATCCTGAAGGAGCGGCTGTTCGGCCTGACCAACGGCCAGGGCAACCACGGCGAGGACGTCAAGGAACTCTACTACTACCTCGACGCCACGCCGACACACGCTTATCTGAAGCTGCTCTACAAGTATCCGCAGCACGAGTTCCCTTACGCGCGCCTGATCGAGGAAAACGCCCGCCGCAGCCGGAACGAGCCCGAGTTCGAGCTGCTCGATACCGGCATCTTCGACGACAACCGCTACTTCGACGTGTTCGTTGAGTACGCCAAGGCCGGACCCGACGACCTGCTGATGCGCGCCACCGCCCACAACCGCGGCCCGGACAACGCGGTCTTGCACGTCCTCCCGCAGTTGTGGTTCCGCAACACGTGGTCGTGGAAGCGTGACGTTCCCAGGCCGCGCCTCGCGGCGGCCGGACCTGCGACGGTCGAGGCGACTCACGCCGAACTCGGCCGGTACGTCCTGCACGCGGACGGTGCGCCGGAGTTGCTCTGCTGCGACAACGACACGAACACGCTTCGTCTGTACGGCGTCAAGGGCGCCGGCCACTTCAAGGATGCGTTCCACCACGCGATCGTTTCCGGCCAGCGCGAGGCCGTGAACCCGACGCGGACCGGCACGAAGGCGGGGTTCCACTACACGCTCACGGTGCCGGCGGGCGGTTCGGTCGGCGTGCGCCTGCGGCTGACCGAATCGGCAGCGAGCGCGCCGTTCGCGGACTTCGATTCGATTCTCGACCAGCGTCAGCGCGAGGCCGACGCCTTCTACGCGGACCTGCAGGCCGGCATTGCCGACGCGGACAGCCGGGCGGTACAGCGGCAGGCGCTCGCCGGCCTCATCTGGAGCCGGCAGTTCTATTACCTCAACATGCGCGAGTGGCGGCGTGGCGACCCGGCCCAGCCGCCCCCGCCGCCGGGACGCAACCGTAACCGCGACTGGCAGCACCTCAACAACGCCGACGTTCTGACGATGCCGGACAAGTGGGAGTATCCGTACTACTGCGCGTGGGACTCGGCGTTCCAGTGCGTCGCCCTCGCCCGGATCGACCCGGAGTGGGCGAAGCGCGAGCTGGTGCTGCTGGTGCGCGAGTGGTACATGCACCCCAACGGCCAGCTGCCGGCCTACGAGTGGAACTTCTCCGACGTCAATCCGCCGGTCCACGCCTGGGCGGCCTACCGCGTCTTTCAGATCGAACGCAAGGGGCGCGGGGACGCCGGCGACCTGCCGTTCCTCGAGCGCGTCTTCCACAAGCTGCTGCTGAACTTTACCTGGTGGGTGAACCGCAAGGACGAGCAGGACCGCAACATCTTCCAGGGCGGGTTTCTTGGGCTGGACAACATCGGCGTGTTCGACCGCAGCGCGCCGCTGCCGACCGGCGAGTTCATCAGCCAGGCGGACGGGACCAGCTGGATGGCGATGTACTGCCTGAACCTGATGCGCATCGCGCTGGAGCTGGCGCTGCACAACCCCGTCTACGAGGACATCGCGACCAAGTTCTTCGAGCACTTTTTGAGCATCGCCGAGGCGATGACCCACATGGGCGGGGGTGGGGACGGCGACGGCGTCGGTGTCGGTCTGTGGGACGAGGCCGACCCGTTCTACTACGACCAGCTGAACCTGCCGAGCGGCCGGCTGATCGAGTTAAAGGTCCGGTCGCTGGTCGGGCTGATCCCGCTGTTCGCGGTCGAGACGCTGGATCAGCAGGCGCTGGACCGCTTGCCGGACTTCAAGCTGCGGCTGGAGTGGTTCCTCAACCATCGGCCCGATCTGGCCGCCCTGGTGTCGAGCTGGGAAGTTCCCGGGTGCGGCGAGCGGCGTCTCCTCTCGCTGCTGCGCGGGCACCGCATGAAGCAACTGCTCAAGCGCATGCTCGACGAGACGGAATTCCTGTCCGACCACGGTGTGCGCGCACTGTCGCGCCAGTACCGGGACCACCCCTACACGTGCTGGGTCGGCGGGACGGCCCACACGGTCCGTTACCAGCCGGCCGAGTCCGACTCCGGTCTGTTCGGCGGCAACTCGAACTGGCGCGGGCCGGTCTGGTGTCCGGTCAACTTCCTGCTGATCGAGTCGCTGCAGAAGTTCCACTACTACTACAGCGACGACTTCAAGGTTGAGTGCCCGACCGGGTCGGGCCGGCACCTGACGCTCCTGGAGGTGGCGGACGAGCTGTCGCGCCGGGTGGTGCGCCTCTTCCTGCGCGGCGCCGACGGCCGGCGGCCGGTATTCGGGCGGCACGAGAAGCTGCAGACCGACCCGCACTTCCGCGATTACCTCCTGTTCCACGAGTACTTCGACGGCGACAACGGCCGGGGCGCCGGCGCGGCGCACCAGACCGGGTGGACAGCGCTCGTCGCGCAGCTGCTGCAGCCGCGCCGGCCGGAATAATGCAAGGGCAAGGAACCTGACGTGCAAAGGTTTTTGTAAAGCCCACGGGTAGCGTCCCGTGAGGCAAGTCTCCAGCGCTTCCCCCGCGAGGCGCCACTCGTGGGCTGCGCACGCCAACTCCCCAGCCCTCCGGGACGCGACCGCCGGCCTTTCTCCCGTTCTCCAGGCCCGAGGCGAAATCTTCTTGTCCACGCGCCCGGCCTGAGGTATAAACGAACGTGTTCACGTTGTCGGAACAGCACCCCCAAACGGACCAGGCGTTCCCCGATAACTTGCGGATCCGGCACCCTGGCAGGAGAACTCGATGGCCCGCATGCTCCTCATCACCGTCTTCGGCGCCGTGGCTCTCATCGCCTTCTTCCTGATCATGAAGCCGAATCAGAAGGCCGACGCCAACCCCAACCCGAATCCCCCGCAAACGGCGGCCCAGTCCTCCAGCAACCAGCCCCTCGTACCCCGATCGACCGGGTGCGTGAACTGCGACCTCAAAACCCCCTGAGCGTCTCGTAGCGCCCGTGACCGCCGCCCGACGACCGCCACGGGCCGACGGCCCGCGAAGGTCTGACCGCTTCGGGCCACCCTTCCCTGCACCGCCGCGCGCCATGTCCATCAAGTTGCTGGTCCTGCGGTTGGTGTCGGTGGTCGGGCTCGCGGTCAGCTCGGCCAGCCTGGTCGATCACCTGCAACTCTCCCCCGTCTTCTGTGGCTTCGACGCCGACTGCGGCGAGGTGACCCGATCGTCGTTCGGGAGCCTCGCCGGGGTGCCGCTGCCGGTGTTCGGGATCGTCGCGTTCGGCCTGTTCCTCGTCGTCACCCTGTTCCCGGACCGCCCGATCGGCCGGTTGATCGGCCCGCTGGCCATCCTGGCCGGGACGACCGGCGCGACGCTGCTCCTGATCCAGGCCGTCGTCCTCGAACAGTATTGCCGGCTGTGCCTCATCGCGGACGCCTGCGGACTGTGCCTGGCCCTCATCTACCTGATCGACCCGCGCCCCGCGACCGGCGGGCCGGGCCGGGCCGGGCGCTGGCTGTGGGTCGGGTTGGCGGTCGTGGCGCTGGCCGCCCCGCTCGCGTGGGGTTGGGCGAACCCGCCCCCGCCCGTACCGGAGGCGGCGCGGGCGTACTGGATCCCGGGCAAGATCAACGTCGTCCTGGTCACCGACTTCGACTGCGCCTCCTGCCGCCAGACGCACCCGGCCCTGCGCGCGGCGCTGCAGGAGTACGCCGGCCGGGTGCATTTCGTGCAGCTGGTCCTGCCATTGCCGCAGACGGCGCACGGCCGGCCGGCGGCCCGCGCCTGGCGGTGCGCCCGGTCGCAGGGCAAGGGAGACGCGATGGCGGAAGCTCTGTTCGCCGCGAAGGATCTTTCCCCCGCCGGGTGCGAGAAGATGGCGGCCCAGCTAGGTCTTGATCTGGAGCGCTTCCGCAAGTGCGTCGCCGACTCGGCCACGGAGGCCGCGCTGGACGAGCACGCCTGGGTGCGTGAGTCGGGGGTGAAGGGGCTGCCGGTGCTGTGGATCCAGGAGCAGACGCTCGTCGGCGTCCAGAACCAGCAGTCGATCCGCGCTGCCCTGCAGCGCGCCGCGGCCCAGTAACCAGGACTCCCACCACCAGCCAAAGTCCACGGGTGGCGGCCCGTGGGTCAAGTCTCCAGCACCGGGACCGAGGCGAGCGCGTCGGCGACCACGTCGGCTGCCGTCTTGCCCTCGACCTCCGCCTCGGGCCGGACGATCAGCCGGTGGCCGAGGACGCCGACCGCGACCGCCTGCACGTCCTCGTGGGTGAAGTAGTGCCGCCCGGCAAGCAGCGCCCGCGCTCGTGCGCAGCGCAGCAGGCACAGCGACGCCCGCGGGCTGGCGCCGAGGGCCACGTCCGGGTGGCCGCGCGTCGCCTCCGCCAGGTCCACGATGTAGTTGAGCAGTTCCTCCCGGCCGTACACCTCCGCCACCCAGCGCTGGGCGTCGAGGATCAGGTCGGGCGTGAACACCTCCTCCACCTCGGCCACGGGGCGGCTGTGGAGCTTGAGCATCGCCACCTCGTGTTGCGGGTCCGGGTAGCCCATCTCGACGCGCAGCAAGAAGCGGTCGAGCTGCGCCTCCGGCAGGCGGTAGACGCCCTCCTGCTCAACCGGGTTCTGCGTCGCCATCACCATGAACGGCTGCGGCAGCGGCAGCGTGGTGCCCTCGATCGTCACCTGGTTCTCCTGCATCGCCTCCAGCAAAGCGGCCTGCGTCTTGGCCGGCGCCCGGTTGACCTCGTCGGCCAGCAGCACCTGGCAAAAGATCGGCCCCTTGCGCAGCTGGAAGTCGTTCGTCTTGCGATCGAAGACGTAGGTGCCGGTGACGTCCGACGGGAGCAGGTCCGGAGTGAACTGGATGCGCTGGTACTGCGTGCCGAGGGTGCGCGCGAAGGTCTTCGACAGGGTCGTCTTCGCGACGCCCGGCACCCCCTCCAGGAGGACGTGTCCGCCGGCGAGGAGGGCGAGCAGGAACTGATACGTGACCGGATCCATGCCGACGACGACGCGGCCCACCTCCGCCAGGGTGCGCTCGCGCAGACCTCGGGCTCGCTCCGCCCACTCGCGCACCATCGCGCCGTCGCTGCCGATGTCCAGCCTGCTCGTCATCGCGCCCCCTCGAACCGCAGCGAACCGTCCGCCAGCGCGGCCCGCACCTGCCCGGCGGCCACCGCCACCCCCTCGAACCGGCGAGCCGACACCGGCTCCGGTTCGCCATACGCCACCCGCCACACCCGCGCGACCAGACGCCGCAGCCGACGCCCACCGCGCACCACGATCGGCGGCGCCGCCGACCGCGCCCCCGCGGGCTCCTCGAAGCAGAGGCGGGCCAGGTCGCGCGCCGCCTCCGCGAAGTTGTTCTCGACAACCTGCGCCCGGTGGCGGCGCACCGCCAGCGGCACCCCCGTCTCGTCCTGCCCGACCCGCACCGCCACCAGCGGCCCGGCCGGCTCGCCCCGATGGTGGGCGCGCACCAGCCGGTACAGGCCGCAGAACGCCAGCAGCACCGACGCCCCGACCAGCAGCACGCGAAGGACACGCTCGCGGCCGACGTTATCCAGCAGCAGGCGGTTAAAGAGGTTCTCCTCCTCCATTGCCCGCAGTGCCCGGTTCACCACCTTGAGCGGCGGCACTGGCACCCGCGTGAGCGGGACGTTCAGGCCGGTCAGCACCTCGCCGTCCTCGACAAACAGGACGTGCTTGCGCTTGCCCTGGTCTGTCAGCCAGTGGACGCAGTTGCGGGCGAAGACGGCGTTGTCGGCGGCGGCCATCATGTCGTTGATGAACGTGCCGTGGCCAGCCACGACCAGGATCTTTCCGGGGCTGTCCGCGTCGGCGCTCGTCCCGACGATGAACGCTGCGTTCCCGAGCGCCACGTCGAAACGGTCGTGGCAGCCGGGCGGGAAGCTGGCCAGCGCGATCAGTGCCGGCCGGCCGGGGAGCGCGAACCGCGGGCGACCGGGCGGCACGAACGCGGGCCGGACGTGGCTCGGCCGGTTGGTGGCGATCCCCTCCGTGATGCCCGCGAAGATCGGGTGGTTCGGCACGCGCCACTGCTGCAGCAGCGGGCACTCCGGAGTGCCGCGGTAGGCGTGTTCCGGGGGGGCCAGGACGTCCCGGCCAGAAAGGAAAAGCCCCAGCTCGTTCAGCCTTCCCCCCCAGCCCGCATCGCGGCGGTCGCTGGCGATCAGCACCGCCCCGCCGGCATTCACGAAGGCCCTCAGCCCGCCGGGCCGGTGGGCCGCGGCGTCCAGCCCCTCCAGGCTGCCGAAGACGATGAGCAGCGTTTCGCGCGGCTGGGCCTGGGCCAGATCGCTCGCCCGCGGCAGGGGTTTGAGGCCGTGGAGGTGGAGGAGGTTGCGGAAGTACTGGGTGCCGTCCGGAGGGACGACGGCCCGCTGCTCCTGGGTGGGGGCCGGGGCGGCGAGCAGGAGCGCGGCGAGGGCGGCCCCGAGACTGACGCGGCTCATGCCGGTAGCACTCCCGCCAGCAGGCACAGGTGACGGCGGGCGACGACGAGTTCCGGGCCGGCGAGCGGTTCGTGCGCGGGGGCGTACCGGGCCTGCTCGTACAGGGTGGCCAGTTCGTTGGCGGCGAGGCGCTTGCCCGCGTCGGCGCCGACCGGCATGCCGGCGGCGATGTCGCGGTGGTTCCAGGCGCGGGCATCGCGCCCCAGCAGCAGCAGTGCGAGATACTCGAACGCCTGGACCAACTCGGCGCGCGTCGTCACATGGGCCGGGTCCACCGGCCACGGCCCTGGCGCCCACCCGACATTCGGCGCCACGCGCCGGCGCCACCTGCTGCGCGCCGCCAGACGCCACACCAGCACGCCGACGAGAATGAGGAGCAACCCCCAGAGCAGCCCCGAGCTGATGCCCTCGACGCCCCCCGACCCGAATCCCCGCGGTCCGCCGAACCGCGGGCCGCCGAGGTCGAGGTGCGGCAGTCGGAGGCGGAAGTTCGGCCGGCCGATCGACGGCAGGGAGACGTCCGGCATTTCGAGCCAGCTGGTTTCCGGGAGAGAGACTTTCCAGTTCTGGGGCAGGCGCAACCGCTCGCCGAGGTTGCCCAGCCCCGGCGCGGCCAGGCCGAAGCGGCTCCCGTCGCGATCCGACAGGAACCCTTCCAGCTCGCGCAGCGTGCGCCGCCAGGCGGCCGAATCGCGCAGATGCTCGCCCAGCCGCGAGTGCTCCAGGCGTTCCATCATCTCCCGGGTCCACTCCGCAATCTGCTCCTGGAACTCGTCGTCCGGCCCGTCGGAGCCTTGCGGAACGTTCGGGCGATCGGTCGGGAGAACCGGCGCCAGCCTGGCTTTCGGCGGTTCCGGGGGTTTGCCGGGGCGGTCCGGATCCTTCGGGCGGAGCGGATTCTCGACCAGGAGCCCTTTCTCCTCGAAGGCACGGGCGAGTGCCCGGAGGCGCTCCAGGTCGAGCGGCGTTGCGCCCTTGCCCTTGGCGGCCATCTCCTCGACGAGCTGGCGCAGGACCGGGTCCGACCGGAGGGCGCGCAACGTCTCCTCGTTGAGCTTCAGGCCGAGGTCCGCGGGCCATCGACCTCCCACCGGGGCGCCCCTGAGCCAGCCCTCGGTTTCCCTGAGGCGCTGCGCGAGGATCTGCCCAAGGTCGCCGCCGTGGGGAAAGTGGACGTACTCCTTCCGGGGCGCGGGCTCGGGGCGCCAGCGCTGGGCGCGCGCTGGATCGGCGACGCCGAGCAGACCGACGCCTGCGAGGAAGACCACCACCCCGCGCGCGTGAGTCATGGGTTTGATTCCCCGCTGAGGCGCGGGCGCCGCGGCGGGACGGGTTGACAGGTCCGGGTCGCCACCGGGGAGTTCGGGCCGGACTCCACCTTCGGCATTGTACCGGCGGTGCGGCAGCGGACGCCAGGGGTTTCGGGGTCAACGCCCACGGGCCGCCCGTGGGCGTTGGGAGGTGCCGCACCTGCTTCTCCCTGGTCCGTGCATCAGCGCCGTTTCTTCTTCCTGGGCGGCGGCGCGACGGTCGCGGTCTTGCTCACGGTGAGCCACAGGTTCTCAATGACCGTGCTTACCTCGGAGGCCGGGCCGCGGGCGACTCGGACCAGTTCGGGCGACCGGGTCTTACCCTCGATACGGAACGCCCCGGCAGCGAGCGTGCCCTCGCCCATCAGGCGTAGCGTGGCCGACCTGGCGCCGGCGGCGACGCGGACCGGGTCGGCGGTGATCCCCTTCGGCAGCCCGATGGCGCTGACCTCGACCTCGCCCCTGAACCCGTTGCGGCGGTCCACCGTGACGGGCAGGTCGAGCGGCTTGCCTGGCGCCACGGCGAAGCGGTCCGCGGCGACGCTGAGGGCGAAGTCGGGCCGGGCTGGGGCGAGGCGGAGCATGTACACGAAGCGCGGGCCGCCGTCGCCATGCAGGTCGCTGACCTCCAGCCGGTACGTCGCGTCGGCGGTCGCCGTCACCGCCAACTCCGGGTCGGTCCCCAGCCGCCTCGCCGGCCCCTGCGCCTGGTTGACGAGTTTGCCGGCGGCGTCGGTCAGGCGCAGCACCGGGTCGAGCGGCGATTCGAGGCCGCGCGCCTCGATGACGATCGGGAGTTGCTGGCCCTTCTTGAGGCGGAACTCGTAAACGTCCGACTC
>JADLBT010000044.1 GCA_020847555.1 Gemmataceae bacterium
ACACCGACCTCGACAGAGTGCGCATCAAGCTGGCATACGACCTCTACTATGTCCGCAATCTCGGTATGTGGCTCGACCTGCGGATTGCCCTCGGGACGGCGCTGAAAGTAATCGGGCTGCCGTTCCGGCTGCTGCGCCGCCTGTTCCAGTTCCCGGCCCGCGACGCGGTCGAGGCGGCCTACCGTGGCCTCGGTCCGGCGGCCCGCCTCCTCGCCGCCCGGGCGTAAGACAGCCCACGGGAATGGATAAAGCCCACGGGTGGCGGCCCGTGGGTCGAGCGCCGGAGACTTCACCCACGGGCCGCGACCCGTGGGCTTTAATTGCTGACCTCTGCCCCCTTTCCTCATGGCCTTCTTCCTCTTCCTGCTGGTCAACGCCACCCTCTTCCTCCGCCCGACGGAGGTGGTGCCGGGACTGCTCGGGTGGAAGATCTACGAGGCGCTGATCATCGGCTGCTTCGTCCTGGCCCTGCCGGACGTGCTGGCGTACCTCACCGGCCGGCCGCTCGACACGCAGCCGATCACCCTCTGCGTCTTCGCCCTGTTGCCGGCCGTCGTGCTGTCCCACCTGAGTCTGATGGAGGGGGAGAAGGCATACCGGGCGGGGTTCGAGTTCTTCAAGCTCGTCGTCTACTACCTGCTCCTGGTGAGTGTCGTCAGCACGCCGGCGCGGCTGCGGCGGTTCCTGTTCTGGACCGCGACGTTTTGCACCGCGATGGCCCTGCTGTCGGTGCTGCGCTATCACGATCTGATCGAGATCGCGGTGCCGCCCCCGGCCCTGACCGATGAACGGGGCCTGCCGCTCCCGCCCGACAAGATCGCCGCGAAGCAGCTGGAGGCCCGCGCCGCGTCGATCCGGGAGGTCGTGTTCGACCCGGCGGCCGGAGCGTACCTGGAAATCCGCCGGCTGCGCGGCACCGGGATTTTCCAGGATCCGAACGACATCTGCCTGGCGGTGGCGCTGGCGGTGCCGCTCTGCCTGTTCTGGTTGACCGACCGGCGGCTCGGGGTTCTGCGCCTGTTCTGGCTCGGTCCGCTGGCGGTCCTGTGCTACACCCTGTACCTGACCCAGTCGCGCGGCGGGCTGCTCGGCTTCCTGGCGGGGTTGGGGGTGCTGTTCGGCGCCCGGTTCGGGTGGCGGCGGACGCTCGCGCTGGGTGTGGCCGTGCTGCCGGTCGTGCTGGTCGTCTTCGCCGGACGCATGACGACGCTCGACGAGGGCGGCGGGACCGGGCAGTCGCGCATCCGGCTGTGGAGTGACGGGCTGTTCCTGATGCGGTCGGCGCCGGTGTTCGGCATCGGCATGGACGAGTACGCGCCGCAGGTTTCGCAGGTGGCCCACAACTCGTTCATCCATTGCTTCGTCGAGCTGGGGCTGTTCGGGGGGACGCTGTTCCTCGGGGCGTTCTACTTCGCGCTGCTGGCCCTGCGGCGCAGCGGCACGGGGCGTGCCCCGATCCTCGACCCGGAGCTGGAGCGCTTGCGGCCGTACCTGATGAGCGTGCTGTGCGGGTCGGCGGTGTGCATGCTGTCGCTGTCGCTCAGCTACATCGCGCCGACGTACACGGTCCTCGGGCTGATGACGGTGTACGTCGGGCTCGGGGCGGCGCGGTCGGCGGCGCCGGTGCTGCGCTGCGACCTGGCGTTGTTGCAGCGGCTGGCGCTGGTGAGCGTGGCGTTCCTGGCGGCCGCCTACGTGTTCGTGCGCGTGATGGTCCGGTGGTCGTGAGGTTTCAACCTCTTCCCCCGGCCCCCTCCCCTGCGCGGAGAGGGGGCCGGGGGGAGAGATTTCGGACGGTGGAGGAGCGATGAACACGCAAACCGAGCTCCCGGGCCGAGCCTCGAGCGAGCCCGCCGGTCCGTGCGAGGAGCCGCAGGGGCCGCCGCTGACCACGATCCGCCCGCCGCGCGGGTGGCAGCCGATCAACCTGCGCGAGCTGTGGCGGTTCCGCGATCTGCTGTACTTCCTCACCTGGCGCGACGTCAAGGTGCGCTACAAGCAGACCGTTCTCGGCGCGACGTGGGCCATCCTGCAGCCGGCGCTGATGATGGTCGTGTTCAGCATCTTCTTCGGCCGGCTGGCGAGCGTCCCATCCGGCGGGATCGCGTACCCGCTGTTCGTCTACGCAGGTCTGCTGCCGTGGATCTTCTTCGCGACGGCCATCGCCAGCGCCGGCCACAGCGTCGTCGGGTCCGAGCGGCTGATCACCAAGGTCTACTTCCCGCGGCTGGCGATTCCGTTCACCGCGGTGGCGGCGGCGGTGGTCGATTTCCTGCTCGCGTTCGGCCTGCTGGTCGTGCTGATGGTCTGCTACGGCGTCGTGCCCGGGCCGGCGCTCCTGCTCGCGCCGCTGTTCTTCGCGCTGATTGTGCTGGCGGCCCTGGGCGTCGGCGCGCTGCTGGCGGCGCTGAACGTGGCGTACCGCGATTTTCGCTACGTCATCCCGTTCCTGGTGCAGCTGTGGCTGTTCGCGACGCCGACCGTCTACATGGACCTGAGCGCCGGCGGCGGGAGCGAACCGTCCGGGTCGGTCGCGTTCCTGCTGGGGCTCAATCCGCTTACCGGACTGGTGGCCGCCTTCCGCGCCGCCACGCTCGGGGGCGCTGTCCCGTGGGATCAGGTGGCGCTGTCGGCGGCGCTGGTCGTGGGGCTGTTCCTGGTCGGCTGCCTGTACTTCCGCAAGGTCGAGGACAGCTTCGCGGACGTGATCTGAGCAGGCGGTCCCGGTTGCGCTGGATCTTCTCCCCCTCTCCCACCAGGGGAGAGGGGGAGAGAAGGGCATACACACCCATTGAGGCGCCGCGGAACCCCGCGCCCGGCGCAGTGAGGGATTCGACATGGCCCTGGCCGTGCAGGCCGAGAACCTGGGTAAGTGCTACCGCGTCAGCCGGTCCGACCCGCGCGGCATGTACTCGTACCGTACCCTGCGCGACGAGATTGCGCGCTGGGTCGCGGCCCCGCTCCGATTCCTCAAGCGGTCCGCCGGCCAGGCCGTCGAGTTCTGGGCGTTGCGCGACGTCTCGTTCGCGGTCGAGGCAGGCGAGGTGCTGGGCGTCATCGGCCGCAACGGCGCCGGCAAGTCCACGCTGCTGAAGATTCTGTCGCGCGTCACGAAGCCGACCACCGGCGAGGTGCGGCTGCGCGGCCGGGTTGGCAGCCTGCTGGAGGTCGGCAGCGGGTTCCACCCCGAGTTGACCGGGCGCGAGAACATCTACCTCTACGGCGCCGTCCTCGGGATGCGCCGCCACGAGATCACCCGCAAGTTCGACCGCATCGTCGAGTTCGCGGAGGTCGAGGCGTTCCTCGACACGCCCGTCAAGCGCTACTCCAGCGGCATGTACGTCCGCCTCGCGTTTGCGGTGGCGGCCCACCTGGAGCCGGAAATCCTGATCGTCGATGAGGTGCTCGCGGTCGGCGATCTCGGCTTTCAGCGGCGCTGCATGGAGCGCATGCGCGAGGTCGGCCGGTCGGGGTGTACGGTCCTGTTCGTCAGCCACAGCATGCCCGCCGTCGAATCACTCTGCACGCGCGTCATGCTCCTCGACCAGGGGCGCGTGCAGCGCGCCGGCGATGTCCGTGACGTGGTTCGCGAGTACCACCGGCGACTCCTCGACGCCGGCCGCGCCGTCCGCGCCACTCTCGACGAGCGCAACGACCCCGGGCGCCGGGTCAAGGTGTTTCGATCCGCGACACTCCTCGACGAGGACGGCGGGCCGACTAACCACCTGCCGCTCGGCGGGGCATTCCACCTGCGCGTCGAGCTGGACGCGCCGAACCGCTGCGGCGCCGTGGGAGTGACAGTCGGCATCGACGACACCCTCGGGCACCGCCTGCTCAGCCTGGTGTCGCCGATTACGAATCCGGTGGTCGAGGAGTTGCACGGCCCCGGCCGGCTCGACTGCCGCGTGCCGTTCTTCCCGCTCGCCCCCGGCGATTACTGGATCAAGCTCGGGCTGAAAGCGGACGGGCAGGAGATCGATCAGATCGAGCGTGTACTACACTTCAGCGTGACCGACGCCGATGCCTTCGGCGACGGCGTCGGCGCACACAGCGGACTTTGCGTGGCGTCGTCGCGCTGGCGCTACGAGCCGCTGCCGTCCGTCCGGCCCGAGAACGCGCCCTCCAACCCCCAGGGGGACACATGATCCGCGCCCTGCTCCGGCCCATCCGCAAGCTGTTCCGGCCGCGCCCGCCCGCCGCCGCGCGCCCCGCGGCCCGCCGCGCTGCGCGCGGGCTCCCCGAGTTCGATCCCGGGCCGGAGCGGTGCCTCGACGAGGCCGTCGCCTGGCTGGGACGCGCCCAGGACTGCTCGCGCACGCGCGACGGCGGGGCGGCACGCGACTATAGCCTGGTGAACGGGTGGAACGCTTCCTACCCCGAGACGACCGGCTACATCGTCCCGACGCTGTTGAGCTACGCGCGGTGGCGCCGCGGCGCGCGGGGAGACGAGGCACGCGCGCGGGCACGGCGCATGCTCGATTGGCTGGTGCGCATCCAGTTTCCGGAGGGCGGATTTCAGGGCGGCGTGGTCGATGCGCTGCCGCGTGTGCCGGTCACGTTCAACACCGGGCAGATCCTGCTCGGGCTCGCTGCCGGGGTGGCGGAGTTTGGCACGGCGTACCGCGACCCGCTGCGCCGCGCGGCGGACTGGCTGGTGAGGACGCAGGATCCCGACGGCTGCTGGCGCCGCTACCCGACACCGTTCGCGGAGCGGGGCGAGAAGACATACGAGACACACGTCGCGTGGGGCTTGCTGGAGGCGGCCCGCGTCGATTCGCCCGCCTACGCCGACGCCGCCCTCGCCAACAGCCGGTGGGCACTGACGAAGCAGCGCCCAAACGGCTGGTTCGCGGACTGCTGCCTGGACGATAACGCCCGTCCGCTCACGCACACGCTCGGGTACGTCCTGCGCGGGGTCGTCGAGGCGTACCGCTTCTCGGAGAATCCGGAGTTCCTTCGCGCCGCCCGCGCGACGGCGGACGGCCTGCTCGGTGCGCTGCGCCCGGACGGCTTCCTGCCCGGTCGGCTCGATGAGCGGTGGCGGGCGGCGGCGCGGTGGGTGTGCCTGACGGGTAGCGTGCAGGTCGCCCACTGCTGGCTGACGCTGTACCGCAGCACCGGCAACGTGCGCTACCGCGACGCGGCGTGCGCGGCCAACCGCTACGTGCGGCGGACGGTGCGGGTCGAGGGATCGCCGGAAACGCGCGGCGCCGTCAAGGGATCGTTTCCGGTGGACGGCGCGTACGGCACCTACGAGTATCTGAACTGGGCGTGCAAGTTCTTCATCGACGCGCAGCTGCTCGAGCTGGAAGTGCGGCAGGAGGCCCCGGCGCCGGCCAATTCCTGCTGTGCGACCTGAGCGGCAGGCGAGGGACCGACCGTGACGAGCCCAACGTTTTGCGCCGACCGCGATCCTGGCGAGGAGTTGCTCCAGCGCCTGGCCGCGCTGACGCCGGCGAACCCGTTTTGCACCCCCGCCTACGTCCGCGCCAGGCAGGCGCTGGGCAGGCCGGTCTGGGTGGTCGGACTGCGGCGCGGCGCGGAGTGGGTCTGGGGCTGTCCGGCGCTGCTGCACACCGGCCGCTGGAGCCGGTCCCTGGAGATCGAGTCGCTGCCCTCCGACCCGCCGCGGGCGGTCTGGGAGGGACTGACGCCATTCTGCAAGCAGGAGCGCGTCGGCTTCCTCGAAGTGTGGACGATGGCGACGCCGAGCGCCGTCCTCCCGGCCCTCCCTGGCGAGGAGTGGCGGCGGCCGCGGTTCGAGCACGTCATCCGGCTGCGCGGGCGTGACCTGGGCGCGGGGCTGTCCGGCAACCAGCGCCGCAACCTCAAGCGGGCGCGCAAGGCGGGCGTGACGGTGCGCGTCACCGCCGACCCCGCCGCGTGCGCCGAACACGCACGTCTCATGACGCTCTCGATGGACCGGCGCAAAGAGCGCGGCGAATCGGTCGCGGAGGGCATCCGCGCCGAGGACCACGAGCCATACCTGCGCAGCGGCGCGGGCCGGCTTTACCAGGCGCTGGCCGGCGGTGCGGTGCTGTCATCGGTGCTGGTGCTGGAGGCGGAGCGCGGCGCGTACTACCAGACGGCCGGGACGAATCCCGAAGGGATGGCGTGCGGCGCCTCGCCGTTCCTGATTCACGAGATAGCGCTGCGGTTGCAGGAACGCGGGCTGGAGGTGTTCAACCTCGGCGGCGCCGCCCCCGACAACCCCGGACTGTTCCGGTTCAAGGCGGAACTGGGGGCCGAGGCGGTGTCGCTGGAGTGTGCCGGCTACGGCACCGGGAATCGGCTCTGGCGCGCGTGCAGGAACTTCGTTCGTGCGGCGCGGAACGGTTTGCAGAACCTGCTGCGGCCCGCGTCGCGGGCGGTCCCGGCAGCGAGCGCGGAGGTGAGCGCCGGAACAACGGCGGCGACGCCGGAGAAGGCAAAGACCGGCGCCGCGGCGACCTGACGGGAGTGACATGGCCCTGACATTCTGGTGCGACTGCGACCCGGCGGACGAGGTGCTGGCGGAGATGGCGGCCCTGGCGCCGCTCAACCCGTTCTGCACGTCGGCCTGTGTCGCCGCCCGACGGGCGCAGGGGATCCCCGTCTGGGTGGCTGGCCTGCGCGACAGCGCGCGCCTGACGTGGGCCGTCCCGGTCCTGGTCCGGCCCGGCGATGCGCTGGAAATGGAAACGCTTCCCAGCACCCCGAACGGTCTGTTCTGGGAGGAGTTTCGCGCCTTCTGCCGGTGGCGCGGTGCGACGTTCTTCGAGGTGTCCACCCTGGGGACGCTTGCGGGGGCGGTGCCGGCCCTACCCGGCGAGGCGTGGCGCAGACCGCGTGTCGAGTACATCATCTGGCTGACAAACCGGGATCTGGGCAAGGGGCTGTCGAGCAACCAGCAGCGCAACCTCCGCCGCGCCCGCAAGGCCGGCGTCGCACTCCGCATCGCCACCGACCCGACCGCGTGCGTCGAGCAGGTCCGCCTCATGGCGCTCTCGATGGAGCGCCGCCAGGAGCGCGGCGAGGTCGTCACGGCGGACACGCGGGCGGAGACGTACATCCCGTACCTGCGTGCCGGGGCGGGGCAGGTGTACCAGGCGGTCGCGGGCGAGGTCGTTCTCTCGTCCGGGGTGATCCTGTTTGCTGAGCGCGCGGCCTACTACCTCGCGGCCGGCACCACCCCCGAGGGCATGGCGTGCGGAGCCTCGCCGTTCCTCATTTACGAGATCGCGTCGGACCTGCAGCGCCGGGGGTACGAGGTGTTCAATCTCGGTGCGGCGGCGTTCGATAACGCCGGGCTGCGACGCTTCAAGCTGGAGCTGGGGGCGGAGGAACTGAGCCTGGAGTGCGCCGGCTACTTCATCGGCGGCAAGGTGTGGCGCCGCTGTCGCGCCGCACTGCGCGTGGTGGGCGGCCGTGTGCGCGACTTCCTGCGCGACGAGGGCCGCTTCGCGGACGTGGTGCCGGAACCGGCGGCCAGTACGTCCGCATGACGCCCGGCACGGGCGAGAACCGGGGCGGCAAACGTGCGGAACTGACGAGAGGGCATCTCATGGCGGAAGTGTGCGTGCTGGGCCTGGGCTACGTCGGCCTGCCGACGGCGAGCCTGCTGGCGAACGCCGGGTTCGACGTCCTCGGCGTGGACGTCGATCCGCGCGTCGTCGAGATGCTGCGCGACGGCCGGACGCGCCTGGAGGAGGCGGGACTGGCGACGCTCGTGTCCGCAGCGGTCAACAGCGGCAACCTGGCGACCGCGACCGAGCCGGAGCCGTCCGACATCTTCCTGATCTGCGTCCCCACCCCGATCACCGCGACGAAGGGGGCCGACCTGAGCATGGTCGAGAGCGCCGCCCGGTCGATCCTCCCGGTGTTGTGCCCGGGCAACCTGGTGATCCTCGAATCGACCTCGCCGATCGGCACGACGCGCGACGTGGTCGGCCGCATCCTGCGCGAGTCGGGGCTGGAACCGGGCACCGACTTCGACCTGTGCTACTGCCCCGAGCGTGTCCTGCCCGGCAACACGGTCAGTGAGCTGATCAACAATGACCGCATCATCGGCGGTGTGTCTCCGCAGTCGGCCCAGCACGCCCGCGAGGTGTACGAGCGGTTCTGTCAGGGCAAACTTACCCTGACCGACGACCGCACGGCCGAACTGTGCAAGCTGATGGAGAACACGTACCGCGACGCGAACATTGCGCTGGCGAACGTGTTCGCGCGGGTGGCGGAGGATGTCGGCGTTAACGTCTGGGAGGCGATCGAGTACGCCAACCTGCACCCGCGCGTCCGGATCCTCAAGCCTGGCCCCGGGGTCGGCGGGCACTGTATCCCGATCGACCCGTGGTATCTCATCCAGGCCCAGCCACGGCACACCGCCCTGCTCCGGCAGGCGCGGAGCGTCAACGACGGCCAGGCGGAGCGGGTGCTGGACCGGCTGTGCGCGACCAGCCAGCTCCGGCCTGGCGACAGGCTGGCCGTGCTGGGCGCCGCGTACAAGGCGGACATCGACGACCCGCGTGAGAGCCCGGCCGGCCTGCTGGCCGCGACGGCGGCGCAGCGACGGCTGCGCGTCGCGGTCCACGACCCGCTGGTGCGCGCGGGCCGGCACCACGGGCTGGAGGTCAGCAACGACCTGCCGGGCTGCCTGAAGGGGGCGGCCGCGGCGGTGCTGCTGGTGGAGCACCGGACCTACCGCGGGCTGTCCGCGAAGTTCTTCGCCGAACACATGGCCGGCCGCCTGATCGGCGACGCGCGGAACTGGCTCAACCATGCCTCGCTGCGTCGCGCCGGCTTCCGGGTGGTCGTCCTGGGCGTCGGCGACCTCGACCACCCGGCCCCGGAGCTGAACGGCCACCCGGCGTGTACCGCCTGCTCGACCGACAACCCGTGAGAGCCCATGAACCATCCCGGCGGCCCGTTGCACAAGGTAGCGGTGATCTTCGGCACCCGTCCGGAGGCGATCAAGCTCGCCCCGGTCGTGCTGGCGCTGAAGGCGCACCCCGCGTTCGACTGCCGCGTCTGCGTCACCGGCCAGCACCGGGAGATGCTCGACCAGGTGCTCGACGTGTTCGGCCTGGTGCCCGACACCGACCTCGCGCTGATGGAGCCGAACCAGACCCTCGGCCGGCTGACCGCCCGCGCGGTCGAATCGCTCGACCAGTACCTCGGGCGCGAGAAGCCGCAACTGGTACTCGTTCAGGGCGACACGACCACCGTCTTCTGCGCCGCCCTCGCCGCCTTCTATCACCACATCCCGATCGGCCACGTCGAGGCGGGGCTGCGTACCGGGGATCTGCAATCGCCGTGGCCGGAGGAGGCGAACCGGGTGCTGACGTCGCGCCTCACCACCCTGCACTTCGCCCCGACCGCCGCCAGCTGCCGCAACCTGCTCGCCGAGGGCGTGCCTGCCGGGAGCGTCGTCGTCACCGGGAACACCGTCATCGACGCCCTGTTTCTCGCGCTGGAACGAGCCCGGGCGGCGCTCCCCACGATTCCCGGACTGCCGGCCGAGGTGCTGGCCGCGGGAGAGGGGCGGCCGCTGGTGCTGATTACCGGCCACCGCCGCGAGAGTCACGGCGCCGGGTTCGAGTCGATCTGCCGCGCCGTCGCCGAACTGGCCCGGCGTTTTCCGGCCGCCCGGTTCGTCTACCCGGTTCACCTCAACCCGAAGGTGCGCGAGCCGGTGCAGCGGCTCCTTGGGGGCGGTCTCCCGAACGTCCACCTGATCGAGCCGCTGGCGTACCTGCCCTTCGTGGCACTGATGGACCGGGCAACGCTGCTGCTGACCGACTCGGGCGGCATCCAGGAGGAGGCGCCAAGCCTGGGCAAGCCGGTGCTGGTGATGCGCGACACGACCGAGCGGCCCGAGGCGATCGAGGCGGGGACGGTCCAGCTGGTCGGCACGTCGTTCGACCGGATCGTCGGCGAGGTGACGCGGCTGCTGACCGACCGCGCGGCCTACGAGGCGATGGCGCGGGCGCACAATCCTTATGGAGATGGGCACGCGGCCGGGCGCATCGTCGCGGCGAGCCTGGCATTCCTGGAGAGAACTGAGAGTGGGAAGAGGGAAGAAGGAAGGAGAGCACCATAGGCCAAGGCCCACGGGTGGCGTCCCGTGGGCTTTACGCATGGGCGCTGATGCCCAGGGCGTGGAGACAGAATGACCCGGCGCAGGCTACTGCTGGTCACCTACCACTTCCCGCCGTCGGCGGCGAGCGGGGCATTCCGCATGCTCGGGTTCGCCCGGCACCTTCCGGCGTTCGGCTGGGATCCGGTCGTGGTCGCGCCGCCGCACGGGCTGTGGGATCCCACCGATGAGGTACTGGTTCGGCAGATACCGCCTGAGGTGGCCGTTCACCGTGTCCCGCACTCCAGCGGGCTGGCAGGGCGGGTGCTGCGGCGCGTCATCCCGAACGCGCTGTGGCTGCCGCGGGCGCTGGCGGCGTGCGCGCGAGCCGTCGGCGAACACCGCCCCGACGCGGTCCTGACCTCCGGCCCGCCCCACTGTGTCCATCTGCTGGGGCGGTGGCTAAGGGCGCGGCATCGGCTGCCGTGGGTGGCCGATTTCCGCGACCCGTGGATTGCCACCACCCCGCGGGCGAGCGGGCGCACCGGGTGGGACCGCCTCGAACGCCTCGGCGAGCGCTGGGTGATGGGCAGCGCGAACGCGATTCTTGCCAACGCCCCGCGTGCCTGTGCCGCGCTGCAGGCCGCCTTCCCGGCTCACGCGGACCGCATCGTTACGCTGACCAACGGCTACGATCCGGATGCCTTTCCCGCGGCGGACTGCCCGTTGCGGGCGGACGGACCGATCGCAATCCTCCATGCCGGCGAGGTGTACGCGGGTCGCGACCCGCGCCCGCTGCTCGATGCGCTGGCCGCCCTGCGGACGAGTGACAACGGGCGGACAGTGCGTCTGTGCTTTCTCGGCGAGGTGACGCCGAGTTGCTGCGACCTGGCGGAGGAGATCCGCCGGCGCGGGCTCGAAGGGAGTGTCGTGGTCGAGCCACAGGCGCCCTACGCCGAGGCGCTGACCCGAATGGCGACGGCGGACCTCCTGCTGCTCCTCGACTCACCCGGGCGGCGCATTGGCGTGCCGGCGAAGCTGTACGAGTATATCGGCGCCGGCCGGCCGATCCTGGCTCTCGCCGAACCGGACGGCGACACTGCGTGGGCGTTGCGCGCGAGCGGGGCGCCGCACCGCATTGTCGCACCGGCTGACGGAGCGGGCATCACACGCGCCCTGGGCGAGCTGGTCGAGTCGATTGCGGCAGGCGGGGTGCCCGTTCCGACTGCGGAAGAGTCCAGGTTATTCGCGCGCGCGCGCCGGGCCGGTGTTCTCGCCGGGATTCTCGACGGCTGCCTCGTGCCGGAGGCGAGGCCGGAAGCGCGGCTGTGCGCGGCACCGGGCGCGGGGGGCGGTTGACATGGGCAGCGACGAGAGGGATTTGCCCCGGGTGCGAGTGCTCCACGTCACGCAGGGGCTGGATGTCGGCGGGCAGGAAAAACTGCTCGTCGAGTTCGCACGTCACACCGACCGTGGCACCTTCGACCTTCGCTTCGTCGTCCTGGGTACGCGCGGGTCGCTGACGGCGGACATCGAGAGCAGCGGGTGGCCGGTGGTGGAGTTGGGCCAACCGTCGGGGCTGCGGCCCGGCCTCGTCGCGCGTCTGGCGCGACTGTTCCGGCGCTGGCGGCCGGACGTGGTCCACACGCACGACGACCGGCCGCTGCTCTACGGGACGCCCGCCGCGTGGCTGGCCCGGGTGCCGCGGGTGGTCCACACGAAGCACTACGGGCGCATCGCCCAGATCACCGCGCGACAGGCACGGCTGTCGGCCCTCGCCGCCCGGCTGATCGACCGCTACGTCTGCGTCTCCCGGGACGCCGCACGCATCGCCGCCGAACAGGGCGTGCCGGCCGTGCGGCTCTGCACGGTCTGGAACGGGATCGACGTCGCCCGGTTCGACTATACCGGCCCACGCCCGGATGGTCCGGTGGTGGCGGTCGCCCGACTCAGCCCCGAGAAGGATCTCGCGACCCTGCTGCGGGCGCTCGCACGGGCGGCCGGTGTCGCCCCCACGCTGCGCCTGGAAATTGCGGGCGACGGACCCTGCCTGCCCGAGCTGCGGCAGCTGGTAACGGACCTGGGCCTGAGCGAACGTGTCGCGTTTCTCGGCGAGGTGCGCGACGTGCCGGGGCTGCTGGCGCGGGCCGCTCTCTTCGTCCTGCCGTCGCTCACGGAAGGGATCTCGCTCACCCTGCTGGAGGCGATGTCGCGCGGGCTGCCGGTGGTGGCGACGCGCGTCGGCGGCAACCCCGAGGTGGTCGTCGAGGGTGAGACCGGCCTGCTCGTGCCGGCGCGCGCTCCGCAAGCACTCGCCGACGCGGTCCTGACACTCTGGCACGATCCGGAGCGCGGCCGGCGCATGGGACTCGCCGGACGGCGTCGTGTCGAGGAGCATTTCGAGATCCGCCGGGCGGTCGCCCGCTACGAGGAGTTGTATCGCGAGGTTCTCGCCGCCCCGTCCGGGCGCCCGTGCCGGCGAGTGGCGCGGCAAGCCCTGCGGTCGTGACGTAGAGTTGGTTGGCGGCGTGGGTCCGCGCGAGGCGAAAGAGAGCCGCTATTGCAGCCGAGGCAGAAATGAACGCGGTCATCGTGGACGGCGACCTGTCGTACCCGGCCACGTCGGGCAAGCGCCTGCGGACGCTCAACCTGATGCTGCGTCTGGCGCGCCGGCACCGCGTCACCTGCATCGCCCGCAACCACGGCGGCCCCGAGACGGCCCGCACCGCCCGTGAATTCCTGGAAGATCACGGCGTGCGAGCGGTCGTGGTGGACCACCCGCTGCCGCGCAAGTGCGGAATCAGGTTTTACGCCCGCCTCGCCGCCAACCTCTTCTCGCCGTTGCCGTACTCGGTCGCGACGCACACCAGCGCCCCCGTGCGGCGGGCCGTCACCGCCTTCGCTGCCGCGAACCCGGTGGACGTGTGGCAGTTCGAGTGGCCGGCCTACCTGGCGACGTTGCCGGACCCACGGGCGCGCAAGGTGCTGATCGCCCACAACGTCGATTCGCTGATCTGGCAGCGCTACCACGAGACGGAGCGGCGCCCGCTGCGCCGCTGGTACATCCGCAGTCAGTGGCGCAAGTTCGAGCACTTCGAGCGCCGCGCGTTCCACGCCGCCACGCGCGTCGTCGCCGTCAGCCCCGATGACGCGGCGTTGATCCGCCGCTGGTTCGGACGCGCCGACGTGGACGTGGTCGAGAACGGCATCGATCGCGGCTATTACGACGCGGTGGAGCCGGCCCGCGACTCGAACGTTATCCTGTTCCTCGGCGCCCTCGACTGGCGCCCCAACGCGGACGCACTGGGCGTGCTGCTGGGGCGGATCTTCCCGCAGGTGAAGGCGGAACACCCAGACGCGAGGCTGTGGGTGGTGGGCCGCAACCCGCCGCCTGGGCTGGCGCAGCGCGTGGCCGGTGTCGCCGGCGCCGAGTTGCACGCCGACGTGCCGGACGTGCGACCGTTCCTTGCCCGCGCCGCAGTGATGGCGGTGCCGCTGCGGATCGGCGGTGGATCGCGGCTGAAGATCCTCGAAGCGCTGGCGTGCGGGCTGCCCGTCGTGTCCACGCGCGTCGGGGCCGAGGGATTGAGCTTGACGCCGGGCGCGGACTACGACCTGGTCGAGGGCACGGAGGAGATGGCCGGCGCGCTGGTGCGCTGCCTGCGCGACCCGGGGCCGGCGCTGGAGCGCGCCGGGCGGGGGCGGCGCGTGGTGCGGGAGTGCTGCGACTGGGACGCGCTGGCGCTGAAGCTGGAGGACGTGTGGGAGCGCTGCGCGGCGGGCGGACGGAGGGAGGTGGCGTGTGCGGACGGTCCTCATCTGTCATGACGACGACGCGCTGAATCGCGAGGGGCTGGCGCGCTGGCTGGCATCCTTCTCCGACCTGGCGGGTGTGGTCGCGATCCGCGAGCGGCCGCAGCGGCTGTGGCGGCGCGTGCGGCGCGAGGTGAGCCGCGTCGGCCTGCTCCGGTTCCTCGACGTGCTCGCGTTTCGGGTGTACTACCGGCTGCAGCTGCGGCAGCGCGACCGGGCGTGGGAGCAGGCGAAACTGGCCGAGCTGTGCGCGGCCTACCCGCCGCTCGCGCCGACGACGCGCGTCCTGGTCGCGCACAGCCCGAACGCGCCCGAGGCGGAGGCGTTCGTCCGCGAGATGCGGCCGGACGTGGTGCTCGCCCGCTGCAAGGTGATCCTCAGGGAGAGCGTGTTCGGCATCCCGGCCCACGGCACGTTCGTCATGCATCCGGGCATCTGCCCCGAGTATCGCAACGCCCACGGCTGCTTCTGGGCTCTCGCCCGCAACGACCTGGACCGCGTCGGCATGACGCTGCTGCGGATTGACCGCGGCGTCGATACCGGGCCGGTCCACGGCTACTACCGTTGCGACTACGACGAGGCGACCGATTCGCACGTTGTCATCCAGCACCGCACGGTTTTCGATAATCTCGGCTCCCTGCGCGAGCAGCTGGAGGCGATCGGGGCGGGGCGGGGGCGAGCGCTGGACACGGCGGGGCGCACGTCGGGCACGTGGGGCCAGCCGTGGCTGACCGCGTACTGGGCGTGGCAAAGGCAGGCACGACGGAGGGCGAGATGGCGGTCACGCTCCTGTACCACGACGTCGCCGCACGAGGGCGCGAGGACGCGAGCGGCTTCCCCGGCCCCGGCGCCGCTCGCTACAAGTTGACGCCCGAGGAATTCGCCGCCCACGTCACCGCTCTCGCCGGTGTCGTCCCTGGTGGGACCGCGACGACGGCCGACGTGCTGGCCGGGCGCGACGCGGGCCGGTTGCTGCTGACGTTCGACGACGGCGGCGCGAGTGCGTTCGGACCGAGCGCGGACCTGCTCGAAACGCGCGGCTGGCGCGGCCACGTCTTCGTGACGACGGACTACCTGGGCGCGCCGGGCTTTCTCGATGCGGCCCAGCTGCGCGAGCTGCATCGGCGCGGCCACGTCATCGGCAGCCACTCGTGCAGCCACCCGAAACGGATGTCCGCGTGTTCCCGGGCGCAGCTGCGGGACGAGTGGCGGCGCTCCTGTGCGGTGCTGGCGGACGTGCTGGGGGAGGCGGTGACGGCGGCGTCGGTGCCGGGCGGGTATCATTCGCGCGCGGTGGCCGAGACCGCCGCAGAGGCCGGCGTCCGGGTACTCTTCACGTCGGAGCCGACGACGCGGGCGCACACGGTCGGCGGGTGCCTGGTGCTGGGGCGCTACACGGTCTACCGCGGCATGGCGGCCGGATCCGCCGCGGCGCTGGCGGCGGGGCGGCGCCTGGCGCGCTGGCGGCAGGCGCTGTGGTGGAAGGTCAAGAAGGTGGCGAAGGCGGTCGGCGGACAGGCCTACCTGAGTCTGCGCGAGAAGGTGCTGGCCCGGCGGTACGGGGCGGGCGAGCCCACGGAGGCCAGGGCGAGGAGGGCGTGACGGGCATGCGCGTGGTGCAGCTGATGGCGTCGCCGTTCTTCGGTGGGCCGGAGCGCCAGATGCTCGGCCTGGCCCGCAGTCTGCCGCGCGACCACCGGACCGTGTTCCTGACCTTCGCCGAGGGCGGGCGCTGCGGCGCGCTGCTGGAGCAGGTGCGCCGTGCGGGGTTCGAGGGGCGGGCGCTGGAACACAACTTCCCCGACGTGCCGCGAGCGGCGCGCGAGGTGGCGCGCACGCTGCGGCGGGCGCGTGCTGACGTGGTCTGTTGCAGCGGATACAAGCCCGACCTGATCGGCTGGCTGGCGGCGCGTCAGGCGGGTGTGCCGGTGGTGTCGGTGTCGCACGGCTGGACGGCGGCCACGCTCCGGGTCCGCTTCTACGAGACGCTCGACCGCTGGGCGCTGCGCTGGATGGATGCAGTCGTCTGCGTCTCGGAGAGCCAGGCGGTCAAGGTCCGTGCCGCTGGCGTCCCCCCTGGCCGCGCCGTCGTGATCCGCAACGCCATCGATCCGACCGCGTTCGCCCGGCCCGACCCGACCTACCGCAGCACGCTGGAAGGGTTCTTCGCCCGACCGCCGCGCGTCGTGGTCGGTGCCGCCGGCCGGCTCAGCCCCGAGAAGGGGTTCGATCGGCTGATCGAGGCGGCCGCCCAGGTGATCGCGCGCGCGCCGGAAGTGGGGTTCGTGCTGTTCGGGGACGGGCCGTTGCGCGAAGCGCTGGCGCGCCACCTCGCCGCGCGCGGGCTGCAGGGGCGCTTCGTGCTGGCCGGGTTCCGGGCCGACGTCGAGCGCTTCCTGCCGCACCTGGATGTCGCCGTGCTGTCGAGCTTCACGGAGGGGTTGCCAGTCATCCTGCTCGAAGCGCTGGCCGCGGGCGTGCCCGTGGTGTCCACCGCGGTGGGCGGCACGCCGGAGGTGATCGAGGACGGCGTCAACGGTTACCTGGTGCCGCCGGGTTCACCCGGGGAACTCGCCCGCCGCGTCCTCGCTCTGGTTGCCGATGAGCCGCAGCGCCGGGCGATGGGGGAGAGCGGGCGGCGTCGCGTGCTGGCGGGGTTCACGTTCGCGGCCCAGAGCGTGCGGTATCAGCAGCTGTTCCGGGCACTGGTGGAGGAGCGCCGCGCCGGGCGGCGCGGGGCGCTGGCAGGGTAAATGGTGAAAAGCCCACGAGCCGCGGCCCGTGGGTCAAGTGCTGGGAACCTGGCCCACGGGCCGCCACCCGTGGGCTTTATGAGGGTCCAACCCTCAAGTGGTGCCCGTGGGTTTGACCAGAGTGGGGAGTTCTCCTGCATGCTGTCGGTGCTGAAGCGGGCGGCCATTGCGACCGAAGATTGGCTGCGCTATCATCCCATCGTGCGCGGCGGACTGAGTAAGTTGAAGTGCTGGCGCGACGCCGTCTCCGCGCCGCGCGACGACACGGACCGGGTCCGGTCGATCCAGCGCCTGTGTACCGCCGCCCGCCTGACCGCGAGCCCGGCCGCCCAGCGACGGCTTCACGAGCGCATCCGCAAGCGCGTGCGCGCCCTCGACCCGTACCGCGTGGACTGGAGCCAGCTCGTCCCCGGCATCGACGAGCCCCGGATGCCGCGCGGCGTCTTTCTCAAGCCTTACGTCGGTCCGCGCGAGCGCGGCGTCTTCTTCACCGCGTTCGAGATCGAGTGGATCAAGCTTCTGCGCCATACCGAGCTGAGGGAGCTGTCGCAGCGCTGCACCGTCGTTGTCGCTCCGAGTTCGAGTCCTTACAACCTGATCAACTACGTCTTGCCCAGTGCCTTCCCCGGGCCGTTGTTCTCGCTGATCAACCACGAGGAGGATCCGGAGATCCTGGCGCGGATCTCGCCCAACTACCGCCCGGTCCCGCTGTACACCTCGCACTGGGTCAACCCGGACCTGTACCACCCGCGGCCGCGCGACCGGCGCGACATCGACCTGATCATGATCGCCGCCTGGGGCAAGGTGAAGCGGCACCACACGCTGTTCCGCGCCCTGCGGCGCATGCCGCGGTCGCTGCGCGTCGTCCTCATCGGCCAGGACCAGGAAGGCCGTACCGCCGACACGATCCGCGCCGAGGCCGCCTGTTACGGTGTCGCGGACCGTTTCGAGCTGATTACCAACGCGGCCCACGAGCAGGTCATCGACTACCTCGGCCGTGCCCGGGTGAGCGTGCTGCTGTCGCGGCGCGAGGGCTCGGCGGTCGTCGTCGCCGAGTCGCTGTTCGCCGACACCCCGACCGCCCTGCTCCACGACGCCTACAACGGCTCGCGGGCCTTTATCAACGCCCACACCGGCCGGTTCCTGCACGACCGCGACCTCGCCGGTCAGTTGCTCGATTTCCTGGCGAACGCCGAGCGCCACGACGCGCGGCGCTGGGCGGTGGACAACATTTCCTGTTTCCGCAGCACCGAGCGGCTGAATGAGGTACTGCGTGCCCACGCGCTCGCGGACGGGCAGGAGTGGACGGTGGACATTGCTCCGTTGTGCTGGCGGCCGGATCCACGGCTGGTCCACCCCGAGGACGAGCGGCGCACGGAGGACGACCGCCGATATATGCGGGAACGCTTCGGCCTGGAGATCGGCCCGCGCGCTCGCGAAGGTGCCGCCCCGACGAAGGCGACCCCCTCTCCGGTCCTCGCGACTTGACTCTTCCTTGCTGTTGCACCCTGGATCGACACCCCGATGAACCCCCTCGAAGTTTGCTTCTGGATCTGCGCCGGGTGCGTCCTGTATGCCTACGCCGGCTACCCGCTGCTGCTCGCCGGTCTGGCGTGGTTGCGCAAACGCCGCGTGCGGCGCGTCGCCGGCCATGCCCCTTCGGTCAGCATCGTCGTGGCCGTACACAACGAGGAAGCGCGCATCGGCACAAGGGTCGATGAACTGGCGGCCCTGATCGTCTCTGCCGGCGTGCAGGGTGAGGTGATCGTCGTTTCCGACGGTTCGACCGACGGCAGCGCGGCGGTCGCCCGCGCACACGGCAAGGATGCGCGTGTGCGCGTCGTCGAGGTGCCCGAGCGGGGCGGCAAGGCGGCGGCGCTGAGCCGTGGCTGCGCTGAGGCAGTCCACGAGGTCCTCGTCTTCGCGGATGCACGCCAGACCTGGGCACCGCGGGCTCTCGCGACGTTGCTGGAGAACTTCGCCGACCTGGAGGTCGGCGGGGTCAGTGGGGAACTGGTGGTGGAAAGTTCGCCCGGCGTGATGGCCGGCGTTAGCCTGTACTGGCGCTACGAGAAGTGGCTGCGCAAGAAGGAGAGCCAGGTTCACTCCACGGTCGGCGTGACTGGAGCGATCTGCGCGGTGCGCCGGCACCTGTTCCGGCCGGTCCCGTCCGGCACCCTGCTGGATGACGTCTACTGGCCGCTCGTTGTCGCCATGCAGGGGTATCGGGTCGTCCACGACCGGCACGCCCTCGCCCACGACCGCCTACCGGAACGGACGCGCGACGAGTTTCGGCGCAAGGTGCGGACCCTTGCAGGCAACTTCCAGCTCGTCGCGCGGCTGCCGGCGGCGCTGCTGCCGTGGCGTAATCCGGTGTGGTTCCAGCTCCTCTCCCACAAGCTGATGCGGCTCCTGGCCCCGTGGGCGCTGCTCGGGATGCTGCTGACCTGTGCGCTGCTGTCCGGGCCGTTCTACCGCGCCTGTCTGGCGGCCCAGGGGTGGGGCTACCTTCTCGGGGTGAGCGGTCTTTGGCGTGAGGTCGGGCAGCGCGTGCGCCCGGCCGCGGCCGCGGCCTCGTTCCTCGTTCTGAACGCGGCGGCGTGGCTCGCGTTCTGGGTGTGGCTCCTCGGCTGGGCGGACCGCTCCTGGGGCAGGGTGGTCTACGCATCGCGGCCGCTGGATTGTTCCACCTCGAAGTCGGGCGTTCCAGTCTGATGCCGGGTCCGGGAGATCGAGCCCGATTTCTGCTCCCCTCCCCCACAAGGGGGGAGGGGAGAAAGACAAACCCGGCGCAGGCGAGTCCCCTGCCCTGCTGGCGCGGAGTCATGATGGCGATTGCCCTCGTCGCGCTTGCCCTGATCGTCGCGGCCTGTGCCGGGCTCGGCTTCCGCCAGCTGCGCAGACGCGAGCTGCACCGGCTCGTCGTCCCTTACCTCCTTCAGAGCAGGAGGCGCCGCCGGCCGCGCGCGGGGGAAGAGGTCCACGTCCTCCTGTGTATCGCCGACCACTACGAGCCCAGGGCGGACGGCACCGCGGCGGACGTGGCGCGCCGGCGCGTCGAGCGCTGGACGCGCGACTACCCGCGCCAGTTCGCCCGATTCCGCGACAGCGACGGGCGCCCGCCGCGGCACACGTTCTTCTTCCCCATCGACGAGTACGAGGCCGCACACCTCGATGCCCTCGCCGAGCTATGTCGCGCCGGGCTGGGCGAGGTCGAGCTGCACCTGCACCACGACCGCGATACGCCGGAGAACCTGCGGGCGATGCTGAACCACTTCAAGCATCTGTTCGCCGAGCGGCACGGACTGCTCTCGCGAGACCGGACCACGGGCGAGCTGGCCTACGGGTTCATCCACGGCAACTGGACGCTGTGCAACGCGCGCCCGGACGGCCGCTGGTGTGGGGTCGATAACGAGCTGGGCATCCTGCGCGAGACGGGCTGCTATGCCGACTTCACGATGCCGTCGGCGCCGCACGTCACGCAGGTGCGCACCCTCAACCGCATCTACTACGCCTGGGACCGCCCTGGGCGACCGCGCTCGCACGAGACGGGCATCGACGCCGGCACCCAGGCGCCGCCGCCCGGGGCGCTGCTGCTGGTGCAGGGGCCGCTCGTGCTGGACTGGGGCCGCGCGAAGTGGGGGTTGGTGCCGCGCCTGGAGAACGGCTGTTTGCAGCACTCGCAACCGCCGGATATTCGCCGCCTCGACAGCTGGCTGCGGGCGCGCGTCCAGGTGCCGGCGCGGCCCGACTGGTTCTTCGTCAAGCTGCACGCCCACGGCGCCATCGAGTCCAGTCACGAGACCCTGCTCGGCGCGCCGATGGTGCGCTTCCACGAGACGCTCGCCCGGCGGGCGGAGGAAGATCCTCGCTTCCACTTCCACTACGTCACGGCGCGCGAGGTGTACAACCTCGTCAAGGCGGCCGCGGCCGGGTGGCGTGGGTCGGTCGCGGGCGCCAGGGATTTCGCGCTGGTGGCAAACTGCGGCACCGCAGACGCGACCACCGGCCCGGCGTGCGAGACCGGACAGCCGCAACCGGCCCAGAGGGGAACCGCATGATCCTGAAGCAGACCTACGAGCGCAGCAACATTCACGCGGACTGGGAGGCGGCCTACCGCGGCAACTCGCTGCAGGACCGGCTCAACGCCCGCGTGCTCGACCGCATCCTCGCCTGCGTCCGCCCGCCGCGCGACGCCCTGGTTCTCGATGCGGGGTGCGGGGTGGGATATCACACGCTGGCCCTGGCGCGCCGCGGATACCGCTGCGTCGGTATCGACATCTCCGACACCATCCTCGACCAGGCGCGGGGCAACGTTGCCCGGGCAGGGCTGGGGGAGCGTGTGTCGTTTCAGAGCGAGAGCCTGGAGGAATTATCGTTCCCCGACCACACGTTCGACGTGGTGCATTGTCGGGGCGTGCTGATGCACATCCCGGAGTGGGAGCGTGCGCTGGCGCAGCTGTGCCGGGTGCTGAAGCCCAGCGGGAAGATCGTCGTGCTGGAATCGAACACCGCCGCGGTCGAGACGGCACTGGTGCGCGCCGTCCGGCTGGTGCGCAACGCGCGCTCGCGCCTGGTGGGCACGGCGGGCGGGCTGGAGTTCTGGGCCGAGAAGGACGGGCAGCCGCTGGTAACGCGGATCGCGGACGTGGGTTACCTGCTCGGCCGGCTCCGGATCCTCGGCGTCCGCCCCGTGGCGCGCTTCGCGACGGAGTTCTTCGACGTCCACCGCTTCGCGCCGGGGTTCTGGCGCAACGCGGTGATTCGGTTTAACCGGCTCTGGTTCGCACTGCGCCTGCCCGCCGGGCCGAGCATCGGCAACGCGATCGTCGGGGTGAAGACCTAACCCCCCAGACCCTCCTCCTCTACCAGGGAAGGGGGAGAAGAAGCGTACAGGCGCCCGGAACGTCAATCAGGCGCTCGTACTCTTCTCCCCCTCTCCGTTTCGGGGAGGGAGGCAGGGGGGAGGGATCTTCGCCCCTCACACCTCCGTTTCGGCCCGATACCATTCCACCGTGCGGCGCAGGCCCTCGGGGAACGAAACCGCCGGTTCGTAGCCCAGATCGCGCCGCGCCCGGGAAATGTCGGCCTGGGAGTGGCGCACGTCGCCGGGACGGGCCGGGCCGTGGATCGGCTGAATCGACGTGCCGAGCAGCTCGTTCAGGTTTCGCACCAGATCCAGCACCGTCGTGCTGCTGCCGGTGCCGACGTTGTACACGTTGCCCACCACCGCGGACGAGGCGGCGGCCGCCTTGATGACCGCCTGGACCGCGTTGGCGACGTAGGTGAAGTCGCGCGACTGCAACCCGTCCCCGTCGATCCGCGGGATCTGCCCCCGCGCCATCGCGCCGATGAACAGGGCGATCACCCCCGAGTACGGGTTCCTCGCGTCCTGGCGCGGGCCGAATATGTTGAAGAAGCGCAGCCGCACCGTCTCCAGACCGTAGACCGTGGTGAAGCACCGGCAGTAGGCCTCGCCGGCCAGCTTCGCCGCCGCGTAGGGCGACATCGGCGACACCGGCTCGTCCTCCCGCCGGACCGCCCCGGGGATGTCGCCGTAGGCACTGCTGCTGGCCGCGAACACCAGGCGCCGCACGCCGGCCCGCCGCGCCGCGTCGAGGACGCGGAGGGTGCCGGTGACGCAGATCTCGTGGGTCGCCAGCGGATCCTCGACGCTCCGCGCCACCGACGGCAGGGCCGCCAGGTGGTAGACGACGCCGCACCCCGCGACCGCCCGCGTCACCGCCGCCGGGTCGGTGATGCTCCCCTCGAGCAACTCCACCCGCCCCTCGACGGGCCGCAGGTTGGCTCGCTTGCCGGTGCTCAGGTCGTCGAGGACGCGCACCCGGTCGCCGCGCGCGACCAGAGCCTCCGCCAGGTGGGAGCCGATGAACCCCGCGCCGCCGGTCACGAGACACTGTTCCACGCCGGACTCCTCTCCGTTGTTGCTGACGGGCCGGGTTACTATAGCCCAGCCCGTCGGCCGGGCACAAGGCGACCCGCCGCGAGGCGCTAACAAAAATGAGCGCGGTTTGTAAACCCCTCCCAGGGCGGTTAACGGGCCAGCGGACCACGCGGCCGCCATGAGGCCAGCTGGGGGCTGTTTCCCGACCCGATTGCGCCGGCAGCGGTTCCCATTATCGCGCCCGGCGCGAACCGGCGGCGTGGACCGCACACGGCACGCATCTTGCTCCTTTCTCGCACAATACCTGGGAATTCTCCGGGCCTCCCCATACGGAACGAGCCGCACCCATGACACACTTCCCACCGCTCACCAGGGCCGGCAGAATCGGTTTCGCCCTGTGCGGCGTCGTCGCGCTCGCGCTGGCGGCTGCCACCGCTTCCGCCCAGCCCCCGGCCGACAAGGACGCCGGGGCTCGGGCCGACGGCGGTCGGTCCCGGCTCCGCAACCTCGTCCGTGAGGGCTACACTCGCCCCGGCAACCCGCCGGACCGCAAGAAGGGTGACATCGTCGTCTCGCCGGCGCTGAACCCGGTCAAGCAGAACGGCCGGTGGGTTCCCGTGCTCGGCGGGACCGTCTACTTCGCCGTCTTCGAGCGCGTCGGCACCGAGGGCGACGTCTGGGGCACCGGCATCGAGAACTTCGACGCCCGCTTCCTCGAAGGGCGGAGCATGCACGACCAGTTCTCGCCGGCGCTCGACACGAAAGCGCGCTACCTCTACCTGTATCAGGTCGTCAACGACCGCGGCCTGTACCAGTGGCCGGGCAACATCCTGCCCGCGGCCGCCGGTATCCACGCGGATGACGTCGCCAGCTGCTCGGTGCGACTGCTGGTCGATCCGCGCTACATCACGTCGTGGGGCGCGTTCCAGGCCGGCTTCTCGTTCGCCGTCCCGGACCGCACCCTGGTCGGGGCGGTGGCCCCGGCTGCCGACGGCGGGGAGAAGGCGCCGATCCGGATGGCGGCGTCCAGCAATCCGGCGATCATCAAGGAACTGCCGTACCTGATGTACCGCAACGGGGCGGGCGTCTACCCGTTCCGCGGCGACCTGCGGGCGTCGCTGGGCGTCGGTTTGAGCAACATCGGACTGACGCGGTCCGCCGCCTTCGCCGACCTGAAGAAGCGCGACCCGCTGAAGCTGGCGGCGTGGGAGAAAAACCTCAAGCAGGTTTCCGAGCAGGGCGGAAAGGAGCCGGTGTACGTCCAGCTCCTCTACGCCGGGACGCCCGAGGCGCCCCAGCCGATCGTCGGGGCGGACGGCGTGACGTACTACTCCGTGTTCCGCGCCGACTGGGCGGAGAAGGACGCGGAGAAGGCAAGCGGACTGGGGCTCGGCGCGCATAGCCTGATGTTCGGCTTCACGACGGATCTGCCGCCGATGAATGACCTGCTGTGGCTGTCCAACTTCCAGTCGCGCATGGTGGACGGCATCACCACCGCGGCCCCGGCCCTGGCGGTTGCGCCCGGAATGGCACCGGGTACGGGTGTGGTTCCGGCGGTGGGGTCTGGCGTGATTCCCGGGATGGCTCCCGGGGTTGTCCCGGGTGTGGCTCCCGGGGTTGTCCCGGGTGTGGCTCCTGGGGGCGCGCCCGCGGTTAGCCCCGCGGCACTGTCCCCCGCCCTCGCGGCCGGGCTGGCCTCGGCAATGGGCGCAAGCCCGGCTCCTCCGGTGGCCGCGCCCGCAGCGGCGGCAACGTTCGGCGCGCCGTCTGGCGGCGTGGGGACGGTCGGCGGCTTCCCCGGTGGCTTCGGCGGCGGCTTCCCGGGTTTGGGCGGTGTGGGCGGCATCGGCGCGGCCCGCGGCGCCACCACGGGCGGCGGCGGCGGCTTCGGCGGCGGCACTGGCGGCGGCACCGGCCAGACCGGCCAGAACCAGGGCCAGACGCCGCCCAACCAGAACCAGAATCAGAACCAGACGCCCAACCAGAACCAAACCCCGAACCAGAACCAGAACCAGACGCCCAGCCAGACGCAGACGGTCACCGTCACCCCGAACTTCAACATCACCCCGAGCTTCAACAACCAGCAGGGGAACCAGAGCCAGACCAACACGAACAGCCAGACCAACGACAACAACAACAACCAGACCCAGACCAACAACCAGACCAACAACCAGAGCCAGTCGCAGAAGCAGAGTCAGTCGCAGAACCAGGAGCAGAACCAGGAGCAGGAGCAGGACCAGAACGGGAAGCCGCCCGGTCACGGCGAGGTGATCCCCGAACCGGGGGCGATCCTGATGGCGCTCCTCGGCCTGCCGCTGCTGTACCTGGTCACGCGGCGCTACGCCGTCGCCGGCGCGGCCGCCTGAGCCGGGCCAGGTCGAGCAATCACCTTTCCGTGAGGGTGGCGTGCCTCCGGGTACGCCACCCGCTGCGTTTACATCTCCGGAATTATGAGCTACTGGTTGAGTGGCGGCCCGGGCGTGTCCGACCCGGGTGCCGTTGCGCGCGGGGGTTTCCGATGCGGAGAAGATTGAACGTCAGGCTTCTCGTCTGGACGGTCGGGGCGATCGCGGTCAGCGCCGCCGGAACCCACCTGCTCCACGGGTTCCAGGTCCGGCGCAACGCCGACGCCCTGCTCCGCCAGGCCGAGCGGTCGGTGACGGACGGGCAACTCTTCAAGGCGGCCACCTACTACCGCCACTACCTCGCCTACGAGCCGGACGACACAGCGGCGCTGGCCGAGTACGCCCGGACGCTGGACCGTCTGGCGCGGTCGCGAGCGGCCCGCCTCCGGGCGGTCCTGGTGATGGAGCAGACGCTGCGGCGGAACCCGGCCCTGCACGACCTGCGCGAGCGGCTAGTCCAGCTGACGACGACGCTGGGAAAGTTCGGCGATGCCATTCGCCACCTGGAGGTGCTGACGGTCGCGTTCCCGAAGCGCGGCGACCTGGAGCACCACCTCGGCTGGTGCCAGGAGGCCCGGCGCGACTACCAGGCGGCGGCGGACGCGTTCGCCCGCGCTGTCAAGAAGGCGCCGGCCCAGCTGGACAGCCACGTCCTGCTTGCCGAGTTGCTCCGACGCCTCGACCGTCCGGAGGAGGCGACGCAGGCGCTCGACGCGATGGTCGCGGCGAACCCGCAATCGCACCGGGCGCTGCTCCTGCGGGGCCGCGACCACCGCAGGCGAGGGGCGCTGGACGCGGCGGCGGCGGACGTGCGCCGCGCGGCTGAACTGGCACCGGACGACGCGGCCGTCTTGCTCGCGGCCGCCGACGTCGAGCAGGCACGCGGCCGGCTCGACGAGGCCCGCTCGACCCTCCGGCGCGGTCTGAAGCTGCACCCGCGCGACGACCGCTTCCACCACACCCTCGCGTCGGTCGAGCTGGAGGCGGGCCGGCGCGGGGACGCGCTCGCCTGTCTGCGCGGCGGGCTGGAGGCGCTGCCGGAGGCCGATACCCTCGCGGCACGGCTGGCCGACCTGCTGCTCGACGACGGGGATCAGGACGAGGTGGCGGAACTGGCGGCGCGTGTCCGCAAGTCCGGGTCGTGGGCCATCGCCGACTACCTCGACGGGCGGGCGCTGGCCCAGCGCGGTCGGTGGGCAGAGGCGAGCGACGTTCTGGAGAAAGCGCGCGGCGGCCTCGGCACCATCCTGCCCTGGGCGGCCCGGGCGGAGGTCTGGCAGGGGCGCTGCCACGAGCAGGCGGGCGAGACCGAGCTGCGACTCGCCGCCTACCGCCGCGCGACCGCACTCGACCCGGCGCTGCCGGCGGCGCGGCTCGGACGGGCAGCGGCCCTGCTCGACGCCGGCGCCATCGGCGAGGCGGTGATCGAGGCCCGCCGGCTGACGGTCGCCAAAGCTGCGTCCGCGGAGGCATGGGCGCTGCTGGGCAGGGCGCTCGTCCGGCGGAACCTGGCCGAGGCGGTGGGGCGGCGCGACTGGAAGGAAGTGAACGACGTTCTGGCCCGCGCGGAGGAAGCGCTGCCAGGTGCGACGGCGGTGGCCCTGGCGCGTGCCGAGGTGCTGGAGGCGCAGGGCAACCGCGACGGCGCCCGCACAATCCTCGAAACGGCGCGCACAGCCCGCCCGCAGGATGCCCGCCTGTGGGCGGCGCTGGCGGACCTGGCCGGGCGCGGGGGGCAGCCGAAGGAGGCCGCGAAGCTCCTGGAGCGGGCGCGGGGCGAAGTCGGCGACGCCGTCGAGCTGCGGCTGGTCCGGGTGCGCCGGGCGCTCGCCCTGGGGGGCGCCGCGGCTCGCAAGGCGCTGGATCGACTGGCGCAGGAACCGCGCGCAGCGCTGGACGCGGCGGCGCAGGCGCGGCTGCTGCGCGGCCTGGCCGAGGCGTTCCAGCAGACCGGCGCGGCGGCCGAGGCAAAGAAGGCGTGGCGCGACCTGGCAGCGCTGCGGCCGAAGGATCTGGGCAGCCGGATGCGCCTGTTCGACCTGGCGCTGCAGGCCGGCGACGACGCGGCGTGTGCGGCGATTGTGGCCGACCTGCGGCGGCTCGAAGGCGAGGGCGGGGTGCTCTGGCGCGCGGGCGAGGTCGGCCGGGCGGTGGCCCGCGCCGGGCGTGGCGACCGCTCGGGACTACCAGAGGCGCGGCAACGGCTCGGCGAGATCAAGCAGCGGCAACCGGACTGGTCGCGCGCGTCCCTGCTGGAAGCGGCCCTCGACGAGCTGCAGGGCGACTTCGCCGGCGCGCTGAAACACTACCACCAGGCGGTCGAGCGAGGCGAGCGCCAGGCCGCCGTGCTGGTGCGGCTCGCCCAGCTGTTCTATCAGCGCGGGCGCACCCTGGAGGCGGGCCGCATGCTCCGCCTGCTGGAGGAGCAGGGTCCACTCGGGCGCGCGGCCGCACGGTTGGGGGCGGAGGTGGCGCTACGCGACCGCGACCCGGCCCGGGCTCTGACGCTCGCCCGGCAGGCGGTGGCGGCGGACTCCCGGGATTATCGGGACCGCCTCTGGCTGGCCCGCATCCAGGCGGCAGCCGGGAAGGACGACGACGCTGAGACGACGCTGCGGGCGGCGGTCGCGGCGGCGGGTCGTGTTCCCGACACCTGGGTCGCGCTGGTGCGACACCTGGCGCGGACGGGCCAGAAGGCCGAGGCCGGAGCGGCGCTGGCCGAGGCGGCGCGACGGCTGCCGCCGGACCGGGCGACCCTGGCGCTGGCGCGGGCTCACGAGGCGGTGGGAGAACTCGACCAGGCGGGCGAACTGTACCGGCAGGCGCTGCAGGCGCGGCCGCGCGACTTCGTCGCGCTGCGGGCGGCGGCCGACTTCCACCTGCGCCAGGACGAGTTCCGCAAGGCCGAGCCGTACCTGCGCCGGCTGTGTGCCGCGGCTACGGGCACGCCCCCGCAGGACGGGCAGGCGGCGCGGCGACTGCTCGCCATCGGGCTCGCGACAACGGCGGCAGGCGGCGCGGAGGCGCTGACCCTGCTCGACGAGAACGCCCGCCAGCGTAGCAAGAACAGCGCGGACGACGTCGCGCGGGCTTACGTGCGCGCGGTACAACCGGCGCAGCGCAGTGAGGCTCGGCGACTGCTCGAAGGGATCGAAAACCATCACGCTCTGCCGCCGGAGGATCAGTTCCTGGTGGTGCGCGCCTGGGAGGCCGTCGGCGACGACGGACGGGCGCGCAACCTCATGCTCGGTCTGCTCGGTGCCGTCGGCGACGACCCGCGGTATCTGACGCATCACATCGGCACGCTCATCCGCGCCGGCGACCTGGAGGACGCGGCCCTGTACCTCGGACGGCTGGAGCGGGTGGCAGCGGGGACGGCGCGCACACGCACGCTGCGGCAAGCGCTGCGCCAGGCACGGGCCGAGAAGGGCTTGTGACTCGGTGCCTCTGGAGTGGTTACCAGCCGCGTGCTGGCGCACGCGGCTGGTAAGCGCTTCAGCCCTGTCGCGTCACGGCCGCACGATGGTCCCGTCACGGCGCCGCACGTTGCCCCAGCGCATGTCGAAGGGTGGGTCGTCGCGGATCGGGAACTTGCCGGCCAGCTTCTCGTTCAGGTCGATCCCGAGCCCCGGCCGGTCGTTCGCGTGGTAGTACCCATCGCGCAGCACCGGGCAGCCGGGGAAAACGTCCTGCTCGGCCTGCGTGAACTCGCGCGCCTCCTGGACGCCGAAGTTCGGGATCGCCAGGTCCAGGTGGACGTTGGCCGCGTGGCCGACCGGCGAGACGTCGCCCGGCCCGTGCCAGGCGGTGCGAACCCCGAAGAACTCGCAGAGCGCAGCCAGCTTCCGGGCTGGCGTCAGCCCGCCGATCTGCGACAGATGGACGCGGATGAAGTCGATCAACCGCCCGCTCACGAGGTTCAGCCACTCGTGCGGATTGTTAAACAGCTCGCCCATCGCCAGCGGCGCGCACGTCTGTCGGCGCAGGTGCTCGAAATAGCCGATGTCCTCCGGACTGAACGGATCCTCCACGAAGAACGGCCGAAACTGCTCCAGATCCTTGACGAGCTTCATTCCCAGCACCGGCGGGACACGCTCGTGGACGTCGTGCAGCAACTCGACCTCGTCGCCGAGTTGCTTGCGCAGGTGCTCGAACAGACGCGGCACCAGGCGCACGTAGGCGGCCGGCTCCCACGTCTCGATGCGGCGGTTGAGCGGCACCTTCGCGTCCCCGGCCGCTCCGCCGGCGCCATAGGTCGCCAGGCCCGGTACGGCGACCTGGACGCGCACATGCCGGTAACCCTTCTCGCGGAACCCGCGCACCGCCCGCTCCACGTCCTGAAACTTCGCCCCGCTCGCGTGGCGGTAAACGTCCACCGCCGCCCGACATTTCCCGCCGAGCAGCTGGTACACCGGCACCCCGGTCCGCTTGCCCAGGATGTCCCACAGGGCCATATCGACGCCGCTGATCGCGTTGTTCAGCACCGGCCCGTTGCGCCAGTACGAGCTGACCCACATCGACTGCCAGGTGTCCTCGATCGGGGCCGGATCCTTGCCGACGAGGAACGGCTTGAGATAGCGCTCGACGGCGGTTTCAACGGTGCGCGGGCGCTGGGTGAAGGTGGCGCAGCCGAGGCCGTACAGTCCCGGCTCGCTGGTCGTCACCTTGACGACGACGAGGCGGATGCCGGCCGGGGCGGTGAGGATCGGTTTGACGTCGAGGATGCGCAGCCGGGGCAGCTGCCGCCCGGCGGCCGGCTGGGCGGCGCCGGCGGCGGCCGCGCCGAGCAGGGGTAGGCCGGCGACGGACGCGCCGAGGGTCGTTTGTCTGAGCCAATCGCGCCGGTGCATGAGAAGTCTCCGTTTCCTGCCTTTCGAGGTGAACTCGCCGCTCCGAACAATTCACTTCTGCCCGAGCATGCCCGAGGCGCGCAGCAGCGTCTCCTGCACGATCAGGTCGTGTTCCATGCTGAAGTCGGGCTGCTTCTTGCGGGCCACGCAGGCAGCGAACTCGCGCAGGTCGGCGAGCTGCAGCGGCCGCGCCTTGAGGTCGAGGCGCTCCCAGGTCTTCGCCCCGGATCGGTACACCTCGACCGGCTGGACGTCGCGGTTGGCGAGGTGGCCGCTGCCCAGGTGGGGGACGGCGAGCGCGCCGCCGGTGCCGTAGATCTCGATGCGCCGCGAGTGGGGCGCGACCTCCAGCGCCGGGATCTCGATGATGCCCCAGGCGTTCGGGTAGCCGAACACCGCCACGCCGTTGTCGATGTAGTTCGCCGGCCCCTCGGTGTGGTGGTGGGCGAGGAACGGGGTGATCTGCCGCGGCCGGCCGAGGACGGCGACCATCAGGTCGATGACGTGGCCGGCCATCTCGAAGAACATGCCGCCCTTGTAAGGGGCCAGTTCCGCGACGAATCGTTTGTACTCGCGCAGATCCTTCGGTAGGCGGGCGCGGAACTCGTAGACGCGGCCGAACTCGTTCTTGCGGGCGCGGGCGAGCAGTTCCTGCACCGCCGGCATGTAGCGAAACAGGTAGATCATTTGCAGGTGCAGGTGGCGGCGCTGGGCGAGGGCGACGACCTGGCGGAACTCGTCAAGGTTGGTGCCGGCCGGTTTCTCCAGCATCACGGGCCGGCCGCTCTCCAGGGCGAGCCGGGCCAGGCGCAGGTTCTCGAAGACGCGCCCCTCGATCACGACGCCGTCGAGCGGCTGCTTGAGCAACTCCTGCGACGTGTCGTACAGGCGCAGGTTCGGGACGAGCGGCTGCCAGCGGCGGCGGCGGTCAGCGGCCACCTTCGGGTCGGGGTCGTGGAAGCCGACGAGGGCGAACTCCTTCGGGTGGGCGGCGACCTGGCGCACGATCCCGTTGGCGTGCGTGTGCCACATCCCGAGCATGCCCAGGCGCATCATCATGGCGAGGCCCCCCGAGTTGTTCTGGAGTCAGAGGCGGATTGTAACACAGGGGGATGAGGCCCGGCGAGGAATATCCCGGCGCCGTCGTATCAGCCCGGAGCACCGGCGACGGGCGCGGCCAGGCCGTTCCAGCGGGGTGAAGCATTGGCACCATACTTGCACGTTCACTTATTCGTCCCGGGGTCAACGCAGGGATCCCCGGGTGATGTCCGCGTCTGCGAAGAGGAGTGCTCAAACATGGTCGGAAAACGCGGATTTGGCGCCATGGATCAGGAAAAACAACGCGCTATCGCGAGCAAGGGCGGTCGTGCGGCCCATCAGAAAGGCACAGCCCACGAATTTACCTCGGAGGAAGCGGCCGCTGCCGGTCGCAAGGGAGGTGAGAAGGTCAGCCGGAATCGCCAGCACATGGCCGAGATCGGTCGGCGGGGAGGGCGTGCGGCCCACCGGAATGCGGGCGCCGCCAACCACCAGCAACAGCCTGCCGCCCCCCCGCCTGAGCAGTCCGCTGCTCAGGAATGGGAAGGAACCGCGGAGGGACAGGCGACGCCCCCAACCGGGCAAGACGGACAAGCCGCTCCGCCCGCCGCGCAGGTTCACCGGGAGCATTCGGCCCACAACGGGCACGGCCACGGATCCAGCAGGGAGGGACACAACGGCGCCGGCCGGCACGAGGCGCGGGAGTACGAGGTGGCCGCGTCGCAAACCCACGGCGCCGAGGAACGCCGGACCGATACGCCGGAGCGGCCCGCAAACGGCTGAGTTCGGCAGACCGCGACAACCCTTCTTTTCCCGCGAATACGGTCCCC
>JADLBT010000045.1 GCA_020847555.1 Gemmataceae bacterium
AACCTCCGAAAGGAGACGACCGAGAAGATTACCGGCCTGCTGACGGCGGCCCAGACGAAGCAGTGGACCGAGATGGTCGGGGACGAGTTCAAGATGGAGTTCGGCTTCGGCAAGGGTAAGGGCGGTTTCGGCAAGGGCAGCAAGAAGAAGGACACGGAGTAGGCTCGCGCGTATCGTTCTGTGACCGCTGAAAACGGCCAGGCCTGCCCGGCACTCTGGGTGGGCCTGGCTGGTTTTTGGGCACATCTCACAAGGCCGGACGCCTGTCAGGCAAACACCTCGCGGACCACCTCCCCGCCGTTGACCGTCACCAACTCCCTCAGGCTGGCGCTCCGGGCTGGTCCGACGCCGCCGGTGGCGCCCGGCGCCGGGCGGGGACGGGCCGCCCGCTTGAGGGAGGGCCGGGCGGTTGATAGGATGACTTCTTGAAAACCCGACCGCTGCCCCGCGCCGCGGGCCTCGGCCCGGCGGTCCCGCCTGAGTGAAAGAGACCATGCGTCCGCAAGAGAATCACCAACCCGACCCCGACGACTTCTTCAGCGACACACGGATGACGTTCGGGGAACACCTGGAGGATCTGCGTACACACCTGTGGCGGGCGATCAAGGGATTCTTCATCGCTGTCTTCTTCAGCTTCTTCATCGGCAAGCAGGTGTTGGCGTTCATCGCCGCCCCGGTCGAGGAGCAGCTCGTCGATTTCTACGACCGGCGCGCCAGGCAAGTCGAGGAGGATCTGAAGCGAGAAGATCCGACCCTCCTCAAGAAGAACGAACCGCGGCAGATGAAGCTCCTCGTGCCGCGCGGTGAACTCGAGACCGTCTTCGGCCACAAGATCGATCCGCGGGCGCCCGCGCTGACGACAGACGGCAAGCACCTGGCGCTAAACGTCGCGATCTACCCGCTCGACTGGGTGCTCGCCACCAGCGAGGCCCAGAAGCTGATCGGCCGCCGCCCGGCGCTGTCCACTCTGAACGTTCAGGAGGCGTTTCTCGTCTACTTCAAGGTATCGCTCATGACCGGGTTCGTCCTGGCGAGTCCGTGGATCTTCTATCAGGTCTGGTCGTTCATCGCGGCCGGCCTGTACCCGCACGAGAAGCGCTACATCAACGTCTTTCTGCCGTTCAGCCTCGGCTTGTTCCTGGTCGGCGTGCTGGTGTGCGAGTTTCTGGTGATGCCGCGGGCGGTCGAGGCGCTTTTGTGGTTCAACGAGTGGCTCGGGCTGGAGCCGGACCTGCGGCTGAGCGAGTGGCTCGGGTTCGCGATCATGATGCCGATCATCTTCGGCCTGTCGTTCCAGACGCCACTGGTCATGCTGTTCCTGGAGCGGATCGGCGTGTTCGACGTCGAGGCGTTCCGCAGCAAGCGGCGCTTCGCCTGGTTCTTCATGGCGATTTTCGCCGCCTTGATCACTCCCTCGACCGACGCGTTCAGCCTGCTGTTCCTGTGGATCCCGATGAGCCTGCTGTACGAGCTGGGGATTGGGCTGTGCCTCCTGTCGCCGGCTCAGCGTCCGCTGGACCTCGACGTGCCCGAACCGGAAGAGATGATCGAGGTCTGACCCGGCCGCTTGCGGCTTCGCGTGCCAATGACTCCCCCAACCGTGTATCTGGTCGGCGCCGGTCCGGGTGACCCCGGACTGCTGACGCTGCGCGCCGTCGAATGCCTGGCCCGGGCGGACCTCGTCGTGTACGACAAGCTCGTCAACCCGCGTCTGCTCGACCACGCCCCGCCGACCGCCGAGCGCATCTGTGTCGCGGACCTGGCCGATTGTCACATCGATCGTTACGGCCCGGTGCGGAACACCCTGATCGACGCCGCGCGCCAGGGCAAGCGCGTGGTGCGCCTCAAGGGCGGCGACCCGTTCCTGTTCGGTCGTGGCGGAGAGGAGGCCGAGGCGCTGCGCCAGGCCGGCATCTCATTCGAGATCGTTCCGGGCGTGACGGCGGCGCTGGGAGCGGCTGCCTGCACCGGCATTCCGCTGACGCACCGACTGCACGCGAGCGCCGTCGCCTTCGTCACCGGCCACGAGAACCCCGCCAAGCCGGAGAGCGCGCTCGACTGGTCGGCCCTCGCCCGCTTTCCCGGTACGCTCGTCATCTACATGGGCATGGCGCGGCTGGCGCGGCTGGCGCGCACGCTCATCGAGAACGGCAAGGATCCGGCGACGCCGGCCGCCGTCGTTCACTGGGGCACAACGGGTGAGCAGCGGACGGTCGAAGCGCCGCTGGCGACGCTGCACCGCGCCATCCTCGACGCCGGTATGACCGCGCCCGCGCTGGTCATCGTCGGGCCGGTGGTGGCGCTGCGGGCGCACCTGGCCTGGTTCGAGCAGCGGCCGCTGTTCGGCAAGCGGGTGCTGGTGACCCGGCCGCGTCGCCAGGCGGGCGACCTGGTGCGCCGTCTGGAACTGCTCGGCGCCGTGCCGTTCGTGCTGCCGGCGGTCGAGATCGGCCCGCCCACCGACTGGGGTCCGGTGGACCGCGCCCTGAGCGCGCTGTCCTCGTTTCAGTGGCTGGTGTTCACCAGCAGCAACGGCGTCCACGCCTTTCTCGGTCGGCTCCGCGCGCAGGGGAAGGATCTGCGCGCGCTCGGCGGGATTCGCCTGGCGGCCATCGGCCCGGGCACCGCCGACGCGCTGCGCGGCTACCACCTGGAGCCGGATCTGGTGCCGACCGAGTACCGCTCGGAGTCGCTGGCCGAAGCGCTGAAACACCAGGTCGTCGGGCAGACGGTGCTGCTGGCGCGGGCAGACCGCGGGCGCGACGTGCTGCGCGACGAACTGGCGAAGGTGACCCGCTTCGAGCAGGTGGCCGTCTACTCGCAGATCGATGCGGTGGACGCCGACTCCCACGTCCTCGACTGCCTGCGCCGCGGGGAGATCGACTTCATCACCCTCACCAGCTCGAACATCGCGCGGGCGCTCGCGCGCGCCCTCGATGACGCCACGCGGGCGCGGCTGCAGTCGGGGGAGGTGCGCGTGGTCACCATCAGCCCGGTCACGAGCGCGGCGGCGCGCGAGGCAGGGCTGCCGGTGGCCGCCGAGGCGACCGAGTACACCGTCCCCGGGCTGCTCGCTGCGCTGGTAGAGTTGGCCTGTATCAGACGGCTGGAAAGTGGGGGGACTGGATAGGCCGGCGAAGGCGGAATGCAGGACAATCGGCCAGGTGGATGAGAGGCGCTGGCAAATTGGCAGAATGGTGTGGCAGAATGATCCGCACTGCCGGAGGTAACACCGCGAGGAGCCGCACTACCAGTCCAGAGCGCCAGCGCCGGGCGATTGCAGAGGCCTGGCGCTGGCGCTCCGGGCTAGTGATCTACCCCCAAATCCGGGCGGCTGGTTCAATGCGATGAACGGCGCGGCGACCTCCGTCTCTGTATGCTGGGTCTGAACCGACCGCGGAGGATCCCATGTCTCTCGATCAACTCGCTGGCCGCCTGCGAACTCACGTCGAAACCCTTGCCGCCACGCCACGAACCCCAGGCAGCGCCGAACATCGTCAGGCGGCCGCTTACGTCGCCGACCACCTCCGCCGCGCCGGCTTCGCGGTGCGCGCTGCGGTCTACCGGAACCTCGACGGCTGCACGAATCTCCTGACCGAATCGCTCCCGGCCGACGAGCAGCTGCCGCTGGTGGTCGTCGGGGCGCATTACGACTCGGTCCACGGTTCGCCGGGCGCGGACGACAACGCCAGCGCCGTCGCCGCGTTGCTCGAACTCGCCGCGTGGATTCGCCCGCAGCTCGACGGCGCCGGTCCGTGGCATGCGCGCCTGCAGTTGGTCGCCTACGATCAGGAGGAGTACGGTCTGGTCGGCAGCGGGATGCACGCGCGGGAGATTCAGCAAGGGGGGTGGCCGCTGCGCGGGATGATGTCGCTGGAGATGCTGGGCTACGCCGACACCCGGCCGGGGAGCCAGCAGCTGCCGCCGATGGTGCGCGGGCTGTACCCGGACGTCGGTAACTTCATCGGTGCGGTGGGTAACGAAACGTCGGCGGGGCTGCTGGGGGTGGTCGCGGGAGCGCTGAAGAGGGTGCCGGACTTGCCGGTCGAGTACATCGCGGTTCCGGGCAACGGCCAGATGCTGCCGGAAACGCGGCTGAGCGATCACAGCTCGTTCTGGGATTGTGGGCTGCCGGCGCTGATGCTCACCGACACGTCGTTCCTGCGCAACCCGCACTACCACCGGGCCACCGACACGCCCGACACGCTCGATTATCCGTTCCTCGCGCGCGTCACCGCAGGCGTGTGCGCCGCCGTGCTGCAACTGCTGCGCCTGGAGAGGCTGCCGGAGTGAAACTACCTTGAAGCGGGGCCGATCAGCTGGCAGACCGCCAGACCAATCAAGCCGAGACTGCTGGCCAATCCGGACCCGGACTATCGCCAAAATACCCGCGCGGATTGACTCGGGCAACGTGGACCGTCAATCAGTGAGCCGAGACGGGGATCGGACAGGGAGCGTGTGCCGCTTTCTGCGCTGCCTTTTACGGATTGGTCAGGCCCTCTGTTCTCGCGCGGCGCCTAAAACTCCTTCCGGCCCAGCACATTGCTTCCCCTGAGACGGATCTCTTCCTCGATCCCGTCCGCGAGCGATTTGGCCCAGCTCTTGACGCGGCCGATGCCGATCGCCCCGGTCCACCACGGGCTGTTACGCTCGATCTCGATCTCGACGCGCTGTTCTCTGTTCTCGAAGATGCGCATCCGGAAGTTGCAGTAGGCGATGAACGCGCCCAGGAAGATGCTGGCGACGAAGTTGCCGCGCTGCGCGATCAACTCCCAGTCGTCGGCTTCGCCGACCGCGAAATCCAGCCGCTTCGCGACTCGCTTCGCCGTCTTCAGCAGATCCTGCGGCTCCATGTTTGTCAGCATGCGGATACCGGCCATATCCCCTCCACAAATAGGTTATTGTCTGGTTCGGCGGGCGGCCCTCCCGCCGCGGAACGGGGTACATCCTACCGCGCGCCCGTCCGGGTACGGCAAGCGAAATATCGAGCCGTCCGGCGAACGGCCCACCCTGCGCAGGCCGAACATCCCGACCGCACCGGCGGGCTTTTTCCGGTCCACCGCTTGAGTGCGGGTGGGCGCACCGTTAAAGCTCGTCATAATGACGGATGCGGCGGGCGCCCAACGTGGGCCTGTGGTCCGCGACCCGTTCTGACCGGAGGCAGCCATGAACGCAATGCGGCGACCAGGCGTGTGGGGAGTGGTGGCACTGGTGGTGCTGGTCGGCTCGGCCGGCGCCGACGTGGAGACGCACAACGCCCTGATCGGCAAACGCGCCCCGAACATCGAGGCCGACTTCGCCGTCAACGGCAAGCCGGTGCGACTGGCCGACCTCAAGGGCAAGGTCGTGCTGGTCGCGTTCGTGAACCTCGCGCGCGGGACGAGTCGCGGCATGATGTCCCAGCTCCAGGCGTGGCACCGCGATCACCAGCCGCAGGGGCTGGAAGTTATCGCCGTCACCATCTACAACTGCGAGTTCGACCAGAAGCTCGAAGCGCTCGGCGCGGCCGCCAGGCTGAACCCGGTGGCCGAGCGCAAGCTGCTCGCCGAATACGCGGACGATAACCACCTGCAGTTCCGGCTGGAGAAGGTGCCGTGCGAGGAGGCCAAACGGGTCTTCAAGGCCTACGGGATCGGCCCGGTGCCGCAATTCGTACTGATCAGCCCGAAGGGGACGATCGACCTGATTCGCGTCGGGTCGAACGAGAAGACGGTCGAAGCGGTCGAGCAGGGTATCAAGCGCCTGCTCGGTCCGCGGTGAGGATGCCGGTTGTCCGAGCCGCGCACGCCGCGGCGTGCGCGGCTCGGACACCAGTGGTCGTCAGTGGGCGATGAGGGAGTTGAACCCCCGACTCCACGGTGTAAGCATGGCGTGATGCCGTTTCACCAATCGCCCGTTCCTGCACTCTTACCAGCGCGGCCGCGCCTCCGTCAAGGGCGCGGTTGACCGCCTCACCCTCTCTCCTGGTGGGAGAGGGGCCGGGGGTGAGAGACGCCCCTTCCCCTCTCCCACCAGGAGAGAGGGGAGGAGGAACTGCGTCAGAACGCGACCGAACTGCCGCAGCCGCACTTGCTCTTGGACTGCGGGATATCGACACTGAAGCCGTGGCGGTTCAGGTCGTCGTGGAAATCGACCGTCGTGCCGTCCAGGTACATCAGGCTCCGACGGTCCACCGCCACCGGCACGCCGTGGAACTCGAAGATCTCGTCCTTGCCCTCGTTCACCTGCGGGTCGAGGTCCAGCTTCGGCTGGAACCCGCTGCACCCGCCGCCGCGCAGGCTCATGCGCAGGTAGACCTTGCCGAACGACGCCGCATTCTGGCCGAGCTTCCCGGTCAGCTCCTGGACCGACGTGTGCAGGCGTCCGGCCAGTTCGTCCAGGGTCGGAATCCGGCCGAGATCGGCGCAGAGCCCGCGGTAGCCTTCCAGCATATCCGGCGTCAGGACCGCCTGCTGCTGCTCGCTGACGATGCGCTTGACGGCGTTGGCCGCCTTTTCCGTCACCGTGATGGCCATCTCTCACCCTCTCCTTTCGGTTACGTTAGCCCACCCGCCTCGCGGACCGAGGCCCGGTGTTCGCCCAGTAATTTCGCTTGCCGTCACCCTCGCCCCATGCGGGCCAGCTCGTAAGCGGGGCTCAGCGCCCGCAGACGCTCGACGTGGCGGGTGACCTCGTCGAGCGTGTACTCGACTTCTTCGTCCGTCGTGAACCGGCCCAGCCCGAAGCGGATGCTGCTGTGGGCCAGGTCGTCGTGGATGCCGAGAGCACGCAGGACGTAGCTCGGCTCGACGCTGGCCGACGTGCATGCCGACCCGGAGCTGACCGCCACGTTCCGCATCGCCATCATCAGCGCCTCGCCCTGTACGTGCGCAAAGCTCAGGTTGAGGTTGCCCGGTAGCCGCTCTGTCGGGTGCCCGTTCAGGAACGTCTCGGTCAGTCGGCCCTGGATTCCTGCCCGCAGCCGCTCGCACAGCCGGCGCAGCCGTTCGGCCTCGGCCGGCATCTCTTCCTGCGCGAGCGCACACGCCGCGCCGAAGCCGACGAGCAGCGGCACCGGCAGCGTCCCGCTGCGCATCCCGCGCTCGTGTCCGCCGCCGTCGAACAGCGGTTCGAGCCGAACGTGCGGCCCGCGCGACCGGACGTACAGCGCGCCGACACCCTTGGGGCCGTATAGCTTGTGCACGCTGAGGCTCAGCAGATCGACGCCCAGATCCTCGACGTTCAGCGGGATCTTGCCCGCCGCCTGGGCCGCGTCGGTGTGGAGCAGGACGCCGCGCTCCTTGCACAACCGGCCGATGTCCCGGATCGGCTGCAGGGTGCCGACCTCGTTGTTGGCCGCCATCACGCTGACCAGCACCGTCCGCTCGGTGAGGGCGGCAGCGACCTGCTCGGGAGTGACGCGGCCGTCCCGGTCCACCGGGAGGTAGGTCACGTCGAACCCCTCGCCCTGGAGACGCTTGCACGGATCGAGGACCGCCTTGTGTTCGGTCTGGACCGTGATCAGGTGGTTGCCCGTCGGGCGGCACATCCGCGCCACGCCCTTGAGGGCCAGGTTATCGCTCTCGGTCGCGCCACTGGTGAAGACGACCTCGCGCGGCGCAGCCCCGATCAGGGCAGCGACCTGCGCGCGGGCCGCCTCGACGGCTGCCTCGGCGACCTGGCCGAAGCCGTGCGTGCGACTGGCGGCATTGCCGTAGCGCTCGGTGAAGAACGGCAACATGGCCTCCACCACACGCGGGTCGCAGCGGGTGGTCGAGTTGTTGTCCAGGTAGATGGGCAAGGTCACCATTGGCTTACCGGCTCACCAGCGCGCCCCGGGTACAGCGCGACGTCTCCAGTTCGAGCAACTCCATCGCCGCCGGCGCCTGCCCGAACACCTCGCCGAGCGTCACCCCTTCGAGCACCCCGCAAAGGCGCCGATGCACCTCCGCGACCGCGCCCTTGACCGGGCAGTTTCCGAACGCAATGCAGCATGCGTCGCCAGCGTCGCGATTACACGCCGCCAGGTGAAACGGCTCGTCGAGCGCGTGCATCAGGTCGGCCAGGTTCCGCCCGTGCGAGCCGGGTTCGAGCTGATAGCCTCCCCTCACGCCCCGATGGCTGGCCACAAAGCCCTTTTGGCACAACCGCTTGAGGATATTCGCAACGAACGGCCGGCTCAACCCGAAACGCCCGGCGATGGCCCGCGCACACCCGCCCTCCCGCGTATGATGCAGGTAGGAGAGAATCAGCAGAGCGTAATCGACCTTCCGATTGAGCAGCGTCATGAAAGAGTATCGGGCTGGTACTATTTCGCCCCCCCTCATGGTAGGTCGAACGGCCGCGTCTTTCAAGGGGAGAGGCTGCTGCGGAGTCGCCGTGGCGGTTCTTGCTGCCGCAAGCGGCCTGGCGGGCCGCCACGCGCCAGACCGCAAGCGGCACGAAGCAGGCCAACGCGAGTAGTCCTTTTGTTGTTGCTTTGGTATCTTCCGCGAAAGGAGGGCAGAGCGAGAGGGGATCGATCGCCCCGCCCCCGCATTTGCCCTGGTTTCGCCCCGTTGGCAGCAAGGTTGGGAAGGAGATTCACCTTGGCCGATTGGCAGAGTCTTGTCCGGACAACCGCGCGGGAGAGCATGCACGTTGCCGAGCAACTGGTGGAGCGTCAGGCCAGCACGCTCATCGACATCGCCGACCGTCTCGGCGGGGTGCTCCGGCGCGGCGGGACCATTTACCTGTGCGGCAACGGCGGCAGCGCGGCCGACGCCCAGCACGTCGCCGCCGAGTTCGTGGGCCGGTTCCTGCGCGAGCGCAGGCCGCTGCCCGCCGTCGCCCTGACGACCAACACCTCGATCCTGACGGCCATCGGCAACGACTACGACTTCAGCCAGGTCTTCTCCCGCCAGGTTCGCGCCCAGGTGACCGAGCGTGACGCGGTGGTGGGGATCAGCACGAGCGGCAAGTCCGAAAATGTGTTGCAGGCTCTGGCGGCGGGCCGGGAACTGGGGGCCGTCACGGTCGGGTTCACCGGCCAGCCGGGCGAGCCACTCGCGTCGGCCTGCCAGCTGTGCCTCCGCGCTCCCTCGCCGCTCACTCCGCGCATTCAGGAGGCCCACATCCTCGCCTGGCACATCGTCTGCGACCTGATCGAGCGCCAGTTCACCCCCACCGCCGGCTGATCCGGCGGGCCGGGGCTCTCCGGATTCGCCCGGCATCGAACCACGACCAACCCCGGCCAGGTTCGGGGCCGGGGGGCCGGCCGGTGGCCTTGACAGACCCTGGGAGAAACGCTATAGCCCTCCCCCGTTCCAAGTGCATCACATCGGTCTTGCTGGGCAGGCGGGAATCGTGCCGCGTGACCGAGAGGGGCGAGGTCGAGGCAGCCGGCCGGGTGCCACCCGGTCCGGCGGGCCGGCGCAACTCCAGGGACGGAGGGGGCGATGCAGGTAGTGATCCTGTGCGGCGGGCAGGGCACGCGGATTCGGGACGTGGCCGATGACATCCCCAAACCGATCATCCCGATCGGCAACCGGCCCATCCTGTGGCACATCATGAAAGGGTTCGCCCAGCACGGGTTCAACCGCTTCGTCCTGTGCCTGGGGTACAAGGCGTGGGTCATCAAGCGTTATTTCCTCGACTACCACCTCTTCGAGAATAACTTCAGCATCCGCCTGGGGGAATCGGACAGCGTTCGCATCCACGGCTCGGCGGTCGGGGAGGACTGGGAGGTCACCCTGGTCGAGACCGGACTGGCGTCGATGACCGGCTGCCGCATCAAGCGGGTCGAGCGGTTCATCCAGGGCGACCGCTTCCTGTTGACCTACGGCGACGGCGTCGCGGATGTGAACGTCACCGACCTGGTCCGGTTCCACCGGAGTCACGGCAAAATGGGCACCGTCACCGCCGTCCGCCAGCCCGGCCGGTTCGGCGAACTGGAGCAGGACGGCGACCGCGTCGTCGAGTTCAGCGAGAAGCCGCTGATCTCGCGGGGCTGGATCAACGGCGGCTTCTTCGTGTTTGAGCGGGCCATCTTCGATCACCTCCAGGACGATGTCAACCTGGTGTTCGAGCAGCAGCCCCTCAAGAACCTGGCCCACGGCGGCGAACTGCGGGCGTTCAAGCACCACGGCTTCTGGCACCCGATGGACAGCAGCCGGGATTATCGGTTCCTGAACGACCTCTGGGACGAGGGTAAGGCCCCCTGGAAAACCTGGACCCCGGAGACGCTCAAGCGGGCCGCGTGAGGCCCGCCTGCCACACCGTTCTCCCCGCGGGCCGCGGACCCGGTCGAGGGTGGGCTCGGACCGGCGCGGGGGCCAACGAACCCCGGGTGAAGGATTACCGATGAAGGATACGGATCGATTCTGGCGGGATCGGCGGGTTTTCGTCACCGGCTGCACCGGGTTGGTGGGGTCGTGGACGGTGCGGGCGCTGCTGGAGCGCGGCGCGCACGTCGTCGGCCTGGTGCGCGACCACGTTCCCGGCTCGGTGCTGTCGGCCGACGGCCTGGTCAACCGCATCGACGTGGTCCGCGGCTGCGTCGAGGACGAGCCGTTCCTGGAGCGGGCTCTCGCGGAGTACGAGATCCAGACGGTCATCCACCTGGCCGCCCAGACGATCGTCGGCATCGCCAACCGCAGCCCACTCTCGACGTTCGAGACGAACATCAAGGGGACGTGGTGCGTCCTGGAGGCGGCCCGGCGCTGCGGCTACCGGCCCCAGGTCGTCGTCGCCTCGTCGGACAAGGCATACGGCGAGCAGCCCGTCCTGCCGTACACCGAGGACGCGCCGCTCGACGGCCGCCACCCGTACGACGCCAGCAAGTCCTGCACCGACATCCTGTCGCTGACCTACCACCACACCTACGGCCTGCCGGTGTGCGTGACGCGGTGCGGGAACTTCTACGGCGGCGGCGACCTGAACTGGAACCGCATCGTCCCCGGCACCGTCCGATCGGTCCTGCGTGGCGAGCGCCCGGTCATCCGGTCCGACGGCACGTTCATCCGCGACTACTTCTACGTCAAGGACGGGGCGGCGGCGTACCTCCATCTGGCCGAGTGCATGGCGCGGCAGCCGGAGGTGGTCGGCCACGCCTTCAACTTCTCGACCGAGATCCAGGTGACGGCGTTGCAGATGGTGCAGCGTGTCCTCCGCGTGATGGGCGCCGACCTGGAGCCGGACGTGCGCGGCGAGGCGAGCAACGAGATCAAGCACCAGTACCTGTCCGCGGCCAAGGCGCGCGCGCTACTCGGCTGGGCGCCGCGCTACGAGCTGGACGAGGCGCTGGGCGAGACGGTCGAGTGGTATCGGGATTACTTTGGTTCGCTGAGCAACGCTCAGGAGGGGACGAATGATCGCCGGCGTGCGGCTCGTGCCGCTTAAGCAGATTCCCGACGAGCGGGGCAAGATCAGCCACATGCTGCGCTGCGACGCGCCGCACTTCGAGAAGTTCGGGGAGATCTACTTCTCGTCGGTGTACCCGGGCGTTATCAAGGGTTGGCACATCCACCGCGAGATGACGCTGAACTACGCCGTCCCGGTCGGCCAGATCAAGCTGGTGCTGTTCGACGAGCGCGAGGGGTCGCCGACTCGGGGAGAGGTGAACGAGTTGTTCGTGGGGGAAACGAACTACTGTCTGGTGACAGTCCCGCCGGGGGTGTGGAATGGGTTCAAGGGGGTCGGGGATCGGATGGCGCTGGTCGCCAACTGCGCGACCATCCCGCACCGCCCCGACGAGATCGCGCGTGTCGATCCGCTGAACAACCACATTCCTTACGACTGGGCGTTGAAGCATCGCTGACACCGGCGCGGGGACCGCGTTATGCCCGCGGCTGCGGCGCGTGGGCTGATTTTCTTCTGCCTGGGGGGGGGAGGATGAAGATACTCGTGACCGGCGCGGCCGGGTTTATTGG
>JADLBT010000046.1 GCA_020847555.1 Gemmataceae bacterium
GCCGCCGTAACCGCCCTGACCGTAGCCGCCGCCGTAACCGCCCTGACCGTAGCCGCCGCCGTAACCGCCCTGGCCGTAGCCACCCTGACCGTAGCCACCCTGACCCTGACCGTAGCCGCCCTGACCCTGGCCGTAGCCGCCCTGGCCGGCACCGCCCTGACCCTGGCCGGCGCCGCCCTGGCCGGCGCCGCCAACGCCGATCCCGCCCCCGGTCGCTTTACCGGCGAAGTAATTGTTCAGCCGCCCGGTCTGGTAAAACTTGTAACTTCGTTGCTGCAGAGGGCGCAGGATGATCTGGGCTTCAACCGCGCTGCTGGATGTGAGGAGCACCCCAAGGGCGAGCAGCCCCGCACACGCCAACTTCACTCGGAATGAACGTGCTCTCATGACGGTTCCTCGACAGAAATCCCAACTTCTTCCCCAATCCCCATCTGGGATTACTGCTGATGTTCTTCAGGGTAATTGGCAAATTCGGTCCGGCCCGTGAACCCCAACGTTTGATTGTTGTGGTTGTTGGGTGAAAAAGCACGCGAGCCTGATTCAACGGTGCATTGTCGAACTACTCGTCACGGAAGTCAAGCGAATCTCGACCACAATTCTCAGTTCTTCCTCACCTCTCGTCCGGGCCGTCACGACCGTCCCCGCCGCCCCGTCAGGGCGGCGGAGAGCCACTTACCACAAGACGAGACGCGGACCGCCAGAGTTTGCTCGGCCGGGGAATTGCGCCCGTTCACCGGCCCTTGTTCTTCCGGGCCTGGAACTCCTTGATGAACTTCTCCGGATCCTCGTTGAAGGCGTCCCGACAGCCGGAGCAGCAGACGTAGTACGTCGCTCCCTTGTGCATGACGGCCATCGTCCCGAGCCCGCCGGTGACGATGCACTCCGCCTTCTTGGCGGCCGCCCCGAAACTCTCGCCCGCACGGGTCATCGCGACCTGGAAGTCTTTGGTGTACAGCGTCCGATTCGGCGGCCGGACCGCGAACTCGTAGATGAAGCGAATCCCGCCGCCCGCCAGATACATCTGGATCTGCTCGGCGCCGCCCGTGGCCCTGTCGTCGCGCGTCAGCACGAGCCGCCGGTTCTTGAGCTTTCCCTCAAACACCCGGGCCTTGTCCGCCTTGTCGATCACGGTCAGCTGGTAGGCGCCTTTATCGGTCAGGTAGCGCAGCTCGCCGCGCTTGAAGTGCTTGCCGCCGGTCAGGTCGAGGGTCAGCCAGGCGTCCTTGCCCTTGAAGCGCCAGCCCCAGTTACCAGATTCCTGCCAGATCTCCGTCCGGTTCTTCTCCGACGTGCCGTTGCCCTTCCACCCGCCGATGTAATCGTTCAGCTCCTGCAGCGCCTCCTTCGCGGAAGAGGGGCCGCCGGACCGCAGGTCCGCGCAGAGGGTCCCGAACAGGGCCAGGTACACGCCGCCAGCGAAAACGCGCCGCATGAAGGTCTCCAAAGAGGATGAGGCGTCAGGCCAACTTCAGAATGCAGGGCCAAAGCCCACGGGTTGCGTCCCGTGGGCCGTTGCGCCGGTGTCTCACGGCAGGTCGAGCATGTAGAGTGTGGTATTCGCGTTGGCGGTGAGCAAGTGACGGCCGTCGGGCGCGAACGCCAGCTGGGCGACGAACCCGCCGCGGTCCTCCAGGGGCGTGCGCATGTCCCAGCGCCGCAGCTCCCGCCCGGTCGCCGTGTCCCAGAGGATGACCACGCTGTCGAGCCCGGCGGTCGCCGCGCGGCGCCCGTCGGCGCTCAGCGCGCAGCACGTCACCTTCTGGGCGTGGCCCTTCGCCGCGTGCATGACCTGCCGCTTGCCGGCGTCGGCGATCTTCACCTCGCCGTTGTCGCCGCCGCCGACGAGCACCTTCTCGCCGAGGGCGACGGCACCGACACCGACCCCGCGCTCGAACAGGAACCAGTCGCCGCCCGGCTGCAGCTGCTTCGTCGCGATCTCGTAGACGCGCACCGTCCCGTCCCGGGCGCCGGTCGCGGCCCTGGCTCCGTCCGGCGAAAACCCGACCGCGGACACGTTGCGGCCGGCGTCGTTGAACGTCACGACCTCCTTGCCGGTCGTCACCTCGTACAGGTTGATTGTCGTGTAACGCTCGTTCGCCGGGATCCACGCCGCCAGGCGCTTGCCGTCGGCCGCGAACTGGAGCAGCCCGGGCGGGTTGAGCAGATCCTTCATGTTGAGGTCGTGGGCCTCCTGGCGCGGCAGCTCCTTGCCCGTCTTCACGTCCCACAGCCGGATGGCGCGGTCGGCGCCGCCGCTGGCGAGCGTCTTGCCGTCCGGGCTGAACGCCAGGGCGAGGACCGCCGCCGGGTGGCCGGGGATGGTCAGTACCTCCAGCCCGGTGGCCCGGTCCCACAGCTTGATGGTGCGGTCGGACGCGCCCGAGGCGATCAGCTTGCCGTCGGGGCTGACGGCGACCGCGTCCACCGATCCGGTGTGCTCCGCCTGGAGAGCGAGTTCCTTGCTTGTCACCTCCCACATCTTGACCGTCCGGTCCACCGACGCGGACACGACGTAGAACCCATCCTTGCTGAAGGCGACGTTCGTGACCCAGTCGCGGTGGCCGCGGAAGTTCTGGGCCTCCTTGGCGCCGCCGCCGTCGAGCCGCCAGAGTTTGACCACCCCGTCGGCGCCGCCGGACGCGAGCAGCTGGCCGTCGCGCCGAAACGCGACCGAGCTGAGCGGGCCGGTGTGGCCGGTGAGGGTGATCGGGGCTGCGTCCAGGGCGTCGAGCTTCCAGACGCGCACCAGCTGGTCCGCCCCGCACGTCGCCAGCAGCCGCCCGTCCGGGCTGAACGCCAGGGCGCTGACGGCGGCGTAGTGGGCCGGCCAGGCGCGCCCCGGCTTGCCGGTGGCCACATCCCACAACCGCACCATCGCATCGACGGTGCCCGCCGCCACCTGTTTCCCGTCACTGCTGAAACCAACTGCCGCCACCACGGAGCCGGTGTCGAGGTCGAGCAGTTCCTTGCCCGTGCCCGCGTCCCAGACCTTGACGTGTCGGTCGGCACTGCCGGAGACGAGTCGCTTGCCGTCGGGACTGAACTCGGCGCTGGTGACGGTGGCCTTGTGGCCCTCCAGGGCGCGCAGCGGCTTGCCGGTGCCGGCGTCCCAGAGGCGCAGCGTCCGGTCGCCGCCCGCGGTGACGACCGTCTTGCCGTCCGGGCTGAACGCGGCGGTCGTGACGGCGGCCCCGTGCCCGAGGGTGTGCAGCTCGCGCCCGCTGGCGAGATCCCAGACCTTCGCCGTCTGGTCCGCGCTGGCGGAGACGATGCGCTGGCCGTCGGGGCTGAAGAAGGCGGTCCACACCGCTCCCTTGTGCCCGACGTAGTCGCGGGCCTGCAGAACGATGTCGAAGTGCCACAGGCGCACCGTGTAGTCGCTGCTGGCCGACGCCAGCGTGTCGCCCGACGGGCTGAACGCCAGAGCGCGGATCTCGTCGTTGTGCCCGCGGAACGTGCCAGCCGGGGCACCGGATTCGATATCCCAGAGGCGGACCAGGCTGTCGGTCCCGCCGGTGTAGAGGGTCTTGCCGTCCTTGCTGTAGACGGCGCAGGTGAACCAGTGGACCTTGTTCTTCACCGGCGGCCCCGGATGGCGGATGACGCGGAGCGGGGCGGTGACGACGTTCGGCGCGCCGGGCACCTGGACGGGGTAGATCTTCAGCCCGTCCGGGCTGAGGCGGAGCACCTGCTTGCCGCTGGGGCTGAACGCAACGAAATGGCTGGCGGTGCCGCTCTCGTCCTGCTTCGCCCAGAATTCGGGCTGGTTGCGGCCGGGCTCGATCACCTTCGGGTACTCCCACAGGCGCATCTGGCCGTTGGCGACGCCGGCCGCGAGCAGTGTCCCGTCCGGGCTGAAGGCGACGCTCTGCACCATCTGGCCGAAGTCGGTGATGTCCCGCTTCAGCGCCCCGGTCGCGACGTCGTACAGCCGCAGGGCGCGGTCGTCGCACCCGGCCGCCAGAGTCTTGCCGTCGGGCGCGAACGCGATGCTGATGACGTACCGGCACTGCCCCTGGCCGGGCAGGACGCGCACATCCTTGCCGGTGCGCGGCTCCCAGAGGCGGACGTCCTTCTCCCCCCCGGCGGACGCGAGGAGCTTGCCGTCGGGACTGAACGCCAGCGTGCGCACCATGTCGGGGTGCCCGCGGTAGGCGAGCAGCTCGTGACCGTTCGCCAGATCCCAGACCCTGACGGTGCGATCGCGGCCGCCGGTGGCGAGGAGACTGCCGTCGGGGCTGAAGGCGACGGCGTTGATCTCGTGGCTGTGGCGGAGGCGCAGATCGCCGAAGACGCGCGCGGTGTGGTCCGGGACCGCGGGCGGGCTGTAGGGGAGTTGCCACCGCGCCTGCCGGTAGCCCGCGGCGGCCTGCAGGAAGCGACCGGTCATCAGGGCGGCGTCAGCCCGTTTGGCGATGGCCTCGGCGTTGGTCAGGAGGTGTGGGAGGAACCGTTTATCGGCACCCGTCTTTACCAGGGCGTCGCGCTCCGTGCGGTACTTCGCCTGCAACACCTGCACCTCGTCGCGCGCGGGCGGTCGGGCGTCGTCCGCGCCGGCAGGAAGCCCGGCCAGCAACCCCGCCGTCGCCCCGGCGAGAAGGGCGAGCGACAGCCCGCGCCGCTCGCGGGAAGGAGGGTTGGCGGTGATCTTCATGGCCGGTGCTCCGTGAGGCGGGCGATGGTCCATTGAGTATAGGAGGGTCGGCGCCGGTCGAGCAAGCGGTTTCAGGCGTGCCCGGCCGCGTGGCCCTTCGTTACGTCTTCTACTTTACAGACGATGGTCCCTGCCCCGCGGGCGGGTCCGACGTCTGGCTTCGTACCACTCAATTCCCGGATGCGGGGGCCAGGGAGTTGGTGTGCAAGGCCCACGGGTGGCGCCTCGTGGGCCTTCAAAATCCCGGGGCATACTGTAGAACGAGCCGAGAGGTCGGGCCGCCCGATGCACGGCACTTCCGTTGTTTCGAGGTGATTCATGGCAGCGCGAAAGCTGGAGATCCGGGGCAGCCTCGAACACGCCTACGCCGACGTCTACACCCCGGAAGCCGTGGCCGCCCTGGAAGCCCTCACCGGCCTGGACGCGGATCGCAAGGCGGTGATGGCGGCCCGCATCGAGCGGCGCGCGGCGCGGACCAGAAACCAGCAGCGGCTCACGTTCCTCGACCCGCAGGCGACCGTCGCGCGTACCACCATCAAGGTCCAGGACGCCCGGGACGGCGCGTTCACCGGCGACGCGATCCCGGCCGACCTGCGGCGCCAGTGGCTTCAGGGCACCGGCCCCGCGGCGAAGCCGCACGCGCCGGTCGAAAAGAGCATCCGCAACGTCGCGTACGCGCTGCTGTCGGGCGCCGACGGCTGGATGTTCGACGGCGAGGACGCGCTCGGCCAGGTTTCGACCATGTCGCTGGACAACCAGCGTAACCTCAGGCTGGCCATCCACCGCGACGCGGTGTTCACACAGGCGGCCGAACAGGTGGCGGGCGAGATGAATCGGTGGGGGCAGGGGTTCCTGGGCCGCCCGATCATCGCCGACTGGAGAAAGCAGCTCGACTTCACGACGAAGATCTTCCGCGCCCGCGGGTTGCACCTGGACGACCGGCACGTGCGGCACGTTGGCGGCGCCGGGTTCTCGGCGTCCATCGTCGATGTGGTGCTCTACCTCGTCAACAACCACCGCCGCCTGCGCGACGCCGGCTCCTCGCTCGTGCTCTACCTGCCCAAGATCCAGACCGCGGAAGAGGCGGCCCTGTGGAACGACATCCTCTCGGCCCTCGAACAGCACCTCGGCCTTCCGGACGGGACCGTCAAGGTTTACGTCCTCGTCGAGCAGGTCGAGGCGTGCTTCCAGCTGATGGAGATCCGCGCTGCTCTCGGCAAGCATTTCGTCGGATTCAACACCGGCCGGTGGGACTACATCAACAGCGTCTCCGACGCGATGGCCTGGGACCGGGACTTCGTCAACCCGAACATCGACGCCATCACGATGACCTACGGCTACATGCGGAACTACGAGGACCGGGTGCGCCGCGCGTGCAACACGCCGGACCGACTGGGGCAGTACGCTCTGTGGCAGGGCGGGATGGAGCCTAACATCCCGGTTGGGTCCGAGGCTGGCGTCGCCAGCGGTATGCAGCGAGCGGTCGCCGGGGCCGAGCGCGAGCAGCGCGAGGGGGCCAGCGGTAAGTGGGTCGCCCACTGGAAGATGGTCCACCTCGTTCGGCCGGTCTGGGAAAGGGCCGGCCAGGACAACCAGCTGGGGCGGCAGTTTCCGCCGCTCACCTACACTCCGGCCGACGCCGACGGCCTGTTCCTGCTCGAACCGGCGCCGCGGACGGTGCGCGGCGCCCGCGACCTGCTGAGCGTTGCGCTGCAGTACGGCAACGCATTCCTGGTCGGCCTTCAGGCGGCCGCCCTCAAGCCGGCCGACTCCTTCGGCAACGACGACGTCCTGTACCTGATGGAAGACATGGCGACCGGCGAGATCCGCCTCAGCATCCTGTGGGAGTGGCTGCACAAGAGCGCGGCCCTCACCGCGGACGATGACGCCGCGGGCGTCCGGGCGGGCGCCCGCTTCTCGCCGGATCTGTTCCGGCAGCTCCTCGCCGAGGAGTATGACAAGCTCCAGCGCGCCGGCAACCGCGACGTCCACGATGCGTCGAAGCGCACGACGCTGCCAATCGCGCGGGCGATCGTCGCGGCTTACGTCACCGACGACGTCAAGTTGCCGTGGTACATCGACCTGCTCAACATCAACCTCGACAACCGCGATTTGACGGAGGCGAAAAGGAGAATCGACCTGCTCACTGCGGCGTTCTGCAAGGACGGGACGCGGATCACCGAGAACCTGGACTTCGGCGCGGAGCGGCTGAAAGCGCCATAAGGCGCCGCGCGCGAACGCGATGAACCCTATCTCCCGCCCCGCAGCGCCAGCGCCGGACGCGTGGCGCGCCCGGCGCTGGCGCTGCGAGCCGGTAGGTAGGCGGAACAGGCGGGGCGTGGAGAAAAAGAAGAGGGCCGGCACCACGGTGCCGGCCCTCCTCGCGTGGCAGGATCGACAACGGGCGGTCAGCCCGCGCCCTTGAGCTTCTTCTGCGCCGCTGTGGCGGCCTGAATCACCTCCTGCCGCTGGGTGGCGCTCAGCAGCGACCGGCCGTTCGGCCCGGCGAGGGCGGCGGCCGCGTTGAACAGCTGGACCGCCCGCTGGACGTTTCCGAGCCCGGCCTGAGCGTAGCCGAGGTACAGGTACATGCGCGGATCGTGCGGATAGCGCTTGCGGGCCGCCTCGAACAGGTCGCGCATCTCCGCGTACAGGTCGTCGCGCTTCAACTTGTGGTAGATGACGCCGAGCGTGTCGAGGAACGCCGCCGGCAGGCGCTCGGCTGTCACCGGCTTCTTGCTGAACTGCCCCTGGCGGACGGTCGTCGCGACCTGGTACGCCTCGTCCGGTTTGCCGAAGCGATCGGCGAGGAGCCAGGCGAGGTTGTTGCCGGCGACGAAGTGCTGCGGGTGGTCCTTGAGGATGGCGGCGTAGACGTCGCGTCCCTTCTCCCAGTCCTTCCGCGCCAGGTGGATGTCGCCCTGGAGCAGGCGTGCGGCGACGGCCTTCGGCTGGGTCTTCAGCAGGTCCGCGATCCGGGCCTCGGCCTCGTCCAGGGCCGGCGTGCGGGCGAACGCCCGGGCCATCTCCAGAGCGATCGCCCAGCGCAGCTGGTCCGCCGCCTGCTGCTTGTTCTTCGCGAACTCCTTCGCGTCCACCTTGGGGGCTGGCTTGAGGTTGGCCAGCTGCTTCTCGACCTCCTTCAGGCGCTCCGCCAGGTAGGTGTCGGCGGCCCGTTTGGCCTCCTCGACCTTGCCGGCGCTCGCCAGCGTGTAGACGTCAGCGTGGGCGGCCAGCACCTCGGCCGGCGCCTGCTTGCGCCACCGGACGGCGAGGTCGCGTGCCTTCGCCTTGTCGCCCTCCTTGTCGAGCAGCTGGAACAGGCGCGAGTAGCCGGGCGCGTAGTTGGGATGCCTCGCGATCAGGTTCTCATACGCCTTGATCGCCTCGGCCGCGTTCCCCTGTTCCTCCGCCACGCGCGCCGCCAGCAGCAAGGCCGGGGCGGCGTCTTTCATGACCGCCTTCAATGTGGCCGCGTGCCCGGCGGCCTCGGCGAGCGCGTCGGCCTCGCGCGTGCTCAGCGCCAGCTCGATCGCCAGGATGAGGGCCACGGCGTTGCGGTCGTCCTGCTTGAAGACGCGCGCCAGCTCCTTGCGGGCCATGTCCGCCCGGCCGGCGGCGGCCCAGAATTCCGCCTGGGTCAGCAGCACGTTCACCCGGTTGTGGCCGGCCCGGAGGGCCAGCTGCTCCCACATGGCCAGGGCCGCGGCCATCGTCTTCTTCGTCCCCCAGCTTTCGCCCGGCGATCCGATGTCGTCCAGCTGCAGGCTGGCGTAGGCGAGGGGCAGCATCAGGGCCGGCTCGTCGGGCACCTCCTTGAGCATCTGCAGCGCCACGGACCGGGCCTCGGCCGGCTCCATCTGGGCGAGGGCGAGAAGGGACCGCTGCAGACCGGCCTGGGCCAGCGGCTTGAAGCGCGTGAACTCGATGCTCGCCAGGTAGTCCTGCGCGGCCTCCTTGTACTTGCGCTCGCCGAATGCGTTGGCCGCCTTCCAGGTGCGGAACAGGCCGTTGCTCTCGTAGCGTCCGACCGCCTCGTCGATTTGCGTGGTCTGGTCCTTGCGGTCGCCCGCCAGGCGGATCAGGATCGCGTCCAGGGACGGGTCGTGCGGCAGGTGCTTGAGGAGTTTTAGCCCCTCGGCCCGGTCGCCCTTGCCCAGCAGGGCCAGCGCGAGGACACGCTGGTGGCGGTCGTCCTTGCCGGCCGGGAAGTTGAGCGGATCCTCCAGGTAAGCGACTGCCTGGTCGGACCGGCCAGTGCTGGTTAGCCACATGGCCCACGTTAGCCGCGCGCCCTCGTCGGAGGAGGTTTTGAGGAACTGCTTGATCCGCTGATCGACGGCCTCGACCAGCTTCGGGGGCAGGCCGCTCTTCGTCTTGCCGTCGTCGGCCGCCTTGCGGGCCGCCGGGCGCGTCAGGTAGCGGATGTCCAGGCGGAGCACCTCCAGGCTCGTCGGGTAGTCCCGGAGCAGGCCGTCCAGCATCTCCTTCGCCTTCTCGTCCCGGCCGGTCAGGAGGTAGTGGGTGGCCAGCGCTTCCCGGGCGGCCCGGTCGTGAGGGGTCCGCGACCATTTCTCCTTGATCAGCTTCAGCTGGCGCAGGGCCGCGTCCTCATACGGCTTGACGGCCCCGGCCAGGGTGACCTTCTTGCCGTCCGCCTTCCGGAGGAGCTTGACCGCCTCCTGGCGGGCGGCGTCGAGATTCATGACCAGCTGGGTGTAGGCGAGATCCTTGGGTCCGCGCGTGAACTGCAGCGCCCATTCACGCTCTGTTTCGGAGAGCTTGTCGAAGCCCTGGTATGCCTTCTCGACGACGCGCAGGCTGTTCAGCGCCCGGACCGGCTGACCGAGGGCAGCGTAGATGTTCGCGAGGACCATGTGGACCCGGAGGGTAAGGGGGCCGCTGGCGGCCAGGGCGGCCTCCAGCCGGTCCTTCGCCTTCTCCAGCCGGCCCTCGCGCTCGAGCATCGCCCCTTCCAGAAGGTCCGCCAGCGGCACGCCGGCCCTGGAGGCGCGCAGGGCGGCCAGGTGCTCCGCCACGCCCTCGCGTCGGCTGCCGGCCACGGCCTTCACCGTGGCGGCCCGGCTGTGCAGCGGCAGGATCTGTTCCGGCGGGAGCTTGCGGGCGGCGGCCACCTTCAGCCCAGCGTCCACCCACGCCCGCGACTGCTTGTTCAGCGCCGCGGCCTTCTCCGTGTTGCCGCGCGTGGTCGCGAGGAACGCCTGGCGCCCGAACAGCTCGGACAGCTGGGCGTAAGCCGCCGGCTTGCCCTGGTCGGCCTTGGCGGCCTGCCCGGCCAGAGCCTCCAGTCGCGCAAGCTGCTTCGACCAGGCCCCGGCCTGCTCACCCGACAGCACCGGCTCCGCCAGGGCGGCCGCAGCCACCGCCCCGGTGAAGGCGGCATCGACGAACGACGGCTGGTCCTTCCCCTGCTTGCGGGCGGAGACCTGCTCGCAGAAGGTGAGGGTCTGGTCCAGCACCTTCAGGAGCCGGGCGGTGTTCGGCGGGTCGGTGGCGGCGATGTCCTCCTTCGTCTGTTCCAGCGCTAGCAGGTGGGCGCCAAAGACGCCGTCGATGTCCCACGTGCTCACCCGATCCAGACCCTCCCCGCGGGCGGCCCGGGCGAGGGCTCCGTCCTTCTCGTCCAGCAGCAAGGATCGGAGCTGGGTCGCGTACTTCTCGGCCTGGGCCTCCTTGTGCTGCTGTCGGTCGTCCTGCTGCAGCCAGCGCAGGAGCTGAGCTTCCAGGTAGACGGTGCGCCAGAGCGGGTAGTCCTTGCCCTTCTTCATTTCGGCGATGTGGTCGAGGGCGGTGACCATCCGGCCCCGCTGCCGCCGTTCGAGCGGGGTCGCGGTCACCGGCTCGTTCGGCCGGATACGCGGTTGCTCGAACTCAAGCCGGGCGAGCATGTACCGGGCCCGGGCATTCGTCGGATCCAGGACGATGACGTTCTTCGCGAAGATCTCGACCGCCTGCCAGTTCATCGCCGCGATGAGCAACTCGTTCCGGAGCGCCTCCTCCTGGACCTCCTGTTCCTTCGACAGCCGCTCGGCAGCGCCCCGCAGGCAGGCGAACGCCTCGGGCCGCACCTTGTCGTCAGGGATGACGAGCACCGGCCGGAGCTTCTGGCCGGTTATGGAGTCGGTGATCTCTTGCAGTGTCTTGCCGTCCACCGCCGCCTGGGCGTAGGCGCGCTCGCGTAGCGCCCGGGCCCTGAGCCAGAGCGCCTTCCCTTCCACCTGACGCAGCTCCTCCCCGGACTCGCGCGTCAGGCTGTTCGTCGGGGTCGCGAACTGCTTGCGGACGGCGTCGAGGGTCTTGCTCGCCTGCAGGGCTGCCTCGTCGAACCGAAGGGCGGCCGTCCTGGCGTCGTCCGCCTTCATGGCCTGCTCCCCGGCGGCGTACGACGCCTCACCCGCCGCGAGCTGGGCTGCCTCCGACTTGTGGGAGAGGAAAAAGTGGTAGCCGAGATACCCGCCGCCGCCCAGCAGGGCGACGACCAGTACGGCGCGTAACCAGAAACCTGTGCCTTTCATGGTGCTCTTCTCACGGTTGGGGCACCGGCAACCTGAAGCCGCTCAGACCGGCGCCGGTTCCGGGGTAATCCGTCCATTTTGCATCGCCTGGCCGGGCGAAAACCTCTCCTCCCGGCCCCCTCCCCTGCGCGGGGAGGGGGAGCAGAAGGGTTCCGGTGTCTGATTGATCTTCCCGGCGCTCGCACCCGTGTTCTCCCCCTCCCCTCGCAGAGAAGGGGGCCGGGGGGAGAGGTTCTTACTGGCGAACGACCAGGATGTTCAGCCGGTCACACCCGACGAGGCTCTTCGCGGGGATCGGCCCGGCCTGGAGGGCCGCGTCCAGGGCCGGCAAGAACGTCGTCTCCAGCAGTCCGAACTGCTCCGGCGGCGCCGGCGTCGAGACCAGCACGGTCACGCTCGGGGCCGGCTGGCTGAGCAGCCGGTGAAGGTACTGCAAGAACGTCTGCCCCTCCCGCGGCAGTGGCACGAATGTGTAGTGCCAGTAGTACACGGTCGTGTAGCCGCTGGCGGTCGTCCGGACCCGGAAGCGCTGGGCCGGCCGCTTCTGGGCCGCTCCATCGAGGTACACGACTTTCTTGGCCGCGTCGTCCTCGGGCGCGCCGGCGACGTCCCGGATGCACACCTCGGGGTGGTGCTTGCGGTCCTCCCCCAGCCGGGAGTGGACCAGGTAGACCTCGACCGGGTACGGCATCGCCCGCGACTGGAACTGCCGCAGGGCCATGTCGTCGGCGTGGAACGGCAGGATGGCGCGGACCGCCTTTTCCCGCGGGCTTGCGCTCCCCTGCCAGACCACCGCGGCCGGGTCGGTGCTCTGCGACGAGGGGGAGCCACGGAGCGTCAGCGGCAGGTCCGCGAGCGGCCGGGCCAGGGCGGGGTAGGCGTGTTCGGGAGCAGCGCTGACGTGCAGGTAGAGAGCCAACTGGGCGGCGAGAGTGACGCCGAGGCACCCGGCGGCCCACGTCAGGCGGCGGTTCAGGCGCATGGGAGCGGCTCCTTGTTGCGAGCGGGCCAAAGGCGGCCGAGCCACAGACCGGCGAGGCCGAACAGCGCCAGCCCCAGCGGCAGCGTCAGCAGGGCCGGGACGTCGTGGAGCCACGACGCCACCCACCCGCTCCCGAACCAGCGCACCCCCAGGGCCATGAGGACGACCCGGAAGGCGTTGGCCAGGATGGCGATCGGGACCGCTGCCAGGATCAGCAGCAGGCGGAACAGGATCGGCTTGCGGAACAGGTGGCCGCCGAGGGCGCCGAGGGCGACGAACGCGACGATCTGGCGCAGGCCGCTGCACTCGGGGGCGACGAGCAGGTTGTCCGGAATGCCGGCGACGTAGAGTGCGTGGCCGCGCCGGTAACACACCACGAACAGATCGAGGATCGCGGCGCTGACGGCGGTGACCAGATCCTGCAACTGCAGGGCGGCGAAGTTCGTCCACGTCAGCGGCAACGGGAACATGAAGAACAGAAAAAGGATCGGGAACGTGAATCCCGCCGCCCACCGCCTGCCCCCGGCCGTCACCGCCAGCCCGCGGAGCACCAGACCCAGCGCGACGAAGTCGAGCGGCGGCCAGGCGATGAAGACCGCCGGGATGTGGAGGATGCACCCGAGCAGCAGCGGGATGGCCCCGAGTCCGGCCTCGCCCTCGGCTGGGACCGGCGTCTGGGAGGCGTACCGCCATGCCAGCCAGAGGCTGACCGGCAGGACGAGGAACCCGTGGGAGTAGTTCGGATCCCGGTTCCACACCTCGACCAGTTGCAGGAGGGTGGGGGCGAACAGCAGCAGCAATAGTCCGCCAAGCACAGCGGGCCAGGCCCACCGGAAGAGCGGCGAGGGTTGCGAGCCGGGAATCGCGTCGGTTGAGGCGCTCATCAGCATGGGGGGTGGAGGCACCAGTCACACGGTGGTCGGTTCGTTGTTTCCGCCGGGGTTCGCACGGAAACGGCCACGATTCTGCTGGCAAACGGCGGGCCAGAAGAAGTAGGCTCGTCTCGTTTGTGGCGTTACCCTTGCAATTTCTTGTAGTTGCGCCGCACGACCCGCGGCGGCAGTTTGGGTTCTCGTGTGTGAACGCTTCTTGCGTTGACGGGGGGTAACAGGGAGCGCAAACGCTCGTTAACACCCTGCCCCGGTTTCACTCAGGAGGCCAGACCGAGCGGCACTCGGGGCACTCCTGAATACGTTGACCCTCTCCGCGGTGGTCTGCAAAGGAGCCAGGACCGGGAGAGGTTTCGGCGGAAGGCTCTCGGCGAACTCGGCGGACCCGAGAGGCAGAAAGCGAAGGTATCAACCTGTCGAAAGACGGACCTGCTTCGGAATCCCTTGCAAACTGCCCGGGGAACAAACGCCTGTTAGTACTGAAAGTTATACAGCGGTCCGGCGAGGTCCCGCAAGGGAAATCCTGGCGAATTTACTCAGGCGCTGGCCCATCTCCTTCACAGTCCGGGGGAGTGAGGGTAAAGCCCACGGGCGGCGCCCCGTGGGGCAAGCGCCAGGGACTTGGCCCACGGGACGCCGCCCGTGGGCTTTCCAGAGTCCCTGGCACACCATCAGGGTTAACCAGATCGCGTACAAAGCGGCCTTCTCTCGCCTGGCGGAAGGAGCGAAAAAGTGCTCGTACTGTTTGGTGGCAAAAGAATCCTCCTGAGCATACCTCCTCATTTTTCCTGGACCGTAAACCCGCTTGCGCAGCCGCTTTGGCCCGAGCAAACATGAGTTTGCCGCACCACGGACTCGATCCGAAGAGATTGCCGGCACGATGAGTTACGCAGGACAGACCGGAATCTGTTGAGTCCGGTTGCTGGAAGGCTTTGGAGCAAGATCGGGAGGCGGTTATGGTGAGAATAGCGGTTAATGTTCTGCCGTGCAAAAATGAAGTCGCGACAAAACCTGTGTTGCGGGAGTTTATCCCTGTAAATGGACGACGTACAGGAATGGAAACATTATAACCTGACACAGCGTACAAAAAGGAGGCCACCAGCTGGGATTCCCAGCGAATGCAGGTGATTTGAGGGCACGGCACGATTGTTGCTAGTGTTGCAGCGACTGGAACCTTTCGTTCGCTTTATCGTGGATTCATCGCTGGTCCCACGAACTCCTCGAGGGCGCTGCCACAGGGAGGTGTTGCCGTGCAGGCGTACATTCCGTCCGCACTCCCTTGCCCTGCTCTCCCCCCTCTCGGTGGGGCTTGCAAGCAACGGGCAGGCAGTCACCCTTTCGCACCCCTCCGGCGCCGCGGTTGCCCTGCAGGACGCAACCCGGGACTGGCTGAGGTCGGCAAGGGACTTCACATGAGCGAACCGCGGCGGGTTGTGCGGTTTCGGCCGCACGGAATCGGCCACTCCCACGTTGACGAGGTGTTGCAGAAACTAATCGCGGAAACCATCCTGGAGGGTGAGGTTGTTGCCGTGACCAGTGACAGCCGAGCGCCCAGCAACCACCTGGGCGTTCGTGTCAGGGGGGGCGAAGACCGCGCGATCATCCTCCAGGAGCAGTCCCCGAAGGGCGTTGCTGTACCGGGCTCTGCCGCCGGAGCGAGCCCAACGGGACCGCTCTCTCCGAGTCCGGAAGACCGAAAATTCGTATGAGGGTTATCTTGACACTGCCGCGGATTCCTTAAACAATGAAACGTAATATCTTTCACGACCCGCCCGGAACCACACCCTATTCTCATCCAGACGTGCGGCAAGGTGGGAAAAGTCTCCAACCTTTGGCCAGATCTTCTCCCAAATCGGGTTGAGATTTTGTCCGAGTTGGGATAGTACCCGTTTGGACTCTATTCCCGGATCGAAATAGTCCGTTAATGACTCGAAACTCGCAGGGCCATAAATCGGTCCAGGCTGCTCGCCCCCTGTTGCACTCGCAGGACTCCCAAAAGACGGCTCGACTGGCGGACACCGGAGAGGCGGCGACGTTCGTTCCTCGCACGGCCAGGCCGTGCTTGTTGTCCGGGCACCTTCCCCTTCAAACCAGGGTGCCGCGGATTGGCAGTGACTCCTTCTCGACTCGTTGTCACTGACGACAAGGTGGTCTACAGCGTTCAGGGGTTAACCGGCAATCATGAACAACATGCTCTCCCCGCTGCACACTCAGGTGTTGGTTTGCTTTCCCACCTCCACCGGGAGCGAGGCTCAGGCCATTCTCCGGGATCACCCAGGGCATCCCCGGCCCCTGGCGGTTCCCGGCATCTCTCGACCCGTCGAGGTCAAGATCGCCTCCACTCCTGACGAATGGCGGCAGGCGTTTCAGCTCGTCCGCCACAACTACCTGGCCAGCGGCTACGAGGCTCCATCGCCCAAGCTGGTTCGCTTCACCCCCTACCACGCTCTGCCGGACACGACCGTTTTCGTGGCCAGGCACCAGGGCCAGGTTCTGGCCACGTTTACCCTGGTTCCGGATAACACCCTGCTGGGGTTGCCGCTCCAGACGATCTACCCCGAGGAAATCGGCCAGCTCCGCCGGGAGGGTCGGCGCCTGGCGGAGGTCACCTCCCTGGCCATGCGAGATCTGGACCAGCGGGAATTCCTCCAGGTCTTCACCGCGATGATCCGGCTGATGAAGCAATACCACGTCCGGCAAGGCGGCGACACCTGGGTGATCGCGGTCAACCCGAAGCACCGTAACTACTACTGCAAGGGGCTGGGGTACGCCCCGCTGGGGCCGTGCCGCGCCTACGAGGCGGTCGAGGGGGCGCCGGCCGAGGCCTATGTGCTCGACCGGCACCAGATGCGGAGAGACGCCCCGAAGAAGTACGCGGAACTCTTCGGCGCGCCCTTGCCCGGGGACGTCTTGACGGCGGCGGAGATGCCGGCGGAGGTGATCCGGGAACTGGCCGAGCAGTCGAGCCAGACCGCTGTTGAGGCCGTGGAGGACATTCTGGCCGAGGTCGAACATCAGGGCAGCCCCCGGCGGTGGTAACATGGCCTAGACTTGCAGTGACGAAATCCGACTCGTCACACCCTGCGCCGATCAGGCGCACAACGTAGGTGAGGACAAGCTATGTGGTTGCTCGCCATCAAGGCGATGCTGGCCGACCGCGGTAAACTGCTCACGTCGCTGCTGGGGGTGAGCTTCGCGGTGGTCCTCGTCAACCTGCAGGGCGGGCTCCTCATCGGGCTGATCAAGAAGGCGAGCCTGCTGATCGACTACGGTCAGGCCGACATCTGGGTCGGCCACCGCCACACGAACAACGTGGACATGGGCAATTTCATCCCCGAACGGTGGGTACACCGTATCCGCGGCGTGGAAGGCGTGGAGCGAGCGGAACCTTATCTGGTCGCGGCAGGACAGGCTTGCATGCGCGATGGGCGGTCCGAGATCGTCCTGGTCGTCGGCTGTGATCCGGCCAGTCTCCTGGGGAATGCCTGGATCATGGCGGAAGGGGATTCCCGAGATATTCGCCGCCCTGACGCCATCCTGGTCGATGTTCATGCGGCCGACAAGCTTGGCAACTGCCAGATCGGTGACGTTCTGGAAATCGACAACCAGCGAGCTGAAGTTGTCGGGATGACCAGGGGAATCGTCGGCTTCACGAACAACCCCTACATCTTCACCACGCTCGAGCGGGCGCGGCGGTCCACCCACGGGGTGCCCGCCGGTCAATGTTCCTATTTTCTGGTGAAGGCCAGGCCGGGTACGGACATCCAAACCCTGTGTGCCCGGATCCGCGAGCGGGTGCCCGACCTCGACGTCTACGACCGGGATGCCTACAGCTGGACGTGCATGGAGTTCTGGCTCACGCGCACCGGGATCGGCATCAGTTTCGGCCTGGCGGCATTTCTGGGCTTGCTGGTGGGGCTGGCGGTCACGGCCCAGACGCTGTATGCTTCCGTGAACGAACGCATCAAGGAGTTCGCCACCCTCAAGGCGATGGGGGCCGACGACCGTTGCATCGCGCGGTTCCTGCTGGCCCAGGCTCTGGGGACGGCTTCGCTGGGCTCGCTGCTCGGCGTGGCCAGCGCGATCCTCGCCGGCCGGTCGATGGACAACCCGATTGCGCCGGTTATCCTGACCTGGTGGGTGGCGGCGTTCAGCGTGCTGTTGATCGTACTCGTGTGCCTGCTTTCCGCCGGTCTTCCTTACCTGCGGATTCGACGGATCGACCCGGCCACGGTACTGCGGAGTTGAACGGGGGAGGGTGAGCCCGGCTCGCCCTCAGGCGCGGTGCGAGCGCATTGGCGGGCGAGGCCCCATGCCAGTCTTCCTCCCAGCAATCGTGGCGCAGGGTCTGCACAAAAACGTTGGGGCGGGTTCGACCCGGGTGCCGATCCTCAAAGGGGTCAGTCTGACCGTGGACCGGGGCGAGACGGTGTTCCTGGCCGGGCCTTCCGGTAGCGGCAAGACGACGTTGCTGTCCGTCCTCGGCTGCATCCTCTCTCCCGACCAGGGCAAGCTGCAGGTTCTCGGTCAGGATGTGTCGAGCCTGACGCCCGAACAACGCACCAGATTTCGGAGGGATAACCTCGGGTTCGTTTTCCAGACCTTCAACCTGTTCCCGACGCTTTCCGCCCTCGACAACATTTGCCTCGCGATGACCATCCGGGGCATCCCCCTGCGGGCGGCGCGAGCGCAGGCCAGGCAACTGCTGGACCAGGTCGCTCTCGGTCACCGTGCTCAGTTGCGCCCCGCCCAGCTCAGCGGCGGGGAGTGTCAGCGCGTGGCGATCGCCCGCGGCCTGGCCAACGATCCCGCCATCCTGTTCGCGGACGAGCCGACTGCCGCCCTGGACGCCGAGAACGGGCAGATTGTGTTACAGCTTCTGACGCGCCTGGTCCGGGAACGGACGGCCGCCCTGGTGGTGGTGACCCACGACACCCGCCTTTTCCCTTTTGCCGACCGCATCCTGCGAATGGAGGATGGACGGCTCGCGGAGGAGGGGAACCTACCCCGCGTGCCGTCGGCCGCCGACGTCAACAAGGAACTGTTCCATGAAGACGGTCATGATGCTCTTCCTGGTTCTCATCAGCCTGGGGGGGGTCGGCACCCACTTCGCCCTGCGGAGCGAACCGGAGCGAGCGAGCCCGGGTTCTCAGAAGACCGGCCGGGCCTATTGCCCTGACGGGGTCGCGGCCACCGGGATCGTCGAAGGCGCCACGCCCGAAATCGCCCTGCGGGCCGAGACGACCGGCCTCATCGCGCGCGTCTATCACCGCGAGAATGAGGAGGTCGCGAAGGGGACCGTACTGGTTGAGCTGAACAACGACGCCCAAAAGCAGCAGGTGGCCGTGGCCGAGGCCGAGGTAGCCGCGGCCCGGGCCGAACTGGATCGGCTGGTGAACGGCGAACGGCCGGAGAAGCGCAAGGCCCTGGCGGCGGTCGAGACGGCCCAGCGCGCCACCTACGAACTGGCGGAGGCCAACTGGAACCGATCGCGCGAACTCGCCTCCTCGAAGTCCATCAGTCGCGAGGAGGTCGATCACAAATTCTTCGCGATGACCCGAGCTTTCGCCGAGCTGAAGCAGACCCAGGCGGAGCGTGCCCTGGTGGATGCTCCGGCGCGCGAGGATGAGGTTCGCGCCGCGACCGCGCGAGTCAAGGCGGCGGAAGGACGCCTGGGCCTGGCGCGGGCCGAACTGGCCAAAACGCGGTTGCTGGCCCCCTCCAGCGGGCGTATACTCCATCTGCGTGCCGAGCCGGGTGAAATGGCGGGGCCTGCCAGTCCCCAACCGATCCTCGTGATGGCGGATCTGTCGAAGCGGCGCGTGCGGGCCTTTGTCGAGGAGCTGGACGCCGCCCGGGTGCAGGTCGGACAGCATGCCGCCGTGACGGTGGACGGTCTACCCGGGCAGGAGTTCGTCGGCAAAGTGGGGTTGGTCCTGTCCCGCATGGGCAAACGCGCCCCCGAAACGAATGCGCCCGGCGAGTACAGGGATGTCTATTACCGCGAAGTGCTGATCGACCTCGAGCAAGCGTATTCCCTCCCGGTAAACCTCCGCGTTCGGGTGCGCATCAGGTAAACCTGCACAGGACAGGCCATGACCTCAGACCGGCCTGACGCCCAATCGGCTCCCGCGTCCTGGACTTACGGGGAGGCCTTCAGTCGTCACCGCGGGCTGATCGACGAGGCGGAGCAGGAGCGGCTGCGCAACAGCCGGGTGGCCATCGCCGGCATGGGGGGCGTGGGCGGGGTCCACCTGGCCACCCTGGCGCGACTGGGGATCGGCACCTTTCACATCGCCGACCCGGACGTCTTCGATGTGGCCAACTTCAACCGCCAGTACGGGGCGACGGTCCACACCCTGGGCCGAAACAAGGCGGAGGTGATGGCCGAGGAGGCGCGGGCGATCAACCCGGACGTGCATCTGCGCGTGCTGACCGAGGCCGTGACACCGGCCAACATTGACCAGTTCCTCGACGGCGTCCAGATCCTCATCGACGGCATCGATTTCTTCGCCATGCCGGCGCGGCGGCTGGTGTTTCGGGAGGCCCGCCGCCGCGGCATCTGGGCCATCACGGCCGGACCGATCGGGTTCAGTACCGCCTGGCTCGTCTTCTCTCCCACCGGGATGAGCTTTGACGAGTATTTCGATCTGAACGATCCGATGGATCCCCTCGATCAGACGCTTGCCTTTCTCGTCGGACTGACGCCGCGGGCCACGCACCGGCATTACCTGGACTTCACGAAAATCGACCCCGCGACCCGCAGAGGCCCCTCGGCCGGGCTGGCGTGCCAGCTTTGCAGCGGAGTGGCCGCCGCCGAGACCGTCAAGATCCTCCTCGGCCGGGACGGGGTTCGCCCGGCGCCGTGTTACTTCCAGTTCGATGCGTATCGCCAGGTGTTGCGGCGTGGGAAATTGCCGGGCGGCAACCGTCACCCCATGCAGCGCTACAAACGGCGCAGGCTGCGGAAACTTGCCGTCCAGCTCGGGTGGGACAAACCGCCCGGCCCAGCCTCGCCTGCCGCACCCCTCTAGATGTGCTCTCCCCCGCGTGTTATTTTGGGAGGTGACCCATGACCTCCGAGTTCGAGACCCTGCTGAGCGCGGCCATCTGGGCTCCTTCCGGAGACAACACCCAGCCGTGGCAAATCGCGGTCGATGCCGTCAGCGGAACGGTCGCGTTTCGCGTCGAGGAGAGCCGGGATCCGTCGCCGATGAATGCCGGCCAGCGCATGGCCCGCATCGCCATCGGGGCCGCCGTCGAGAACCTGCTCCAGGCAGCCGGCGCTCGCGGCTGGGAAGCCTGTTCGGACCTGGCCGACGCCTCCGCCGTGGCCAGCGTGCAGCTCACGCGCGGCCAGGGGCCGCAGCGCGGAGAGGTCGATATCCTCATGCGCGCCCGCGTCACCAACCGGCGCGTGTACGATCAACGCCCCGTCCCCGCGGACCTGCTCGCCGAGCTGACCCGGCAGACGCCCCCCCTCGAAGCGGTCCGCACCTGCTGGATCGCCGGCGCGGACCGCCTGAAGCCGCTGGCCGAGTTGATCGGTCGGGCCGACGCCACCATGTTCGGCGAGCCGTCGATGCGGGCCGCCTTCCTGTCCAGGGTCCGGTTCGACCTGCCGCCCGAGGCGCAGGCGGAAGAAGGGCTGCCCCTCAGCGCGCTGGAGGTGGGGAAGATGGATCGGACCGCCCTGCGGCTGATGCGCCGGCTGCCGCAGTGGCTGCTGAGGAGCATGGGCGGCCTGCGCGTCTTCGCGGCCAAGGCGCGACAGCTGGTCGAGAGCGCGTCCGGGTTGTGCCTGGTGGTCGCGCCGGACAGGTCGCCCCGGACCGACCTGCTGGTGGGGCGGGCCATGCAACGGGCCTGGCTGGCCCTCAGCGGCGCGGGGCTGGCGGTCCAGCCGATGATGTCCCTGCCCGTGCTGGAAAACGTGCTGGAGCACGGCGCCCCTGCCGTCGTCGCCGCGCTCGGCCGGGAGAAGGTCGAGGTGCTCGGTGCGGATTTCCGCAAGCTGGTCCCCGAGGTTGGTGAGGGCCGGCCCGGTTTCCTCATGCGGTTCGGCTACGCCCCCGCACCGACCGGGCGGACCGGGCGCTTGCCGCTGCGGGCGGTTGTCCAGGAAACCGCGCCCGCCGCCGGAAAGGGCGATGCGCATGAACCCTCCGCCCTCGGCAGCTGAAGCGCCTTCCCGGCGCCAGCGCATCCTGTTCGTCGCCGAGGCGGTCACGCTGGCCCACGTCGCCCGGCCGCTGGTGCTGGCGAAAGCCCTCGATCCCGCCCGCTACGAGGTGCATTTCGCCTGCGACCCGCGCTACAACCACCTCCTGGGCGAGTTGCCCTTTGCGCTGCGGCCGATCCGTTCCATCCCCAGCGCGCAGTTCCTCGCCGCCCTGGCGCGGGGCCGGCCGGTCTACGACACCCAGACGCTGCGCGCCTACGTCGCGGCGGACCGGCAACTCCTGGCGGAAACACGGCCTGACGCGGTCGTCGGCGATTTCCGGCTGTCGCTCTCGGTGAGCGCGCGGCTCGCCGGGGTTCCGTACATCACGATCACCAACGCCTACTGGAGCCCGTACGCGCGGCGACGGTTTCCCTTGCCGGAACTGCCCCTGACGCGGTACGTTGGACTGGAGGTGGCGCGAGTGCTGTTCCGGCTCGTCCGCCCGCTGGCGTTCGCGCTGCACTGCCGGCCGCTGAACCGGGTGCGGCGCGAGCACGGGCTGCCGTCGCTGGGCTCGAACCTGTGCCGAGTCTACACCGACGCCGATTACACCCTCTACGCCGACGTGCCGGAGCTGGTGCCGACGGAGGATCTGCCGCCCAACCACCAGTACCTGGGGCCGATTCTCTGGTCCCCGGCCGTGCAGCCGCCCGCCTGGTGGGACGCGCTTCCGACGGACCGGCCGATCGTATACGTGAATCTCGGTAGCTCCGGACAGGGTCGAATACTGCCGGTGGTGCTGGAGGCGCTGGCCGAGCTGCCGGTCACGGTGATCGCGGCGACGGCGGGGCGGGTTGCGGTGGGACCGTTGCCGGCCTACACTTTTGTGGCGGATTATCTACCGGGGGAGGAAGCGGCGGCCCGGGCTAGCGTGGTGATCTGTAACGGGGGCAGCCCGACGACACAGCAGGCGCTCGCGGCCGGCACGCCGGTGGTGGGGATCGCCAGCAATATGGATCAGTACATGAACATGGAAGGAATCTGCCGAGCCGGAGCCGGGGAACTCGTAAGGGCGGGCAAGATCACCAGTTCCCGGGTCCGAGATACGGTGGGGGGTATGCTTCGCCAGTCGGCGTACAGGGAGGCCGCACAACGCCTCACAGGGGCGTTGGCACAATACGACGCAAAAGACTCCTTTGTCAGACTGGTTGAGAGGTGTTGTGGTGAGACGCGGAGTCGATCAACACTCAATTTGTTGAGAGAGCCATGACCACTTCCAATGAACTTTCCGCTTATGAGATCCTGCCGAACAACAGGTTCTTCAGTGCCAACCGATCGATCGTCGAGTACGAGATCCGCCCCGGTAATACGGTGACGTTTCTCCATGAGGTGGATCTGACAGAGGTTGAACGGATCCGCCAGGCGGCAGGTGAGCAGAAACCATCGTACACCGCATTTGTGGTCAAGGCAGTAGCGTTGGCCCTCAAAGACTTTCCGTACGCGAACCGCCGGCTGTGGGGTTGGCGCTGGATCCCCTTCTTTCGCACCCGGCTTCAGCAGTTTCACCACCATGACATTGCCGTGGCCTGTGAGCGCAACATCCCCGACGCCGAGGTCTCCACCTTTGTGGATATCATTCGCGATGCCGACCGGCTGTCACTCCAGGAGATTACCCTCTGGCTGCGGAACCTGGCCACGTGCGACGTGACCAACAACCAGCAGTGGCGCAGTTTCAGCACCATCATCCGGCGTTTGCCGCACTGGCTGTCAACGATCCTCATCCGCCTGCCGGTTTTCTTCCCGAGGTTGTGGGTGAAGTATCGGGGGGGGGCTGCCCTGATCAGTTCACCGGCCAAGTACGGGGTCGATGTCGTCTCCGCAACCTGGTCCTCGCCACTTGGCGGTTCCTTCGGTGGGGTCACACAGCGGCCGGTTGTCCGGGAAGGTCAGGTGGTCCCAGCGCCAACTTTCATCTTCACGTTGAACTTTGATCGGCGGGTGATGGCCGGCGCTCAGGCGGCGCGCTTTTGTAAGCGAATCCTGGACTGCCTTGAAGGCGCGGAACAAGAGATGGCCGAGTTCATCCCGCCTGCCGAGAAGGCTACAGCACCGCCACCGGAATGTGTGGAAGTCGAGGTAACACCACCATGAATGACCTCTGCTGACATCACACGATGTGTGGCTGGAAGGTGGGGAAAAAGCAACAGGTACTACAGAGATCAGATCTCTGTAGTACCTGTTGCTTTCAATCGTGAAGCGGTATTTGAGAGTTAGGCAGTCGCTTTGCGGCGACGGGCCATAGCGCGCGCCAATCCCACTCCCCCGATGGCGAAGCCAAAGAGGAGGATCGAGGCGGGTTCAGGTATTTCAACTTGGAGGACTTTAAAAGTCAGGTTCGCATCAGCTTGGAACTGAAAATCGGGGCCACCTCCTTGGGCGCCTGTAAACCCATTGACGTTCCCCAATTGAGGGGTTCCACTATTATCTGCTCCGTTAAAGAACGATGAGGCATTGATGGAGAAAGGCGTCACCAGATTCCCATTGAAGTTGAGGCTCTGGAGGAGTTGGTTGGGATTGGGGAAAAAGGCGGAATTCGCGATGAAGTTGGGGTCGTTTTGGAGATCAAGCGCATCCGCCGTAGCGCTCCCAGTTCCTTTGACCGTGCTGATGCTGTTGTTCGGGGCGAAAGGGTTTACGACTACCGGACCACCCTGCCCATCATTATCGATCGTAAAGTTGCCCGTGGATTGATCGATGGTGGCCTGGAAGAAGAGCGTTCCATCGTTGAATCCCATACCTGTTGCGTCGTTGGAATTCTGCGATGAGTCATAGAACAGCTGAACTCGGTCAAGCGTTAGGTTTGGGTTACCCGTAAAAGTCGCGTTTAACGGCGAAGGAGAGGTTCCATCCTCCCTGAACCTCATCACAGCCGTAATCTCAAATCCATTAAGGTTTGGTGCAAAAATCGGAACGTTTAGAGCGTTGTTAAGAGTGCTCAAGCGGGCCTGGTAAAAGACGTTAAAGGTATTGGTAGTAGGTGATTTTGGAATCGGAACAGAATTGTCCGCCAATACGTTTCCTGGGGAGAAGTCAAAGATAGCAACAGAGAGAGTGCCGGTGGCACCACCACCATCAGGGTCAAAACTAATCACGTCCGCGCGCGCATGTGCCCCGAAGGCCAACACAACGATAGCGGTGAAGAGAACACTTTTTCTGAACATGGCGGGCTACCTCCTTCTGGACACGGGGGAGACGTCCTGGGGTGTACCTGGTCCGTTAACCCCACGGGGTCGTCGGCGACACGAGCGAAACAAACCTCTCGGTTGGGTTGCGGCTTCGCTCTCCGCCCGAGGGGATACGGTGTTGTTGCGATTGTTCCCGAACACTCCGCGACGAAAACAGAATATATCCCATCAAGTTAGGAAATCAAGGAAAGACCGAAAAAATCGTCGGCAATCGCCTCCTGCCGCCTCTGATCTTTTGTCCACAATCCGGATTGTGGGTTGTCGAGCGCTACGAGTCTGCCGTTCCTTCGACGCTTGTGGAGCGGGATCGTTCCGCTTTCGCTTTGGCCACCCCATCTTCAGCTACTTTGGTGCCAACGCCAGCGCGATTGCCGGCATTCCTGTATTTTACGCAAGCCATTACAGGGAAATACCTTGTCGCCATCGCCTGATGGCCTGGTGACCGAGAGGCTCCTTTCCCTGTTAACGGGGCTTTCTCCAGATTTAACACGGACGTAAACTTTTCGATGCAGGCGGCGGCGGAAGGGAGTTTGCCCCAGGTCCAC
>JADLBT010000047.1 GCA_020847555.1 Gemmataceae bacterium
CGCAGAGCAGAACCTCGGCGAATAGCGGCTCGATCCCCATGGCTAGCAACCGGAGGTAGTGTTCGCCGTTGTCAGGGAGCTTGTAGAGAACCAGGCGCCCGATGTCGTGGAGCAGCGCCGCCAGGAAGGCTTCTTCGGGCTCGACCGCGCCGCTGAGCGACGCGATGGAAACGGCCAGGCCCGCCAGCTCGACCGAGTGCTTCCACAAGGGGCGCAGAACCTCGGAATTGAACATCGGGCGCAGCAGGAGGGCGCTCAAGACCCGGCATGTACACTCGAAGCCGACGTAGGCGATGGCCTGGCGGATGGTCGAGATCTCATGGCGTGGGCTGAGCAGGGGCGAGTTCGCCAGGCGCAGTATCTCGCCCGCGATCACCTGGTCGGACCGGATAATCGCTTCCACTTCGTCGAGGCCGGAACGGGGATTGCGCGTCACCTTGAGGGCCTGCGCGGCCACCGCGGGAAACACCGGCAGGGTAGCCATGGTGGCGGCCACCTGACGGTCGTCCACGGCGGGGGCATCGGCGAGGGCGGCGGCGTGCTCGGGCAGGAAGATGCCGTCGGCGGCCATTTGCTGAATCTCGGCGGCGATTTCGCGGAAGGTGCGCGCCTCGTAGGGCTGGTATTCCCAACGCTCGACGAAGCAACAGGCGAGATCGACCAGGCGGGCCGCCGCGGCCGCGGGAGTGGCGGGGCAGGCGCGCGAAGGGGCCGGGCGGAGGGCGTCGAGCACGGCCTGAAGCTCCGGCGGCAGGGCCGGCGCTGCCGCGGGCGCGACCCGGGCGTCCAGATCCTCGAGCAGGCGTCCGCGGCCTGCGGGGCCGAGCAGCGCGGGCCAATCGTGATGCAGCCGGGCGGCCTCCACGGCCAGGCCGGTGAGCCGGCGGTCGAATTGGAGCCGCCTGGCCAGCACGCCGACGACGGCGGCGACGCGCTGGCAATGGGCCTTGGCTCCGGCGCGGTGCGGCGGGAGGGGGGCGCAGTGGGAGGCGGCCGGATTGGACAGCGGCTGTGTCATCACGCTACCTTTTTTGTTCGCTGCTGAACATATCGGCGCGGCGGGGTGGGGCGCGGGCGGAATCCGCCCTTAGCCCCAACCTTAGTACCGATTAGGATGCCAGCAGCCGCTCGGCCATCAGCAGCGCCGCCACGCTGCACACCTCGGTGATCTCGCCCGTAAGGGCCATCCGGACGGCGGCGTCGAGCGGCTCCCAGCGGGTGACGATTTGCTCCTCGGGATCCTGGCGCGGCGCCCCGGCCGTCAGGCCGCGCGCCAGGTAGAGATGCTCGATGTCGGTGGTGACGCCGTTATTCAGGTCGACCGCCCCGAGGCGCGTCCACTCGCGGGCGTGGAGGCCGGTCTCCTCCTCGAGCTCACGCCGGGCCACGGCGAGCAGGTCGGTCTCGCCCGGCGCGGCGCCGCCTCTCGGGATCTCCCAGGAATACCGGTCGATTGTGTAGCGCCACTGCCCGGCGAGGGCGACTTCCCTACCCTCGTTTAGGGCGACGATCGCCACCGAGGGGCGCAGCTCGACCACTCCGTAAATGCCCCGGCCGCCGTCCGGGCGGACGACGTCGTCCTCGCGCACGCGGATCCACCGGTTCTGGTAGACCACGCGCGACGCGAGCGTTTTCCAGGGGTTCGATTTCTGCATGGGCAAGTTTGACGCCAAGGCCCTCCGTCAGCGCTGCTGCTTCCACCCCGGCAGCGAGACAGTCGTTCTGTAGTTCGACTCGTTGTAGTCGGGATTGCGGACCGGCGCGTAGATCCTGGCGCCCTCGAACGGGCGGTCCTGGGTGTAGATCCAGATCCGCTCCTGGTCCCACAGGATCACCTCGTCGCGGGCGTCGCCGGTCACATCCGCGACGTAGCTGGCGAGGTCGGGATGGCCGTCGTCCGGGAACATCACCACCCGGCGGAGGTGTCCGTCGATCATGCCGCCCTCGCGCACGTTGCCCGAAAGGAGCGCGAACTCCTGGCCGTCGCCGCGCCAGTTCACCGGCAGCAGCGGACTGCCGCTCGAGATGGGCTCGTCCTGGGCGATGAGGTTGCCCTGGTGATCGAATAACGACAAAATACCTGGATTCCTCCAGAAATTTACGGTCAGCAACTGCAATCCTGGAATATCCTGCCTGTATTTCGCGATGCTGGGGCTCTGCGCGTGTCCGATGCGGACGTGCTTCACGGTCCGGCCCTCGCGGTCGAACAGCAGGAAGCCCTCGTCGCTGCCGCAGGCGTAGACCATCGGCTGGCCTTTCGGATCGCCGCTGAAGTTGCCCATCACGATGCCGTCGGCGTGGTCGCGGTAGTCCGCGTCGCGGCTCCACAACTGGCGCCCGTCGTGCGACCACAGCGCGTAGCCGATGACAAACTCCTCCTTGCCGTCGCCGTCCACGTCGTACGGGTAGGGGTAGTGGCCGGTCTGGCCCTCGCCTTTCCAGAGCAGGTTCAGGTTATCGTCGTAAACCCAGAAATACTTGTAGCGGTCCTTCACCAGGATTTCGCGGCGGCTCTTCCTGCCCGACAGGTCGAGAAACGCGATCGAGTCGCCGCTGTTGATGTCGTAGGGACGCTCTTTCAGACTCCGGTCCATCTCGGGCATCCAGACGGACTTCTTCCGCCTGCCGGTCTTGCCGTCGAGAACCTGGAGCTGGAAGTCCCGCACCAGCACGACGTCTTCGGCGCCGTCGCCGTCGATGTCGTGGATCTGGAACGGCGTGTCGTTGGTCAGCAGGCCATTGCGCGGGTCCGGGCGGCCCTGCTGCCAGAGGACCTTGCCGTCGAGGGTGATGGCGGTCAGGCAACTGATATGGTCGAAGGCGTCGCCGCGCACGCGGGGGATATTTTGCGCGATGAGGATGTCCAGCCTGCCGTCTCCGTCGAGGTCACCGAAGCGGACGTTGCGTCCGGCTCCGAACTTCGGCGTCTCGATCTTCTTCCACACGGCGGGCTTCGGATTGGCCGCGCGGAGCCGGGCGAGCCCGGACTCGCGGTCCACGATGCGCCGCTCGATCGCCTTGCGGGCGGCGTCGTCCGCGGTCACGCGGAAGTCCATGAAGCGCGCCGGGATGTTGGCCGTCAGGCCGGCCTTGCCCTTCAGGTTGGTGTCGTCGGACGCATCGAGAATCAGCTTGCCGTCGATGTAGGCCCGCATCCTGGGCCCGTCGTTCACCACGCGCAGCGTATAGTAGCGCTTCACGGCATAGCGGAAGTCCGCCGCGCCGAGTTCCTTCCATTCGGCCACGCGCAGCTTCTGTTCGAGCGGCAGGCGCAGCCGGAGCACGGCCTTGTCCCCGCCGTGCAGCCCGAACAGATAGAAGCTCCGGTTGGTGCGGTAGCGGAACACGACCCCGGCGGCGTCGCCGGACGAGAGAGGCTTCACCCGCGCCTCGACCGCGTAGTCCGACCACTCGGGATCGCCGGTAATCATCAGGGCGTTGTAGTAGTCCGGGCGGTCGCACACCGTGTGCTGCTCGAGGTAGGGCTTGCCGTCCTCGTCGCTCACCACCCACGCGTCCTGGTGGACGATCGGGTTGATCCAGGGCCCGAGCGGCACGCCC
>JADLBT010000048.1 GCA_020847555.1 Gemmataceae bacterium
CCGCGGCCCCTCCGCCCCAAAGCCCGCCTTCGGGGCGCACCTTCACAACCAAACACCACCACCGCCCGCACCGCCGCGGATGGCCGGTCCGCGTCCCTCACCCCGGTCGAACCCCGGTGTCCGCTCCCGCCGCCATTAGGGATGCGCCCATCGTCCCGGCCATGCACAGAGGGGTTTACCGCATGGGGGACGTGGACCGGCACACACCGCCGCCTCGCTCTGAAAGCGGCCGGAGCTGCCAACCCGGATTACTCACCGACGCCCATGCTGAATCTGAGCTTCACTCATGAACGAGGCGCACCCAGATGCATGCGGCGGTCCCATGCATGATCCGGGACAAGCGGGGAGACGGTTAGCGTTCGAGTGCCGCCGGCGGCAGCGCCAGCAACTGGTCCGCCAGTTCCATCAGGGTCGTGATCTCGGTATCTGGTTCGGGAATGCTCTCCGGCCGCGTCGCCCCCAGCCGGTTGATCCAGGCCACCGACATCCCCGCGTGCCGCGCCCCCAGCACATCCGCCAGCGGGCTGTCCCCCACATACAAGATCTGCGCCGGCTCCAGCCCCAGCCGCGTCGCCGCCTCCCGGAAGATCGGCGTCCGCGGCTTGTACGACCGCGCCGCCTCCGACGACAGAATGAACTCGAACGGGTTCAGCCCGTTCGCCGCCAGCGCCTCGTGCAGGTGATCATCGTCGGCGTTGGAGACGACGCACAGCCGGAAGTGCGACCGCAACCGCTCCAGCGCCGGGGCCGTGTCCGGATACGCCACCGCCTCGGCCAGCGTCGAGTGGAACACCTGGTACGCCGCCACCGTGTCCGCCGACACGCCAAGCCCCTGAAACGTCCGGTCAAACACATCCGGCCAGCGCTCCCGGAAGCTGAAGAAGTCCGGCTCCGGCCCCTCCAGTGGCTTGCCCGTTACCCGCCCCTGCTCCTCCGCGATCGTCCGCGACGAGGCCAGCCACGACTTCCAGAACTCGTTGTGGTCATGCTCGATCTCGAACTGCCGCAGGAGTTCCCCGCAGGCGTGGATGAAACTGTCGTCGGTCACGTCGAGCAGCGTGCCGTAGCAGTCAAAGGCAATCGCGGCGGGCCGTCGTTCCAACATCGGTACCTTGCCATGGTCCAAGTTCGTCGGTCAGCCGGGCCGCGCCGCCCGCCGGTCCACCAGTCTGGTCAACCCCGGCTCAGCGACAACCCCGGCTCCGACCGGGCTGTCCGGCAGAGTCAGCATACCGATGACCGGACCGACACTCTAGCACGCCGGTCCCAGCATCGGCCCGCCGGCCGCTCGGTATCCGGACCGGTGCCGGGCGCGGGATGCCAGACCGACAGTATCGTCCTGGCCGTCTGGCCGCCACCGAGGCAGGCAAACGCGCCGCGTCAGATGCCTTGCCAGCAGCCCGGCGATCCCGCATCTTCACAGCGTCTACGCGGTGGCAGGCGTCTGCCGCATCGCCCGGGCCAGCGCCTTGACCACGCCGGCCGGTGTGGGCGGGTCAGCGACGGTATCGACACGCAGCCCGGCCTGCAACGCCACCTCCGCCGTGATCGGCCCGATGCAGGCGACCCGCACCGATTGCAGCGCCGCCACATCGCCGCCGAGCATCCGCACCAGGCTCGTCACCGCCGACGATGCGGGGAAGACCACCGCGTCGATCTCGTGCCGGCGCAGCTTGGCCAGCGCGTCGCGGTCCGGCGCCAGCCGCACGGCCGAGACGAACATCGGCACATCCTCGACCTCGGCTCCCAGCCGGCGCAGCGCCCGCAGCAGATCGTGCTGACTCTCCTCGGCGCGGGGCAGAAGCACCCGCCGCCGGGCCAGCTCGCGCTGGGGCAACCGCGCCAGGATCGCGTCGGTGGACGGCAGCTCGATCGCCACATCCGCGACGATCCCGTGCTCCGCCAGCGCCTCAGCAGTCGGCAGGCCCACGGTGGCGACCTTTGAAGAGTGCAGCGCCCGCGAGTCCCGGCCGAGGTCGTGCAGGTGGCGGAAGAACAGTTCGACCGCGCGCGGGCTGGAGAAGATCAGCCAGCCGTAGCGCTCCTCGTCCAGCGCCTGCACCACCCGGTCGAACAGCTCCGGCACGACGGCGTCCACGACGTCATGCGTCGGCAGCTCGATCACCTCCGCGCCCTCGGCCTGGAGCAGGCGGCGGATCTCGCTCGCGCCGTGGCGGGTGCGCGTGACCAGCACCCGCCGGCCGAACAGGGGCCGGTCATCATACCAGCGCAGCCGGTCGCGCAGCCGGACGACATCGCCAACGACCGTGATCGCCGGTGACTGGAGGTCCGCCTCGGCCACCAGGTCGGCGATGTCGGACAGGGTGCCGACGACGGTCTGCTGGCGCACCTCCGCGCCCCAGGCCACGACCGCCACTGGTGTGCTTGGGTCGCGGCCGTGATCGATCAGCAGCCGCGTGACGGTCGGCAGGTTGCCGGCGGCCCAGGCGAGGACGAGTGTGTCTGTCGCCGTGGCGAGCCGGGACCAGTTGATACTGGCCTCGGGCGCGGTGCCCATCTCGTCGCCGG
>JADLBT010000049.1 GCA_020847555.1 Gemmataceae bacterium
GCGCCGCCCCACACAACCACTTGCTCATGACCTTCGCCCCCTTGCAACTGGACGGCGGGGAACGGTCTCCGCGTCGGGAGAATTCGCCACCCCGCCCCATGCCGCCCGAACGTCATACGATAAACTCTCGCAACCGAGAGCCACCAACTTCCTACCGCCGGGAGGGCCGCCTGTCCACGACCGTTCGACCGATCTACCGTACTCCGCCTGCTCCTGGAAGTGGTTTCAAAACCTTCTTGCTGGCCCCGCGCGCCGGCGACTCGATGCAGTACAGGAAGTTGTGCCCGCGCAGGAATAGCTGGCGGCCGACGATGACCGGCGAGCCGTCGATGGGATCGTCGAGTACGTTGACGCTCAGCACGTCCATCTTGTCGCTGCGCCGGAGTACCACCGTGGTGCCGTCGCGGCCGACGAAGTAGAGGCGGCCGGCCGCGCCTGCGGGGGAGGCGTACAACTCGGTCAGCACCGGCAGGCGCTCGCGGTCGATGAGCGGTTTGCCGGTGCGCACGTCGAGGCACGTCAGCAGCGGCTTGTTGCCCGCCGTGTAGTAGAGTCGATCGCCGTCCAGCAGCGGCGAGGGAACGTATGGCGTGCCCCTGGCGAGCTTCCAGAGGATCCTGTCCGTCCCGGTCAGATCGCCCCGCGCGTCGAGCGGGATCGCGTAGCCGGCGGCGCCGTACCCAGCCAGGCAGTAGACGACGCCGTTCGCGGCCACCGGCGAGGGGATGGTGTTGATCGTTAGCGGCCCACACTCCCACAGCACCTTGCCCGTCTGCAGGTCGTACCCGCGCGCCTTCTTCGCGGCGTTGACGATCACCTGTGTCCTGCCCCTGTGCGGCACGATCAGCGGCGTGGACCAACTGGTCGGCTCGTCGCGATCCGCCTTCCAGCGCGTCTCGCCGGTGCGGGCGTCCAGGGCGTACAGGGCGGACGGCGCCTCCTGATCCCACGGGACGATGAGCCAGTTGCCGTGCAGGGCCGGCGTCGCCCCCTCGCCCCAGCCGTAGCGCGTGATCAGCCGGCCGAGGTCGCGCTTCCACAGCTGCTTGCCGTCGCGGTCGTAGCAGTACAGACCGCGCGACCCGAAGAAGGCGTAAACGCGCTGCCCGTCGGTCACCGGCGACGAGGCGCCGTTGCTGTGCGAGGGGTGCATGCCCTCGTGCGGCGGCTCCTCCGCGGCGGTGCGCTCCCAGAGGATCTTGCCGGTGTTGCGGTCGAGGCAGCGGATGACGAACCTGTAGTAGACTCCGGGCGGTTCGGTCCGGCGCGTAAAGCGCGGGTCGATCTTCGGCAGGGAGTCGGGCAGGGCCTTGCGCCTGGTCGGAACGGCGGTCATGACGAAGACGCGGTCGCCCCAGACGACGGGGGTGGAACTGCCCTTGCCGGGGATGGGCGCCTTCCAGCGGACGTTGGTCTTCTCGTCCCACTTGACCGGCGGGTTGCCCTGCGGCGCCATGCCAGTGGCAAGCGGGCCGCGCCACTGGTGCCAGTTATCCGCGGCCCCGGGCAAAGGCCCTTCCGCGCGCATTGACCCAGCGAGCCCGCAAAGGGACAGAACCAGCGTGGTGAGTCGCGTTGCAGGTGCATTCATCCGGCAGTTCCCCTTGGGCGCATGTTGTCTCAGGTCGCCTTGATCACGGAAAGAGCCCGAGGCGCATCCATTGTTGACGCGCATCGAGCTGGAGCGGGCTATTCAGGTTCAGGCGGGTGGCCGTGACGCGCCCAACAGCCGTGCGCCCGCGGATGACGCCAGTTTCCCTGTCCACCTGAAAATGGTCCTTCCAGCGGTCTTGACGCGGGTGGAACAGGCGGACGGTCTTGCCGGTGTGTTCATCCTCGCCGGCCAGGTGATCGGCCTTGTGCAGGTTGCAGGCGCGGCAGGCGAGCGCCAGGTTGCTCTCCTCGTTCGCGCCCTGCCGTGAAACAGGGGTAATGTGCTCGACTTCAAAGGGGAAGTTGAAGATGGCTTCCGGGGCGTGGCAGTATTCGCATCGGTGCCCAGCACGTTCAGCGACCACCGAGTAGTGAGGGTTCACGGCGCCAGCCCGCTCGCCAGGGTGGCTGCTCGGAGTGTCGCGGCACGCAATTCGGCCTCCACGAGCGCGTCCAACTCAGCCTGGTCCGCGGGAGGAAGGGGGTTGCTGGCGTCCCGCGCCGCGCGCCAGCGGCCCATGAGTTCTCCCAGCCGGCGCTGCTGGTCCGCGGTGAAGAACTGGTCCGGGCGCTGGTGCTGGATTACCAGCAGAGTGCCCTTTTCGGATTCGTCCAGCTGCGCGGTGAGGGCGTCCAGTGCCTCCCCTGCCGTCCGCCCCACGGACTGACGAGTCCCGGCGATCGCGCGGTACGTCACTGGCCGCCCTTCGGCGTTGTCCGGCACAATCGCGATGGTAGTCATGCGGTGCTCCTCCTGCCAGGACTTTACCGCGCGCCGGGGAATGAGTGAAGGGGCCACGTGCCTAACGAACAGGGGACGCCACTCGGGTGGCGTCCCCTGATGAAAGCCTCCTCGCATTCGCAGGCCACCTGCGCTTACGCCAGGATGCCGCGGACCACGTTGCCCTGAACCAGCTCGCGCGGCTGGTTCAGGTGGTTGCGAACGATCGTCCCCGGGTTGATGCCGATGCTGTGGTAGATCGTCGCCAGCAGGTCGCGCGGATGGACCGGGTTTTCGAGCGGGGCCGAGGCGGTGTTGTCCGAGCGGCCGTGGACGAACCCGCGCCGCACGCCGGCGCCGGCGGCCAGCGCCGTGTAGCAGTACGGCCAGTGATCGCGGCCGTCGTCGCTGTTCTCGTTGCCCGACGTGCTCAGGCCGCGCTGCGGGCTGCGGCCGAACTCGCCGACCGCCACTACCAGCGTTCGGTCGAGCAGGCGCCGCTCGTCCAGGTCGGTCAGGAGGGCCGACAGGCCGGCGTCGAGCATCGGCGCCGACTGGTTGCGCATCCGGTTCGACAGCCCCACGTGGACGTCCCACGAGTGATTGTCGGAGTTCGCGACCTTGGGCCAGTTCACCTCGACGAAGCGGGTGCCGGCCTCGATCAGGCGGCGGGCGAGCAGACAGCACTGGCCGAAGGTGTTGCGGCCATAGCGGTCGCGGGTCGCGGCCGTCTCGCGCGACAGCTCGAACGCCTGGCGGGCGCGGCCGCTGGTGACGAGGCTCAGGGCCGTCCGGTAGTAGCTGTCCAGGTCGAACCGCTCGGTTGCCTGTTCCAGGGCCGGCATGCCGTTGGCGATCGTGTCGCGCAGCCGGCCGCGCCGCTGCAGGCGCGACGCCGGCAGCTCGGGCCGCAGGCGCAGGTCATCGACCGACACCCGGTCCATCTTGTTCATGTCCATGTCGTCGCCGGGCGGGAACAGATAATACGGGTCGTAGGCCCGGCCGAGGAAGCCGGCCGTACCGCCCTTGTTGACGACGTTGCTCTCCTGCAGCGGCCGCGGCATCATCACGAACGGCAGCATCGGTACGGTCGGCGGCCGCAGCCGGGCGATGTTACAGCCGACGTTCGGGTAGTCGCGCGGGTTCGGCGGCTCCAGCTGGCCGGACGGGCTGACGGCCGTCGCCTCCCAGCCGGTGAGCATCTGGTAGATGGCGGCGGTGTGGTTGAACAGCCCGACCGGCGTGTAGCTCATCGTGCGGATCAGCGTCGCCCGGTCGAGCGTCTGGGCGAGGCGCGGCAGCAACTCGGTGACGCGGACGCCGGGGAGGCAGGTGTTGATCGGCCGGAACACACTGCGGACGCGGTCGGGGACGTTGTCCTTGGGATCCCACAGATCCAGGTGGCTGGGACCACCTTGCAGGTAGATGAGAATGACGCTTTCGGCGCGGCCGAAGCCGGGACCGCCGGACTCGCTGGCCGTCGCCTTTTCCCGCAGGCCGAAGAAGTCGGCGAGCGTCAGGCCGAGCATGGCGGAACCGCCGATGCGGAGCAGCTCGCGCCGGGTGACGCCGTCACATGTGTCCTTGCCTGCTTGTCCGGGGATCACCAGCATGAAGGTTCCTCCACTACGGGATGTCGAGCGCGTTGGAGCAGGTTGGTTGGCGGCAGGCCTCGCGGCAAGGTTACCTGGCTTGCGGAGAGGCAGGGGATTCTTCAGGCACTATAACCGCCCGCGGAATGCATCGTCAATCAAGAAAACGGGTTAATTAAGGTAGCAGTCGGGCCGGGTTTCTCCCGTCGCGCGCCGCCCTTGCAGGTCTGACCCACGGGTCGCGGCCCGTGGCCTTGCAAACGTGTTCGGCCATCTCCCACGACGCAGCGACATCGTTTACAGAGTTAGTGCGGGTCGTGGCGCGTTTACCGCCTGGGCTGGATACAGCGAAAACATGGGCGAAAACGGTTCCTGCCACGACCAAATTGCCAAAAAGCATTGCTGACTTGCGCCGGTTGCGAGAAAATAGGGAGACGTTTCCGATTCCGCGCGGCGAAGGGTGCCCCGGGATTTGTGGCCGCTCCCGGACTACATTCCTCCGGCGCCTCCCCGCCCGCCTGGTTTGGGCTTGATCCACATCCCGTTCTCACGGGCCTTGGCGTTTCGGAGTGGCAACTCATGGCGAAGACGTGCTCCACCTGCGATCGCTCCTACCCCGACCACCTGCCCACTTGCCCGCATTGTAACCCCGCAACGCCCCCCGCGGACGAGACTCTCCGACTGGCCGACGAGATCGATATTGTCGCCGACGAATCCGGCCTGCGCACCCCGCCTGTTCGCACCGCGGAGACCAGGGCGCCGCAAACGGCAGGCGAAATTGACCTGGGTGCCGACGAGGAAACGCTGGAAGTCGCCGAGGCTGTCCCGGACGAGGAGATCGCCGCGGCGAAGGAAGCGGTGGGGGCCGGAGCCCACGAGGATTCCGGCGTGCTGGAGGTGGCGGAGGTCAGCGAGGGGCCGGCGTCGTCGGGGGTGATCGACGTGTCGGCCGCCGGGTCGGGCGAGAGCCCGTCTGACGCCGCTCTGAAAGCCCTGTCCGCCGACTCCGGCGTGTTCGAGGTGACGGAGCCTGCGGAGATCACGGCGTCCGACTCTGGCGTGATCGAGGTGTCGGCGGTGGAGGGGGGCGAGAGCCCGTCTGACGTCGCTCTGAAAGCCCTGTCCGCCGACTCCGGCGTGCTGGAGGTGGCGGAGGTGGTCGAGGCCACGGAGGGACCGGCGTCCTCCGGCGTGATTGAGGTGGCGGCGGTGGAGGAGGTTGAGAGCCCGTCCGGCGCCGCCCTGAAAGCCCTGTCCGCTGATTCCGGCGTGCTGGAGGTGGCGGAAGTGGTCGAGGCCACGGAGGGGCCGGCGTCCGGCTCTGGCGTGATCGACCTTACCGCCGCGGACGTCGTCGAGAGCCCGTCCGGCTCTGGACTGACAGGACTGCGGGGCGATTCGGGCGTCATCGAGGTCAGCGCGGCGGAAGTCATCGAGGAGCCCGCGTCGGCCGAAGAGGTGCTGGAGGTGGCCGAGGCGGAAGCCGCCATCGACGAGCTGCCGACGAAGCGCGGGCCGATCCCCATCCCGCCCGCGCCCGCCGCGCCACCGCAGAAGGGGGTGGCCCCGACCCGCATCGGAACGCGCGCCCCAGCCGCCACGATGCTCGCCAGCGGCGAGGAACTGGCGGAGTTGGGCGGCCCGGCTCCGCCGCCGGAGTCCCCGACCGCAGCGGCGCCGCCGAAGAAAGGCGCGGTCCCGCCCACCCGGCTCGGGACGCGCTCGCCCGCTCCGACCATGCTCGCCGACACCAGCGAGCCGGCCGAGTTGCCCGGCGGCGAACTCGGCGGCACCCGCAGCCCTCGGGATCTGCCGAGCATGGAACTCGACAGCGGCAAGATCGCGAAGGAGCTGACCGGGGAGGACGCCCCGGGGATGAGCGACCAGGAGTTGATAGACGCCGCCGCCAGCTCCAGTGAGGAATTCCCCGAGGAGGAGATTCTTGAGGCGAGCGAGGTGGAGGACGAGACGCTCGCGCTCGATGCGGAGTCTGCCCGGGCCGGGCAAAAGCTTCCCGAGACGCCGTCCGGGTTCGACATGCTGGCCGGCGACCTCTTCACGGCCGAATCGGACGTGGATCTCGGCAAGTCGCCCCCCAGGGGTGAGCGGCCGTCAGGCGTGGACCTTATTGCCGAGGGGATCGAGTCCGGCGTGGGGCTCACCGAAAAGGTGGAACCCCCGGCCCCGTCGAAGCCCAGACGCAAAGGAGCTTCTCACGTCGTCCTGGGCGACGTCCCCGACGAGAGCCCCGAGTCCTCGTCGCTCAACCTCACGGGCGGAGGCCGGCGGCCCTCAGCGAAGGCTGCGGCCGACGAGGTGCTTGACGTCGAGGAGGCCGAGGAGGTGGTCGAGGAGGCCGGGGAGGTGGTCGAGGACCAGACCCTCGCCGAGCAGGGCGTCGAGGATGCGATCGACGAGTTGTTCAAGGAGTCAGCTGACGCGGAAGGGACCAGCTCGAAGCGGTCGCGGCGCCAGGCCGCCGAGGTCGTCGGCGAGGATGCTCTGATCGAGGACGCCGAGGAAGTGGCGGAAGAAGAGGTCGTCGTCCCACGCGGCACGCGCAAGAGCGCCGCGGCCGCCTCGACGGCGGTCCTCGAGGAGCCGAGCACGAAAAAGCCCGGGCGCAAGGAACGACAGAGCGGCGGGCTCATGCGATCCGCCGGGACGCTGCTGCTGGGAGTTCTGCTCACGGCCGGCGGGGCGGCGGCGGTGTGGTACTTCGCTCCCAACCTGATCCCCGACTCGCCCGCCGGCTACAAAATGCAACCGATTACGGCCGGGATCAAGACCCCGGTGCAGCCGCCGGGGCCTGTTGAAACCCCTCTCACCGAGGCTCACAAGCTCATCCGGGAGGGCAATTTCGACGCCGCCATCGAGAAGGTCAAGGACTCCCCGGACTCGCCGGAGAAGCGAGCGCTCGGCGAGGCTCTGTGGCTGAAGTACCTCGCGGAAAACAAGGGGCCGCTCAACCGCGAAGACAAACTGGTAGAGGAAGCCGCCAAGGCTCTCAAGGAGGCGGACGACAAGGCCTTCCTCGGCCTGATTGACAGGATCATCGAGGCGGATAAATCCTCGCGCGACCTCGCCGTCGCGAAGAAGGCGGCCGACGACGCTCTGGCCAACGCCGCCAAGGCCGAGTTCAAGGGCAAGTCGGTCGCCGAGCTGGCCGCCGACTGGCAGAAGAAGAAGGAGATGGCGGACGACCTCGTCGGCCAGGTGAAGAAGCTGGAGGTCGCGAAGAAGGCGCTGGACGACCTGGCCAAGGATCTGAAGACCGCCCCGGACAAGGTGCCCGCCACGGTTGCCGCCCTGGAAGCCACGCGGAAGGGGCTGGACGGCAAGCTGATCGACATCAACGCCAAGCTCAAGGCGGCGGGGATCAAGGAGGTGGATGAGAAGGGCGTACTCGACCTGGTCGCCGCCCGCGACACCCTGGAAGAGCAGAAGAAGCAGCTGGACGCCGCAGTTGATCGGGCGCTGGACGAACTGAAGGGGGGCAACCTCCTGCCCGGGGGGGACGGGCCGAAGAAGCTGGAGCAACTTGTTGCGGGCGTCAAGGCGGCGTGCCGCAAGGCCGAGTCGCCGCTAGCGGAGATCCTGACGTCGTCGCTGGCTGGCCTGGGTTCGGCGGTGCGCGAGCTGTGGGCTCAGACCGGAACCCTTGAGCAGCGCCTCGATACCTGGATCGCGCTCAACCGGGACCGGACCCGGAAGGACGCGAGCGATCTGTCGGCCGTCGCGAAGTCGCTGGAATGGATCAAAGCCAACAACCACAAGGTCACCCCCGAGACGAGGGCCAGGGCGCTGTACGCCCTGGGGCTGGCCCAGCGGAACCAGGGGCAGTTCGCCGATGCGGTCGGGGCTCTCAAGCAGGCGATCGAGGCCGCGCAGGGGCTGAAGACGCCCCCCGCGTGGGCGGAATTGGCCGAGGATACCCTCAAGGAGCTGACCGACCCGAAGGCCTACTTCCTGCCGCGGGCGCGCCAGCTGCGCGAGGAGGGGCGGCTCAAGGATGCGCTGAGTGAGCTGAACACCGGGCTGCAGGCGATACCGGGCAGCCCGCGGCTGGCGGCCCTGCGCGGGCTGGTCCGAGTCGAGCTGGGCGAAGGCGCGGGCAAGCCGGATGTGGCGGTCGTGGAGCAGGTACGCCAGGACGCCGCCACCGCCCTGAAAGATCCGGCGGCGGCGGCGCAGGGGTATTACCTGCTCGGCCGGCTGGAAGAGCGGCTCAACCAGCTCGACAAGGCGGAGGCGAGCTACCGCAAGGCGCTGGAAGTCCACAAGGGCGCCCCGGCGGAGGCGAGCGAGTTCCGCACCGCCCTTGGCCGGCTGCTCCTGCGCGAGCGGCCGGCCCTGGCGATCCCCGAGCCCGCCCCGAAGGGGAAGGCCACTGAGACAAGCCGCCTGACCCCGGCCGACGACGGCGAAGAAGAGGAGGTCGCGGCGGCCGATCCGCGTGCCGTCCTCGTGGTGCTGGCGCTGGTCGGCGTGCAGCCTCCGATTGACGAGGAGGAGGATCCCGAACTTGCGGCCCGACTGCGGCAGACCATCGACCTGGCCAGCGAGTTGCTCAAGGCGGCCAGTCCCCGGGTTCGCGGCGAGGGGTACATGCTCCTCGGCCAGGCACTCGCCCGCCAGGGCAAGCGCAACGAGGGGATAAAGGCATACGTCAAGGGGTTGGAGCTGTACTACCCCGGGCGGCCGACGAAGGAACTCGTGCAGATGGTCGAGCGCCATCCCGCGTTCGACCGGCCGGACGCCCTCGCCCGTTACAACGTCGAGCTGGCTGACCGGCACTTCGGCAAGGGACTTGAGTACTACTGGGCGCGGCGTTATCCCGAGGCGGAGGCGCAGTTCAAGCAGGCAATCGGGTACTACGATCTCGACGCCCGTTTCCACTACTACCTCGGCCTGGCCCGCCACCAGCAAAAGACGCGGGCGAAGCGCGAGGCGGCGGCGCTGGACTTCGCCGAGGGGGCGCGGCTGGAGTCGATGAGCCGCCCGCACTCGGTCCGGGTGAACGCGAGTCTGGAGCGGCTGCAGGGGCCGCTCCGGCAGATCCTCAACGGTTACCGGCAGAAACTGGTCGGCGCTCGCTGAACGCCTGCACGCCCGTCGCGGGCGTTCCGGGCTGGTCCGACAGCACCCCGGGGCTACAAAGAGCTTTTGTGGCCCCGGGGTGTCTCTTTTGTCGGGAGCGACTGGCATGTCTACCGCGTGGGTGCCCCCTCGGCGCGGCTACCACCTGCGCATCTTCATCGTGAGCCTGCTCCTCGTCGTCGCCGCCCTCATCGGCTTTCTGTTCGGAGTGCGCATGGAGGCGACCGTGCCGGCAACCGGGGTGGTCCACGCCCGCGACCAGCAGGAGGTGCGTGCCGCGCTCGCTGGCGTGGTCGAACCGGGCTGGTACGAGGGGGCCGTGTCGCGCTCCGCCGGCCCGCCGCTGCGCCTGCGTGTGGACGGCCGGGGCGATGGGTGTACCGACCCGGCCGCCGGCAAGGCACAGGAGGTTCGCGCCTACAAACTGACGGACGGCGGGTCGATCGAGCCGGGCGATCTGCGCTTCCACAAGGCGCAGGCTGGCGACGAGGTGTGGCCTGGTCAACCGCTCGCCGTCGTCCGGGCCGACGAACTGGAGCTGCGCCTGCGGCAGCTGGAGGGCCGGGTGCGCGACCTGGAAGACCAGGGCCGGCCGACCAACGCAGCGCGGGCCGAGCGCGACGCGCTGCGGGCTCTCCTCGCGGCCGGCGCCGTGCGAGTGCCGCAGGGGCACCGACGCTGGGCCGTGTTCAAGGTCCACGTCGAGGCGCGGGCGGCGGTCCGGGCCGGAGATCCGGTCGCTCTGGTCGCTCCGCTCGACCCGCAGACGGGGGCGCCGCTGGACCCCGTCGTTCGCCTGGAAGTCGCGGACCGCCACCGGGCCGAGGTGGAGGTAAAGCAGACCGTCCGCGTCTACCCGGCCATGTACAACCAGCGACTCCACGGCCACGCCGAGGCGCTCGTCGAGCGCGTCGAGCCGTGGGGCGAGCCGGGGCCTGGCGGAGAGCGGCGCTTCACCGCGGTGGCGACCATTACCCGCACGCCCTTTCCCCTCCGCCCCGGGGCCGGGTGCAGGGCGGAGATCGTCGTCGGCCGCAAGCAGGTCTACCGGCTCATCCTGGAACAGTGACAGCCCGCTGTGCCCCCGCACCAAATATCAAACAATAGCCATCTCCACCACGCTGCTCCACTGCCCACCTGGGGGCAGCACGCGCAGCCCGGCGTCGAGGCCCCGCTGTCTCAGGTTGATCGCGTCGGTCGTGCAGGTGTATGGCTCCAGACAAACCGCCTCCCGGTGCGGCGGGGTGAACGCGACCAGTTCGCGGAAGTCGGCCGACGAGAACAGCTCCAGCCGCCCGACGCGGCCGCGCCAACAAAGCCCGTCACGGTCCGGCCGCGGCGTGTGGTCCAGATCCGTCAGCACGTCGTCCAGCTGCAAATCGCCAAACCGCTGAGGGGCATTCAGGTCGCGCGCCCCCTCGACGGGTCGGCGCTCGCCGGTGGGCAGCGACGCTTCCAGCACCCAGCAGGACCGGGCCGCGGCCTGGACCTCGCCGGTCGCGGATACCCGGAAATACGGGTGATACCCGAGTCCGAACGGAAGCGGTTCGCGGTCCGGGTTCTCGACCAGCGCCTCCAGGCGCAACCCGTTCGCAGTCAGGCGGCACGTCAGCTGCAGCCGGTGGTCGGCGGGCCACAGGGCGCGACTCACCGGCGCGTCAACGCTGCACTGGAACTCGCCGGTGAGCCATGCCCCGGAGCCATCGGCCCCGTGCCCCACGACACGCCACGGGTGGCGGCAGGCGAAGCCGTGGATGGCGTTCTTCCCCGCCGGGTCGTTCAGCGGTAGCTGGTATCCCTTGCCGGCCCAGGTGAAACGCCCGTCGCGAATCCGGTTCGGGAACGGGAACAGTACCGGGATGCCGCTCCGCGTCGGCCGGCCGTCGATGAAGAAGTTCGGGTCGCTGTAGAGCCGTTCCGTCCCGCCCGCGCGCCACCGGAAGCAGTTGAAGCCCAGGGCGGGGCAAACCTCCGCCGCCGCGCCCGTCTCGCCCTCCAGCACCCACACCGCCAGTTCGCCGCCGGGGATCGCCCGGTTTTCGGTCCGCACCCGGAAAGTCATCGCACTCCCTCCCCGCCCCCCGGTGGGCGTCGTATCGTGAAACTCGACAGGCCCCCACACACCCGCTCCAGGAACCATCCCGTGCCGACCCTCCCCGTTTCAACCCTGAAGTCCTTCGCCGAGTCCCTCTTCCAGGCCGCCGGCGTGCCCGCCGACGAGGCCGCCATCGTGGCCCACGGTCTGGTGGACGCCAACCTGTGCGGGCACGACTCGCACGGCCTGATCCGCATCCCGCAGTACCTCGACGCGGTCGCCGACGGCCGACTGCGGCCCGGCGCCCCGTTCGTTGTCCTGAAGGAAACGCCGGCGCTGGTCCACGCCGACGGCGGCAAGGGGCTCGGGCAGGTCCAGGCCCACCGTCTGCTCGACCACCTCATCCCCAGAGCCCGCGCCGTCGGCATCGCGGCCGGCACGCTGAAGCACTGCGGGCACATCGGCCGGCTGGGCGAGTACGCCGAACGGGCCGCGGCCGAGCGCCTCGCGTTCCTCGCGACCGTCAACAACCACGGGCTCGGCCGCGCTGTCGCGCCTCCCGGCGGCACGCAGGCGCGGATCGGCACCAACCCGCTGTGCCTTGGCGCCCCGACCGACGGCGACCCGGCCATCCTCGACATCGGCACCAGCGTCGTCGCCGAGGGCAAGGTGCGCGTCCACTTCAACAGGGGCACGCCGGTTCCCGAGGGCTGGCTGCTCGACGCCCAGGGCCGGCCGACCACCGACCCGTCGGTGCTCTACCGCGAGCCGCGCGGGTCCATCTTACCGCTGGGCGGGGCGGCGGCCTACAAGGGGTTCGGCATCGGGTTGTTGCTCGACATGCTCGTCGGTGGGCTGTCGGGGGCGCCGTGCAGCCACCCGGAGGGGCCGAACCTGAGCGCCAATGCCGTCCTGTTCATCGCCCTTGACATCGACCAGTTCGCGGGGACCGACCACTTCCTGCACGAGGTCAGCGGGCTGGCGGAGCGGGTCCGCTGCTGCCCCCCGGCGGAGGGCACGAAGGCGGTTCTCCTGCCGGGGGATCCGGAGCGGTGCGAGAAGGCGCGCCGCAGCGTCGCGGGCCTCACCCTCGATGACGGCACCTGGGGTCAGCTGACCGCCCTGGCGGCGCGGCTGAACGTCCCTGTGCCGGCCGCAGTTTAGTGCAGGTATTTGTCAAGCCCACGGGTGGCGTCCCGTGGGTCACGTGCTGGGGAGCTGGCCTACGGGATGCCACCCGTGGGCTTTCTCCAACACCTCTCCGGACCCCTTGGCCCTGCACTGGAGCGGGTCAGTTCAGCGTCCGCCGCAGCGGCTCGGCGAGGCGCCGCAGCGACTCCAGCAACCGCTCGAAACCCTCGAACGACAGCGTCTGCGCCCCGTCCGAGAGCGCCCGGTCGGGCTCCGGGTGGACCTCGATCAGCAGTCCGTCTGCGCCGGCCGCCAGCGACGCCAGCGCCATCGGCGGGACGTAGTCGCGCTTGCCGGTGCCGTGGCTCGGGTCCACCAGGATCGGCAGGTGCGACAGCTTCTTCACCGGCGGGATGACCGACAGGTCGAGGGTGTTGCGGCTGTGGTCGGAGAACGTCCGCACCCCGCGCTCGCACAGCACCACGTTGTAGTTGCCGCCGGCCATGACGTATTCGGCGGCCATCAACCACTCCTCCAGCGTCGCCGACATGCCGCGCTTCAGGAGCACCGGCTTGCTGGCCCGGCTGACGCGCTTGAGCAGGCTGAAGTTCTGCATGTTGCGCGTGCCGATCTGGATCACGTCGGCC